>CAYRVS010000051.1:1854-27207 GCA_964427725.1 uncultured Planctomycetaceae bacterium | reverse complement strand
CTCGCCGATTCCGACGGCGGGCATGACGCCTACCAATGCATGACCGGCCGGCGAAAAGGGGAGCGGCAACCCCCCGGGGGTTGGCCCGCGGCGGGAGCGTGGGTCTCGAAGATGGCGGGGCCCGTCTCGTCGGCGATTCCGCCCAACGTCGCCTTGATGTACCAAACCGGACATCGGCTGTGGGGCGAGCCCGGCGACGGCGGGTTTCTCGGCGTCGCCCACGCCCCGTTCAACCTGCTGGGCCGCGAGGCCCGCGGCAAGCCGGACAACATGACGCTGCGGGGGATCACGCTCGACAAGCTGCGCGATCGGACCTTGCTGCGGCAGTCGCTCGACCGGTTTCGCCGCGAGGCCGATCAGCGGGGGCACATGGGAAGCCTCGATGTCTACGCCGAACAGGCGCTGGGGATCCTGAGCACCTCGCGATTGGCCGAGGCGCTCGATCTTTCTAAGGAGGATCCGCGCGTGGTGGCCCGCTATGGTGCGAGCAGCGAAACGTTCCAACGCGACGGCGCCCCGCCGATGGTCGAGAATCTGTGCCTCGCCCGCCGGTTGGTCGAGGCGGGGGCCCGCTTCGTCGCGATGAATTTCAGCCGCTGGGACTGGCACGGTCCCGACGGCATGAACTATCCCAAGTGCCGCGAGGAATGCCCCCGGCTTGATCAGGGTTTGGCGGCGCTCGTCACCGACCTGCACGAGCGGGGCCTAGACCGCGACGTGTCGATCGTCGTCTGGGGGGAGTTCGGTCGGACGCCAAAAATCAACGACAACAACAGCCGCGATCACTGGCCGCAGGCGAACACCGCCGTCCTCGCCGGCGGGGGGATGCGGACGGGGCAGGCCATCGGTTCGACGAACCGTTACGGCGAAACCCCGCAGCTGCGGCCGGTGATGTTTCAGGAGGTCTTCGCGACCCTCTACAAGTGCGCGGGGATCGACGCGCAGAACACCCGCGTGTTTGACCTGTCGGGGGTGCCGCAATACCTCGTCGAGCAGGGTAACCTGCCGCTGCACGAGTTGGTTTGACCGGTCTTGGTCTGACCGGTCTTGGTCTGACCCCTCACGGCGCCCGGCGTGCGAGAGCCCCTGAGTTCTGCCCGGCTATTCCGTTCTCACCGTTTGATGCCGGGACGTGTGCCGCCGGCTTCGCCGGTGCGATCTCTTGACGTTGATCCATCTTAAGTCGCACTGGCGGAGCCAGTGGCACCCGAAATCATCTTGTGATGACGCGCGAGAGTTCAGCGCGGTTTGCGGGCCAAGGCGAGCTTGCGGCGGGCGCGTTGCAGGGCCGCTTCCTTGGCGCGGAAGCCGTCGTCGGTGGTGGGGACGACCTTCTTCGCCGCGTCGAGTTCCTGCTGGGCGTCGGTCGCCGAGAGGGCCGAACCGCTGATGGCCGTGTTGGTGAGGAGGGTCACCACGCCGCCGCGGACCTGGACGAACCCCCCGTCGATGAAGAACCGGCGCTCGCCCGCGTCCTGCGTCACCTTCAGTTCGCCGGTCCCCAACCGTCCGATGAGGGGGAGCCGGCCCGGCAGGATGCCGATCCCCCCGTCATAGAGCGGGAAGTTGAGGGCCGCGACCGGCTCGTCGAGGAGGGTCTTTTCCGGCGTGACGATGACGAGTTGCAGCGGTTGAGGCATGGGGACATTCTTTCAGACGCCCAGGCAAGGCCTTCCCTGGGCATCCTCGAAAAGCATCATCAGATCACAATCACTTCACCGACGCGGCCATACGCTCGGCCTGGGCGGCGGCGTCTTCGATCGCCCCCACGTACATGAAGGCCTGTTCGGGGAGGTGGTCCCACTTGCCGTCACACAGCTCCTCGAAGCTGCGGATGGTGTCCTTCAGCGGGGTGATGTTCCCCTTCTTGCCGGTGAAGGCTTCCGCCACGATGAACGGCTGCGACAGGAAGCGTTCGATCCGGCGGGCGCGATGAACCACCAGCTTGTCCTCTTCGCTGAGCTCGTCGATCCCCAGAATCGCGATGATGTCCTGGAGCTCGCGGTACCGCTGAAGCAGCTTCTGCACGCGGCGGGCGACGGCGTAGTGGTGTTCCCCGACGATCTGCGGATCGAGCACGCGGCTCGACGAGGCGAGGGGATCGATCGCGGGGTAGAGCCCCTTCTCGGCGATCTTTCGTTCAAGGTAAATGAAGGCGTCGAGGTGGGCGAACGCCGTCGCCGGGGCGGGGTCGGTCGGGTCGTCCGCGGGGACGTAGACCGCCTGCACCGAGGTGATGGCCCCGCGCTTCGTCGAGGTGATCCGTTCCTGCAGGGCCCCCAGTTCGGTGCTCAGCGTCGGTTGATAACCGACCGCGGAGGGCATCCGACCGAGGAGCGCCGACACTTCCGACCCGGCCTGCGAGAACCGGAAGATGTTGTCGACGAACATCAGGGTGTCGGCCCCGGTCGCGTCACGGAACCATTCGGCCATGGTGAGCGCGGTAAGGGCGACGCGGAGCCGCGCGCCGGGGGGTTCGTTCATCTGACCGAAGACCATCGCGGTCTGCTCGATGACCGCGCGGTCGGTGCTGCCGATCTTCGTTTCCTGCATTTCGAGCCAGAGGTCGTTCCCTTCACGGGTCCGTTCCCCCACGCCGGCGAAGACCGAGTACCCTCCGTGGGCCGACGCGATGCGGGCGATGAGCTCTTGCAGAATGACGGTCTTGCCGAGACCGGCTCCCCCGAACAGCCCCGCCTTCCCCCCGCGGACGAACGGGATCAACAGGTCGACGACCTTGATCCCCGTCTCGAAGATTTCGGTCTTCGAGCTGAGGTTCTCAAGCAGGGGCGGATCGCGGTGAATCGGCCAGCGTTCCTCGCAGGGGACATCGCCGCGATTGTCGATCGGATCGCCAAGCAGATTGAAGACGCGGCCGAGCGTCCCTTTCCCGACCGGGACCGAGACGGGCGCGCCGGTGTCGACGACCTCCATGCCGCGGACCATGCCGTCGGTGCTGCCGAGAGCGACGCAGCGGACGCGGCCGCCGCCGAGGTGCTGCTGCACCTCGCCGGTGACCTTCACGCGGGTCCCCTTGATCTCGCTGTCGATCTTGAGGGCGTTGTAGATGTCGGGGAGATGGGCCTCGTCAAACTCGGCGTCGAAGGTCGAGCCGATGATCTGCGAAACGCGTCCGGTGGTGGTGGTCGACATGGATAATGGCCTGGTCGAGCGAATAGGGAATAGCGAGTAGGGAATAGCCAGAGTTCAGTCCGTGGGATCACCTAATGAACGGCGCAATCCCGTGAGCATTCGTCCGACTTCCTCGATCCGATTCTCCAACTCGCGAAACTGTTGCTGGTCGATGTATTCAAGTTCCCGGGCGATGACGAGGTGCGTGTCTAACTCCGTCAAGGATCCGGTGGCAATCCACAAAAAATTCAGAAAACCGTTCGTTGTTCCTCGTCCACGTCCTTCCGCGATGTTTGCGGCGACCGAGACCGCCGCACGTTGCAATTGCGATGTCAGCCCAAAGCGTTCTTCTCGCGGAAAGCTCTTCGTTGCGGTGTAACACAGGGTGCAAAGCCGCACGGCTTTTTGCCAGACCACCAAGTCGCGATGGCTGCTGACAGGCATGTCGCACCTCGATGTGGTGGAGTTTCAAGCGATCACCGCCGTCAAAAAATCGTGACTCCGGATTACAGTTCTGACTCTGGCTATTCGCTATTCCCTATTCGCTCTTCACTACTCCAGCGCCGCGGCGCCGCCGATGATTTCGCTCAGCTCCGACGTGATCTGCGATTGGCGGGCCCGGTTGTAGCTCGCCTTCAAGGTGCTGATCATTTCGCCGGCGTTCTCCGTCGCCGATTTCATCGCTACCATCCGGGCGATCTGTTCGCTCACCGCCGCGTCGAGGAAACACTTGAAGAGCCGCGCCTTGAACGACGCCGGCACGATCTCCTCCAGAATCTCTTGCGGCGACGGCAGGAACTCGTAATCGACCTGGCTCTTGGCGGCGGCGGTCGACCCGGGCAACTGGCCGATCGGGAGCAGCGTCTCGACGACGGCCCGTTGCCGCGACATCGACTCGAACTTCATGTAGGCGACGTCGAGCCGATCGAGCCGGCCGCTGACATACGCCTCGATGAAGCCCTTCGCCAACTCGTCGATCTCCGCGAACGCGGGCCGATCCTCGAACTTGGTGTAGGTGACGTCCATCGGCTGCTTCTGGAACCGGAAGAAGTTGATCCCCCGTTTTCCGGAAACTTCAAGCCGCAAGCTGGTCGTCTGGCGATCGACCTCGCGGAGTCGTTGCTGCGCGACCCGCAGCACCCCGGCGTTGTAGCCGCCGCAGAGGCCGCGATTCGACGTCAGGACCAAGAGCGTGGCGTGTTTGACCTCGGGATGCGGAACCAGCAGGGGATGGGTGATCCCGGCGGCCCCGGCGTTCGCCAAGGTCGCCGACAGGTCCGCGACGATTTCCGAAATCTTGCGGGTGTACGCGGCGGCTTCGGTGGCGCGGTCCATGGCCTTCTTGAAGCGGGCCGTGGCGACCAGCTCCATCGTCCGCGTGATCTTGCGGATGTTGCGGACGGCTTTCAGCCGTTTGACGATCGCACGTGCTTTGGCCATGAATCACCGATGGAACGTGAAGTTCCGGACGTACCCGGTTGCCGATGGATGCCGCCGGGAGCGAGACGCATCTCGCCCGCGGCTCGGTCGCTTACTTGCCCGCCTGGGCCTCCCACCGCTTGACGAACTCGTCGAGCGCCGCCCCCAGGGCCTTCTCGGTGTCGGCGTCGAGCGCCCCCGTATTCACCAAGGTGTTCCGGACTTCGCTCTTCTCTTCCCGGATGAACTGCAGCAGGAACTTTTCGGCCTCCTGCACGCGGCTCACCGGCACCTTGTCGAAGTAGCCTTTCCCGCCGGCATAAATGCTGATCACCTGGTCGGCGAAGTGGAGCGGCTGGAACTGCGGTTGCTTGAGGAGTTCGACCATGCGGTACCCACGGTCGAGCTGCTGCTGCGTCGCCTTGTCGAGCTCGGTCCCGAGCTGGGCAAAGGCTTCGAGTTCGCGGAAGGCGGCGAGGTCGAGCCGCAGCGACCCGGCGACTTTCTTCATCGCCTTCGTCTGGGCGTTGCCCCCCACGCGGGAGACCGAGATCCCGACGTTGATGGCGGGCCGGACGCCGGCGAAGAAGAGGTCGGGTTCGAGATAGATCTGGCCGTCGGTGATCGAGATCACGTTGGTCGGGATGTACGCCGAGACTTCCCCTTCCAGCGTTTCGATGATCGGGAGCGCCGTCATCGAACCGCCGCCCAGCTCGTCGCTGAGCTTCGCCGAGCGTTCGAGCAACCGGCTGTGGCAGTAGAAGACGTCGCCGGGGTAAGCCTCGCGACCGGGGGGCCGCCGCATCAGCAGCGACAATTGTCGGTAGGCGACCGCCTGCTTCGAGAGGTCGTCGTAGACCACCAGGGTGTGTTTCCCCTGGTACATGAAGTATTCGGCGATCGCGGCCCCGGCGTAGGGGGCGATGTATTGCAGCGGAGCGGGATCGGACGACGTGGCGGAGACCACCACGGTGTAGTCCATCGCGCCGGCTTTTTGCAGGGCTTCCACCACGCCCGCCACGCTGCTGGCCCGCTGGCCGCACGCGACGTAGACGCAGATGACGCCGCTTTCCTTTTGATTGATGATCGCGTCGACGGCGACGGCGGTCTTGCCCGTCTTGCGGTCGCCGATGATCAGTTCGCGTTGGCCGCGCCCGATCGGCGTCATCGAGTCGACCGCCTTGATCCCGGTCTGGAGCGGCTGCTTGACGGGCTGGCGACCGGCGACGCCGGGGGCCATCGTTTCGAGGGGCCGGGTGTGAGCCGTAACGATCGGGCCTTTGCCGTCGAGCGGGTTCCCCAACGGGTCGACCACGCGGCCGATCATCGCCTCGCCGACGGGGACCGACAGCAACGCGCCGGTGGTCCGGACCTCCATCCCTTCGGTGATCTGCAAGTAGTCACCGAGGATGATCACCCCGACGGAGTTCTCTTCCAGGTTGAAGACCTGACCGCGGACGCCGTTCGAGAACTCGACCATTTCGCCCGACATCGCGGACGACAGGCCGTAGACCCGCGCGATCCCGTCACCGACCTCGACCACCCGCCCCACTTCGGCGGTTTCGATCTGGCCGCGGAAATCTTCAATTTCCTGCTGAATGACTGAAGCGATCTCGCCCGCGTTGAACTTCATTCAAGCACCTCTCGCGCAGTTTCCCGCGCAATTGCCGTAAGCGATTTCTCACCGACCCGTCGTAAACGGTGTCGCCGACCCGAATCACCAGCCCACCCAACAGGTCCGCGTCGACCACCGGCTCCAGCAGCGGCGACGCCGACATCGTCTGGGCCAATCGAGCCCGCAGACTCTCGAGCGCCTCCGCCGACAACGGCGTCGCGCTCGTCACTTGAACCCGAATCTGTCCCGCCCGGCGTTCCTGCTCGCGCACGACCGCCGCATGGACCCCCCGCACGATCTCCAACCGCTCATGCTTCGCCAAGACCCGCAGCAGGTTGACGAACAGCGGCGTCCCGCGCGGCGCGAGCACCCGGTCGATCAACGACAGCTTCGCCTCTTGCGAGGTGATCGACGTGCACAACAGCCGCTCGAAATCGGGATGCCGATCCAGCACCTCGGTCAGGAACGAGCCGAACTCCTCGACGACCTCCGCCGCGCCCCCCGCCTTCTCGGCGGCTTCCAGCAGACCGACGGCGTAGACCTTCGCGACCGATTGCACGGTCGGATCGTCCATCACGCTGCGGGATTGCGGGAGCGGTTCAGCCGACATGACACCAAGCCTTCCGATGCGACCCGCCGGGGGGCGGACCTCTTCGTCGGTCGCCCGGCGGATCCGTCAGGGATCGCCCCGGCGACCACGCGATCAGTTCCGGCGGACATCCAGTTGCGACAACGCTTCGTTCACCAGCCGGGCCTGATCGCCCTCGTTGAGCGATCGACGGAGCACCTGTTCGGTGGCCTGGACCACGTTCTTCGACAGGAAGTCGAACATCTCGCCGAGAGCCACGTCCTTGGCCCGATCGATGTCGGCCAGCGCCCGTTTCCGGGTCGCCTCGGCCTCCTTCTGAGCGGCCGTGACGATGTCCTGCTTGGTCGCCTCCGCGTCGCGGCGGGCCTCGGCGAGAAGGGCTTTGATCTCCTCCTGCGCCGCGGCGAGCTTCGCTTCGTGCTCCTTCAGCAGGGCTTCCGACTTGATACGATTGGCTTCCGCCGTCTCGATGTCCTTGCGAATGCCCGACTCGCGTTGATCGAGAGCCGTCGAGAGGGGCCCCCACGCGAATTTCGAGAGGATCGCGAAGAACAGGACGAAGGTCACCAGCGACCACAAGCTGAGGTCGGCCTTGAAGTTCATCGGCAGACCGGTCTCGTGGTGTTCGCCATGGTCGCCGCCGTGTCCGGCCGCGCCATGCGAATCGCCATCGTGACCTGCCGCGCCGTGACCATGACCAGCATCACCTGCGGCGTGAGCCGGGTCCGCCTTGGCCTCGGGATGCGCAGCTTCGGTGGTTGCCGCTTCCGGGGCTTTCGCCGCGTCGTCGGCCCAGACTGAGCCGGACATGGTCCAGGCGCAGACGGCGAGGAGGCCGCATGTCATCCAGCCCCACGCCCGCATGCCACGGGTCCGCGGCGCGCCGGCTGTTAAGGTCGTCGTGCACATCGCAGTCATTGTCCGATCCGGAGGAACGCGGTACGTGGTCGCACCCATCCGCGCGACGTCATGAACCAAGCTGACCCGACGGTCCGCCTGGTGATGTCGTCGCGAAGACCTTAGCCCGCGATGATGCAGACGATCAGGGCGAAGAAGGTCGCCCCTTCGATGAGGGCCGCCGCGAGGAGCAACGCCCCGCGGATGTCCCCGGCGACTTCCGGCTGACGGGCCATGCTTTCGACGGCGGCGGCCCCGATCTTGCCGATGCCGAAGGCGGCACCGATGATCGTGAGGGCGGCACCGAAGGCTCCGCCGACGTTGATCAGCGCGGTCGACGAGGCGGCGGCTTCGCCGTCTTGAGCCATCGCCGGGGTCGCGGTCAGACAGACCACGAAGACCACCATCGCCACCAGTTGCAACATCCGATTCACGTCTGCGTCTCCCTTAGCTTGCCCGCCTGTTGCACGGGCACCCATCCCCTGGATGGGACCACTCGACCAGGCCCGGTCGGCATCGACCGGCACCGCCCTATTTCAGTCACGAACACTTCCCAGGGTCACGGCATCGGGCCGTTCCCCTGACCATCAGCCTTAGTGCGGATGCGAGCCCATCGCCACGAAGATCGTTGCGAGGAAGGCGAACACATACGCCTGCAGGAACGCGACGAACAGTTCGAGCATGCCGATGCCGATTTGGCCCGCTATGCTCGCCGGCGTCACGAGATACCACAACCACGAATCGACCACCGCCGGATAGGCGATGAACCCCAGCATCACGCCGATGACCGTATGGCCCCCCATGATGTTGGCGAAGAGCCGCACCGCCAGCACCCCGTGCTTGATCAGCAGCCCGACCACTTCGATGACGAACATCATCGGCACGAGGAAGATCTTCATCGCGGGGGGGGCGTCAAGCGGCGGGACCAGGTTCTTAAAGAACCCGACCGCCCCCAGTTCGCCCGCTCCGACGATGAATGTGTACGAGAACGCCATCAGCGCTAAGACACCGGTGACGTTGATGTTCCCGGTCGCCGAGCCGAGCATCGGCACCGCACCCAGCAGATTGCAGAACAGGATGTAGAAGAAGCACGTCCAGATGAACGGCAGATGCTTGTCTTCCGGATGGGCCGCCGCCGCGTGGGCGGGTGCATGATGGTGATCATGCCCGTGCGCCCCATGGTCGGCACCGTGAGCATCGTGCCCGTCGTCTCCAGGCCCATGATCGTCATGATGGCCGCCGAGGGTCGGACGGACCACGTTGTCGCGCAGGAACAGGGCGATCGATTCCCAGCAGTTGGCCCAGGCCCCGGTGGCGGGTTTGCCGCCGCGAATGTTGCGGGCAATGCCGCGGAAAATCACGAGCGTAATGAGGCCGGCGACCACCTGCAGGACCATGAATTTGGTCAACTGCAGTTCCATGAAGCCGAGATCGAGTTTCGGCAGCCACAGCTTCACGTCGCCGGGGGAGAGGCCGATCATCCGCGCAAGGAAGTCCGGCAGCTCGAAGTAGCCGAAATCTCGCACGTGATGAAAAGGATCGTCAGCCGCCATCAGACCCCACCCAACCCAGCCGCGGGATGCGTCACGCTGGTCGGTTCCGCCCGACTTCGCGTCCCACCATCTCGCGTGATGACTCACGCTCCGTCAACCTCACCGATCGCCGACGCCAACCGTCAGGCATCGGTCGGTCCGTGCTTGGAGACCAGCGGTGTCGTGGTCGCTCGGGGTTGCCGCAGGGGCAACGCCCGATAGACCCACCAAGTCTCCAAGGCCAACCCCCCGAGATACTGAACCGCCAGACATGCGATGAATGGGATTCGGGGTATTTCAGGGCGAAAATGCAGGACCAGCAGCACCCCCATCATCGCCCAGCCGATGCGGACCAGCGACCCGAACAGCGAGCCGTAGACCGCTTGGTGCGGCAGACGATACAGGGGCTCCGCAAAAAACACTAGCCACCCCGGAGGGAGGCATAACAACAATGTCCAACCGACCGTTTCGGCCCCCCGCGACCCCCAGATGGGAATCATCACGGCGGCCGACAACCCGGCGAGCACCCCCAGCACCACCGTCAACATCGCGATGCGATACGGCATCGAACGATGCGTGACAGGTGAAACCCGGGCGGGGACCGCCGACGTCACGGGGCTCTCGTCCGACTCGCCCATCGGTGCCACACCTCAAGCCGAGCCGTCACGGGAGGCCGCGTCGTCCGCGCCCGATTGGGGTTCCCCCGACGTGCCCCCCGCCGACCTTAAAGGCGATCGGGGCTTACGTAAGGTGGCGGAACCCGAACCGACTCCCGTCGAACCACCACTCAATCGCAGCAGTTCGCTGAAAAACATCGCAAATCCCAATCCGCCCCCGACGATGAGACACCACGGCTTCGTCCGCCACGCGGAATCGGCCCAGTAACCCAAGAGCGGGGGAATCACGCCCGTGAGAGCCACATTGGTGACTCGTGCCGCCCAAACATAAGCTTGGGCGACGGGGCGTTGGCCGTCTGAACGCCGGCCGTTCACGATGGGAACCCTCAACCACGTCGCCGAGTGAGTTCCCAATCGGAATTCACCCTACGCCGCTTGTCGAAAAGCGCAGGCATCCTAAAGAGGCCGTTATCTCAAGTCAAAGCCCCGGCGCGGGGGGTAAGAGGATTCCCAGAAATGGGGACGGCGGGGAACATGATTGGCCGATCGATAATGCGCGGCGCGGCGTCAGCCCGCCGTGGTTGGAGGTTGGAGGGGCCGAGAGCGGTCTTCGCCTGGCCAGGCTCAGCGGGGGGAATCATGCATGATTCCGGAGCGGGGGGACGTCAGTCCCCCCGGTGATGAGCCATCATCGTCGAGGAATCCACAAAGTCGGAGCTACGAGGCGTGTCAGGGAGAGGCTCACCGGGGGGAGGGGGGCTGACGTCCCCCCGGTGAGGGAAATTCGTTCTCGAGACGATTCCCGAGAAAAAACGGCTCCCCTCGGATTCGAAGATCGGGGGTTGTGGCTGCGATCGGGGCGAATAAAATCGAGGCTCTGATCGCAACGACATCACCGAATGCCTGATGCGGCGCGGTTGGTGGAACCGACCGGGACTCCGCCGCAACTTGGTGCATCGCCTGATGCATCACCATCGACTTCGTCACACGAAACCGCCGAATTGCGGAAATTTGTACCCTTGCTCGCCGGACGAATCCCAGCTTGGACATGGCATGAATCAGCCCGATACCATCGTGAAGTCATTCATCCGCGCGCACGCCGAGTGGAATCAACGCTCGAACAAGCGCTGCAAGGCGTTGCGTTCCGGCAGTCGTGAATATCAATCCGCGATGAAGGCGGCTGAAACCGAATACGGCGACATCATCAACCTGTATGGAAGCAAAGCGGTGGTGCCACAGGCGATCAGCTTTGGTGACAGCGCGATGCATGATCCGGATCGGGAGTCCCTGGAATCGGTAGCGATGGACGAACTCAACGCCACGGTGCGCACACAATACGTTGGCATGTTCAACATCATGACCAATTACGAATACCGACTCGTCAAGGAGTCGAACGAATGGCGCATCTCTTCCTTGCTGTTGATTGACGAGGATGGCGCCTACGAATGCCTGTAGTCGGTGGCTCTGCATGATTGTTGGTGGATGACCCAGTCGCCGTCTTCCGCGTCCGCGTTCATCAACCGACCGCAGGGTATGCGACCACAACCACCGGCATTTCCCATGGAAACCGATTCCCCGGGAGTGACGTTTCAGCCACCCTCGAAATGACGCTGGAGACCGGCGGCATCATGGCCACGACGAAGGCGTTCATCGAACACCTTTGGAGCCGCAGGGCCCCCAATCTGCCGGCCGAGGCGCTGGCGGATGTGCTCGACCGGCTGGTCTGGTGCCTGGCCGACAACGGGGCGGAAGTGCTTCAGGTGCGGGATGAATGGCTGGCGGGAGACGATCTCGGAAAAATCCGTGTGGCGCTCGCCATGTCGGAAGTGTTTCCCGCCGGAACACGCGAGGAGTTGGTCGCGCTCTGTGCGAGGCTATCCACCCGTTGCCCCGAAGTCAGCCCGCGGTGCGATGAACTGCTCCGCGGTTGGGACCAGCAGTTCCGCGCTGCGTGCGATCGTTGACGCGGGCGACCCGCATTCCGGGGCGCTCCGTCCGTCGAGGGCCCCGGCTGGAGCTGGAGTGTCAGGGGAGCCGCCGCCGCGTACGCCGGCTCACCTTCGACGAATTCAGGCCTTCGCCGCGGGTTCCAGCGGTCGGCGGCAGGTCCAGGCGGTCGCAAACGTCGCCACCACGAAGACCGCCGCGCATAACCCATTCAGTGGGCTCGCGAGAAAGAGCGCCCCGGCCGCGGCAAGGCAGGCGACCACCAGCGGGCCGCGTCTTCGCAGTTGAGTTTCCCCACCCCCGGTGACGACGCGCCAGGCCACCACGGCGGCGATCAACCAGCCGGCCCCCCAGACCCAACCCAGCCCTTGCGACTTCGCGGCGGCGTTGCGGACGCGGACCCCCAACTTGGCGTCTCCCCCCGCTTTGCTGAAGACCCATTTGTGTCCGCCGCGCGGCAGCTCGAACGTCAACGACAAGCCGGTCGTGGGCCGTCCACCGCCGGATCCTTGGCCCCCCAAGACGACACCGGCCGCCAAGGGCCGTCCCGCCTGGGCCTGTTGGCCGGCGAAGTCCAACGCCAGAACATCCCCCAACCGCCCCTCATGTGCGGGTGGCCCTTCGCCGGGAGCCGCCTCGGACAAATCCGAGAGGTTCGACACACCGGGCGCCGCGAAGCGATACAGCCCGCGTTGTGCGACCTCTCCGTCCGACCTCTTCATCTCCCATTTGTCTTCGGCCTGCGCTTGTTGCTTCGTTTTGCCCAACTCGTCGTTGAGCCGATCGAGTTGATCACGGTTGAGTTGCTGGTAGTAGTTGCGGGCCTGCAGCGAATTCCCGTACTGGGCCCCTTCCGCCGCCTTGGCTGCCGCTTCGGTCGGGGTCGCGGGTTGCAAAGCCGGCAGTTGAATGAAGTTGAATTCGCTCGTCGTCCCGCCGTCAGCCCAAGTTGCGGTCCCATCATTCCCATTGTCCATGATGATGAGGCCGTTGTTGTTGACGGCCCGTTCGAGCTGCAGCCGCGTATCCTGACTGCGGAGCGCCGCGCCCGACGTCTCGCCGGCTTGGACGCTCGGGTCCGCCTGCTGCTGGAGTGATTTTTCGAGCTTCACCACCGCTTCGTTGAGCCGTTGGGTTTCCGCCTCGCCGCGGCCATTGAGGCCCGATGTGCTGTTCTGGGCGATGGAGGTGCTGAGCTGCCGCAGGTTCGTGAGCGCCTTCGTTTTCCCGTAGTCGCTGCTGATCGAATCGACCGCCGAGATCAGATCCTCGGCGTCGCTGAGGAGCACCTGCACCAGCGATTCCTGGGCGACGCGGTCATCGGCGACGTTCAGATTGTGACGCCGTGCGTCACTCAAGGGGACGGCGTCGACATCCTCGGGGAGGAACAACGTCCACTGCGTCCGCGCGACGGGGATGCCGTACTCCGGGCTTTCATCCTGACCCACCACGTCGATCGCGGGGATCTCGAGGTCCCCCGCGCCAAGGTCGCGTCGCCCGGGGAGCCCCTGCGGTAGCTTGCCGGCGTAGATCACCTGCACGGGGAACGAGAGATCGACCGCGCTCGTCTTCGGCAAGGGAATCAAGAGCGCCGCGGCGGACCCGATGGTCGTCGTCACGGCGCGGGCCGGTTGGCCTTGGACCAGGATCGAGAGCAATCGCGTCTGCTCGGGGAGCCGGACCGCGAGGAATTGTCGACTGCGATTCTTCAGCGTGTACACCGCCACCGCGCGGTAGCTGCCGTCCCGCGCGACGATCGTCGTCAGGTCGGCGAGGTTGACGGCGGCGGGAATCGCGGCGGTCGGCACGTACCGCTTGATCCGCCAGGCGGGGGCCAGTCCCGGCGTCTTCAGCCGCACGAACTCCGTCGCCTGATCGATCAGCGATTGCCGCACGGTCAGCGGCAAGCCTTCCGCCTGGACGGGCTCGCTAAGGGTCGGATCGTCCGACGTCAACTGGCTCAGGGACGTGTTGATCAAGAGGACATGATGGGGCTGCGTTTCGAGCGGGGTCGAGACGCCGGCCGAGAGCGTCAGGAACTTGAGAGCCGGGGCGGGAACCAGTTCGGTGGCGGGGGGCAGAGACGCCGTCGCCCCGAGTCGGAACCGGCCCGAAACCGGACCACGCAGCGCGATTGTCCACCGTGTCGTTTCGCCGTCGAGGATCTGCGGCGTCGCCTCGCGAATCTCGGGGCCTTGAAACTGGAGCCGATTCGTCAGCCACGCCGGGGTTTCGAGGTAGAGCGTATCGGTCGCGGCCCGGTCGATCTGCCATTGGAAGACGCAACCGTAGACAAGGGCGACATCGGTGACGGTGATGACGGTGAGCGACGTCGCCGACAGCCGCGGTTCGAGCGCGGTGAGGGCGACCGAGATCGGCGTGGGGGCCAGTTCCGGCGTCTGGAACGCGAGCTGCGCCCCCGTGGGACGGAGTTGCCGCAAGGCATCGGAAATCGTCGTGGCATCGAGCGCCTGCCAGTTCCCCAAGTCGGCGGTCTGGGCGGTCCATCCCGCCTCGAACCACCAGGCGAGTTGCGTCTGCTGCCGGGCCGCGCCGACGACGCGCGGCGCACTCATCGCCAATAAGGTCGCGGCGGGATCACGCGGCTGCGTCGCCATCAGGACGATGTCGACCGTCCCCTGCCTTGGGGCGGCGTAATCGAGCGTGATCGTCGCGAGGCCGTCATCCCCCACGGTCCGATACCAATCGGCGAGCCCTTCCGACTGCACGTCGAGGACCAACCACTCCGCCGGCACGGTCAGCGACAACGCCGAACGCGGCAGTTGCGACAGTTCACACCGGGCCCGCACGGTGAGCTGCACCTTCCGCGGGAGGACCAGCACCCCTTGCTCGACCGACGCGCGGAGTTGCGTCGCCAATCGACTTCCCCGCAACTCGAGCGTCCACGGCCGACGATTGAAACGATACGCCAACTGCGCCGCTCCGGGGGCCCGCGACACCGGGATCGCCGGTTCATACTTCGTCGCGTCGATCTGCGTCAGTTGTTCGAGCTTCTCGGTCTTCAGCGAAAACGCGGCCGAGCCGTAGAGCGCGATCGTTCCCGCTTCGGTCGTCACTTCCATCGGCAGCACTTCGGGAACGCGGAAGGGGACTTCGTTTTCGAGCCGTTGACCGAGGAAGCCGTCGATCGTCAGTTGGGTCGCATCGCCGACGTTCCGCCGCAGAAAGACCCGCAGCCGGCGATCGGCCCCGTCACCGAGGAGCTCCCACCCGCCGACGTCGGGGCCGACGACCCCTTGCAGCCGGAAGCCTTCGGGGAGTTTGAAGCCGACATCGCGAATCACCCCTTGGCGGACCTTGTAACCGAGGCCGATGCTCGCGGAGAGCCCGGCGTCGACGAGGGAGACCGCCGTCACCGATTCCACGTGAACCACCGCCGCCCCGCCGCGGGCTTGTTCGGGTTGCCACGCGAGTGACAGGTCCCCCCCGCCATCCACGGCGAGTTCGATGAGGCTGGTCTCGTCGCGCGTCACCTTGCGGTAAGCGGTCGTCGAACCGTTGACCCGAGCGAGCAGGTTCGGTTCCGGCAGGCGGAACGCGAAGCGGGCGGCGGGGGTCGGTTCAAGCTTGAGGCCGAACGAGCCCGCGGCGCGCGTCCCGCTGCCCGGAAGTTCGAATTCGACATCGAGCACCTGCAACCCGGCTTGGGGGAGCAGGACTTTCCACGGAGTCTGTGAGGTGACGAGGGCCGCCGGCGCGTCGTTGAGCCGGGCCGACTTCAGGACGACGCCGGAGAACGGGAGCGCGACGGCGTGTTGGCCCTCGACATCGCTTTGGAAGGTCAGGCGGGCGCGGACCAGAATCCGTGGCGCGCCCTCGGCGTCTATTTCCGCGACTTCCGCGAGATACGCCGCCGACAGCAGCGGCCCACCGGCGGGTGGAGGAGTGACCGGTTGATCGTCGGGATGGGCCAGCCGATAGAGCTCCACGAACTTCGCGTACGGCAGAAAGACCTGATCGGCGACCAGCGGCCGGGAAGGGTCGCTGTAGAGCCACGCTTGTGTGGCGGGGAAGGGTTCGACGGGGACCGCTTCGTCAGCGGATGTCGCGCCGCCATGCAAGCCGCCGACGATCAACAGGATGCTCAGCGGCTTGGTCCACCGACAGCCCGCGGCCGACAGACACCCTCCCGCGAGATGGAGCAGCCAGGCCAAGAGCGCCCCCGCGACCGCGCACGCCACGCCGTCGAGCGTCGGCTGCCACGTCACCGGGACGATCGGCATCAATCCCAAGCTGACGGCGATTCCCAGCAGCAACAGCCGCGTTTTCCACAACCACGATCGACAGCGCAGGAACCACGCGACGATCATGCCCGCCATCAACCAGCAGAGCCGCGCGGCGACACCGCCCCGCCGATCGACGTAGTCGACTTCGAGCGGGACGCCGGTGCCGGGTTGTTCGCCGCCGACGTAACGGAAGGCTTTTTCCCGGCTGCCGGGGGGCCGATCGATGGCGAGCGCCAACGACAAGAGCCCCTTGCTGCGGCCTAAGGCGACGAAGTCATCCGCATCACCGCCGAAGCGATCGGCCCCACCTTGGTCCGCCCGGGCAGGCTTTGCCGGTGCGGCGGGTTTCCCTGCCAGCGGGGCCTCCGCCAGCGGCATATCAGCCGCGCCATCTGCGTCGAAGTCGAACTGCTGGCTGGGAGGGGCGTCTTTGAAATCCGAGGGCTGGCCGTTGAAGTCGTTGAACATCGCCGCCGGAGCCGGCGCGGGGGCCGCACCGGCGGCGGCACCCAGTTGGCCTTCGATCCCACCGGGGAATCCCCCTCCCATCCCCCCGCCGTCTGGTCCCGCCGGTCCTCCTCCCGGCGCACGGATCGCGCGGGTGCGACGGCCCGCATGCCGCGACTCGAGGGCTTCCTGTTCCTTCAACTGTTCGACCGACAGCGGGGTGGATTGAACTTGCGGGATAGTCGCCGGGAGCTCTTCCACCATCACGTCCCCCGCGCTCATTGCCGGAGTCGGCTGCACCCCAAACGCGGCATTCGCGGGCGCGGCCATCGGACCGTTGGCGGCGAGGCCGTCCATCTCTGATGTCGGTAACGCCATCTCCGCTGCCTTATTGCGTGCTTGAACCCTCATCGCGGCGACGCGGGACTGTTGAACACTCGGCAACAGCAAGCAAGGGCCGGCGATCAATAGCCCCAAGGCCCCGATGCCACCCACCGCCATGGCCACGCCACGGCCCCACTGCCGATAGATCAGCACCAAAAACGCGCAGCTTCCCGCCAGAATCGCCATTCCCGATAGGCCCCACGTCAGCCGTTCCCCGCCGGGCCAGGCGACCCAGCGCCCCGCGCGGGCCAGCCACCCCGGTTGATCGAGCCCCGTCGTCGGATCGAGCGCCGACCGCGTTTCGATGACCAGCGTCTCCTCGGGGTGGCTCAGGGTCCACGTCTGTTCCAGCACATCGACCGGCTGCGCGCCCCCTTCCCCCGCGATCACGCTCAACGTCGGCGGCACCTCGCGCAGCGTTCCCTGCCCGCGGAGTTGCGTCGTCGCTCCCCGATAGAACAACTTCAACGTCGCCGTGAATTCCCCGGCAGCGTCCCGTGGAACCGGGATCAGCAAGCCCTCCGCCGCGCGACGAATCTCGACCGGTTGTTCGTTGAGGGTCGCACTCCACAAATTCCCTCCCGGGGGCAGCCCGACCAGCAGTTGCTGCACCCCCGACATCCGCAACTGGAACTCCGCCTGCTGCTGCAATTCGCCCGTCCGGGAAACGACCGTCAGCAGGTTCAGCGCGGGACAGACGGCGGTCGGGATCGCCGATTTCTCGAACCGCTGCTCCGACAACGTCAGCGTGTTGCCGACCCCCACCGTCCGATGGACCGCGACGATCCGCTCCTTGAGCTCGTAGTCGGCGGCGGGGAGCTCCAACGGGTCCATCTCGGCCAGCGGCTGCGCTTGCGCATCGGTCGCGAGGATCGTCAACCGCTGATCGGGGCCCCCTTCCACCACCACCGCGCCATGGACGCGATCGGCCCCCGCCACCTCCAACAACGGACAAGCCTGCTCGCCCGCGCCGGGTTGGCGCGGCAACGTCAACCGCGTTCGCAAGGCGATCGTCCCGAGGACCCGCTCGGCGAACCGCAGCCGCCATTGCCGCCGGCCGCTGTCGACCCCCAACACCTCTTGTTCCACCAGCGTCGCCCCGGTTGCCTCAAAGCGACTGGTCGCCGGCACCGACTCCGGCAGACTGACGATCAGTTCGCGCCGCCCGCCGCCGGAGATCGTCAGCCGCGCGAACAACGTCGCCGCCAGCGACTGCCGATCGAGCCGATAGAACCCCAGCGATTCGACCGCCGTTTCGGCTCGCTTCCGCGTCACTTTCAGCCGCGCCCCGTACCGCGTGTCTTGCGACTGGTATCGCAGCCGTTCCCACTCGGCGACCAGCGGCATCAGATCGAGCCCCGTCACCTCTTCGGCGGCGAGGTCCAACTCGGCGTCGCCCCGCACCACGAACGCCGTCTCGACGACGTTCGCCTGCGGCACCACCAATTCCGGGAGCGGAAAAACGACCGATTCCGCCTCGACCGGCCAGCCTTCGCCCGTCCGCCGCAACGTCACCCGTAGCGACGTCGAACTCCCCGGCGCGAGCGCCCCCGGCAAGGTGACCCGCAACCGATTCGTCCCCGGTTCCCGCGGAATGACCCGCCACGCCAGCGGTTGATTGTCGGGCCCCAAGACTTCCAGCGGCGGCCAATCGGCCGAGACGTCGAGGTCGACGTCAAACAGCGGGGCATACCGCGGCGTCACCGTGACCGCCCCCTGCAATCGCACATCGGCGGAGGTGACATCGAGGACCAGCGCGAGCGCGGCATGGACCTCGCGGGCCTTCGGTTCGGTCACCAACTGCAAGCCGAAATCCTCGCGCCAGACGTCGAATCGCAACCGCTGCGTCGCCAGGCCGATCACCATGTCCTCCGGCATTTCCGAGACGGCGGCCTGCGCTTCGGTCGCGCGCCGCACGCCGGTCGTATCGGTCACCTGCAACCGCACGCCCGCGGGGTATTGGATCACCACCTGACCGACGTGCGAATTGACGTTTTCGATGGTGAGGGGCGGGACCGACCAAGCCGCGCCGCTGGGGACCGCCATCACCCCGCGGACCGCGAGCTTGCGGGAACCGTCGAACGGTTGCCCGAAGAAGAGCCGGATCTGCGTCCGCTGCGGATTGGTGGGATCATCCAGCAATTCCCAGCGTTCGAGCCCCGTCGCTTCGACGTCGGCGATCTCCAGATAGCCCGGGACCGACAGCGTCAACTGATCGATCGGCCGACCGAAGACCTGCAACGACGTCAGCGCGTGCCAGGTGACTTCTCCCGGCGCGACGACCAACCCATACCCCGTGGTCGCCAAGGTCAGGGCGTCGGCGGCGCGATCGGTGGTGCGGTCGGTGATCCGCAGTTGCAGATGGGGTTTGCCCCCCACCGCGACGCGATAGTCGGCCGGCTGTTCGATCGCCGCGGGCCGGGCGAGTTCGGCGTTGTCGACGATCAATCGTTTCCCGGCATCGACCGTCAGGCTGAAGGTTCCCTGCGCGCCGGGCAGCAGCGCGAACCCGGCGGCCCGATCGCTGCCGATCGTCACCAGTTCGGTCGACAACGTCAGTTCGAGTTGATGGGTTCGCTTGCCGCGCGTCACGAGTTGCAGCGTCCGATTTTCGCCGCGGCCGATCCGCGCCGGTGCCCCGTTCAAGGTCGCGGCTTCGACCGCGAGCCGCTCCATGGGGAAACTCCAGACCTGCCAATGGTCGACGAGTTGCTCGAGTTCGGCGGTCACCGTGATCAGGAGTTGATCACCGACGATGCGGCCGGTCGCGGCGTACTTCGACACCACCGTCACGGTCGTGGGACCGGTCGTGCCGGCGTGCGTTTTCGCCTGCGCGAGGAGCGCCTCGAACTCGGCCCGCGGCATCAGGACGCCGCGCGGCTCATGCTCCAACAGCGTCCGCAATTCCGACAACGGGACGTAACTCTTGCGCGGCGGCACGAGTTCCGGTTCCTCCGCGCGACCACCCACGGCCAGCGAAAGCCCCAACAGCACGATCAGGCCAATCCCGCGGCACCACCTCATCAGACCACGCGGGACGGTGGTGGCTGACTGCCGATTCTCACCAGGGCCGGACATAAACGACGCCCTTCATGCACGCGCCAACACGGTTGACCAATCCCTCACACCAGCCGGAGGCACTCCGGCATCAGCCGGGTTGCAGACTCGGCGCGCCAGGCGAAGCGGGCCCCGCGTCGGGCAGGGCGGGAGGGGGTGGTTCCGGTGGTGTCACCGGGGGCGGAGTGATGGGGGGCGGACTGCCGGGCGTACCAGGCGACGACCTGCGGCGGACGCGGAAACAGGCGTGAATCAGCCATAACCCGACCATCGCCGCGAGCCCATACGCCGCGACCGCGAGGCCATGCTGCACCAGATCGGGATCCTTCAGGGCATAGACCGCCGCGAGGAACGCCCCGACGATCAGGATCGTCAGTTTGTTCTCCCAACTGGTCCCCCGCAGGATCACCGCGATCACCACCAGCGCGCCGCTGACGATCCACGTGTAGAACGGCAGATGCCACCATTCGACCTGAATCCGATCGCGACCCCCGAGATTGGTGTAAAGGTACGCGTGCCCCTCGGTCGGGAAGTCAAACACCCCTCCCGCGCCGCCGCCGATCCAGGCTTCGCATTCCGCGGTGTCGAGGAGTGGTCGCCGTTCCCACAGCAACTCGCGCCATGTCGGCCGCGTCCGGACTTCGTAATGCTCCGGTGTCCCCACCAGCGCGAATTCGTCCGGATTCCAGATCACCACCCGCGACTGTTGAATCGGGACGGCGGCGTCTCCCCCGCCGAGCACCGGCAGTCGCAACATCAGACTCCCGCCGCGTGATTGATACGGCGCGGGGGTGAGCGTGAAGCGATACTGAATCGCGAACAGGAACGGTTCATCGGAGCTTTTCGTCCGCGCCACGTTCACCAGGTAGGCTTCCCAGCCATCGGTCGGTTTCGCGTCGGGATGCTTCTCCAGCGCCACCGCCTGTCCATCGAGTTCCGCCCCGAGGGGTTCCATGCCGCGCGGCAGGTCGAGCCGCAATCGTTGCCGTTCGCTCGATTTCATCTGGAACCGGGCACGGAACAACGCCGCCCCGCTGCGGTCGAGGACCACTTCCACCAGTCCCCGCGAGACGACCGTCTCGATGACCTTCTGCACTTCGAACTTCGACGACTCGACCGCGATCGCGACCGGCTGCTGGAAGTAACGGAAGGCCACGAAACCCGTCGCCGACAACTGCGTCAACTCGCGGACGTCGATCGTTTCGACATCCCCGCCCGAGCCAGTCGCCGAGACCGACAGCGCCCGATCCTTCACCACCTGCGCTTCACCCGTGATCCGTGACACCGGAATCTGACGCGGGGCGGGAGCCGCCTCGGTCGACACATACGGATCGAGCACCCGCACCAGCCCGATCGTCGCCGTCTCGGTGATCGCCCCCGCCGCCGCCGGCTTCAGGTCCGCCGTGATCCGGAACGGCACGCGGCCGGTCACTTCCCGTTGCAGCACGATCGTCCACGGCACGAAGCCGTCAACCGCCTCGCCGCGACTCTTCTGTCGGATCGGCGGCAAGGCGCTATCGGCGAGTTGAATCTGCACCTGCTCGGCGATCGCTTCGGGGACCGACACGCGGAACGTGTCGAGCCCCGCATACTCGACCAGGAACGTCGTCAGCGCGTCGAGTTTGACCTGTCCCTGCTGGACATCGATGGTCGTCGCTACCGAGGCGGTCAACCGCGTCGGTTTCAGGAGCGTTTTCGCGGGGAGCCCCACCGGTCGCCGCGAGAAACTCCATGCCGACACCAGTCGCAGCGCGCCGGACACTGAAGCATCGGGCGTCGGATCGGGTTGGAAACCGACGATCGTTGCCGGATCGGTGAGGAGTTCGATCGCTTCGGGGGCCAGAATCCGCAGCTTCCCCGTCTCGACCTCCACGCCCAACGGCTCGAGCAGCGGAATGGTCAGGTCCTCCGCCTGCACGGCGGGATCACGCGGCTTGGTCAACACCACCGACAACGGCAGCGCTCCTTGCCGACTCTCCCGCAGCATCACCGTCAGCACGGTCCCATCCGCCGAGACGTCATATTGCTTCAGCCCGTCACATTGGACGGCTTCGACGGTGAGCCCTTCCGGCAGCTTGAGTTTCAGCTCGAACAGCCCGGCCCGTTCGATCGTGTAGTTCAGCGTCGCCTGCAACCGCAGTTGATCGGTCGTCAGGCTGACATCGGCCCGATGATCGACGACGACCCGCGGCTCGACCGGTTTCGCCGACGCCGTCAACCGGCAGTCGGGGGTATAGAACTTGAAGTACGCCGCCCCCGGGCGTTTGAGTCGCGGGTCGGCCTCCGATTCATCGATCCGCGCCAGGCCCTGCTGCGTGGTGATGTTGAGTTGCAGATCGCTCCCCGTCCGCACGGCGACTTGGCCACTCTCGCGCAGCACATCGAGCAGATGGATCCCGTGGGCCGTGCCGTCCAACAACCCGGCGGCGTCGAAGGTCTCCCCTTCGAGCGGCCATTCCGTGTGGACTTCCAGCGGAATCTTCCCCGACTGCCGACTCACGAGTTCGACCGTGACGACCTGCCGGGTCTCTTCCTCGGCGACGGTCCACTCTTTGACGCGCGATTCCGACGTGACGTCGAGAATCCGCTGTCCCTTCGGGACGACGATTCGGAATTGCCCGACTTGCCCCCGCATCACCTCCACCAGGAAGTAGGCGTCGGCATGCACCAAGCCGTCTTCGACCGAGACCAGCGTGCTGTTGAGGGCGCTCGCGAGGAGCTCCATGTCGGGCTTCGTCCCGACCCGCGGATGCCAACGGGCCGTCACCTTGTCGGTCGAGCCCAAACTCGCGCGGAGCTTCGTGGTCGCCCCTTCGACCGGCAGCTTCTCTTGCAGCAACTTGGGCTGCAGTTCGATCGTCTGGTCGGCTTCCGGAATCGCCAGCTCAAAGTTGGTGATCCCGACGTTCGGAATCTGCAATTCAAAGCTGCGGCCTTCGGGAGCGGTCCGCACGCGGGCCGTCAGTTCCAGCGTGACTCGGTGCGCCCCTTTGGTTGAAAACATCAGGGCATAGGTCCCGTTGCCGGTCCCGCGCAACCAGACGGGCCCCGGCTCGGCGGTTACCCTCCCGATCGCCGCTTCGCCGAATGTCAGCGGCAGCTCGACCCAGCCCTCCTGCAGCACCTGGATGTCATAGGTCGCAAGGATACGGACGAGGTCTTGCTCGATGGTCGCGACATACGCCGCTTGGGAAATCACCCCGCCGACAGGAGGTTGATCCGCCGGCATCAGTCCCGTCCCCCACGCTTTTCGCCAAAGTTTGAGGTAGTCCTCAAACGGCAGAAACATGGAAGCGCCGGTCTGTTGGAAGACCTTCCCCAACTCTTGGTAGGGGAGATAGATGACCGGCTCGGGCTTCGGCGGTTTCGCCGAGCCGGCGGCATCGGTCTCGGCGGAGACGGGAACGCCCCCGTCCCCCGTTTGTGCCCATGTTTCCGTCGACGTCGCGAGGGTCAACCAGCCCCAGCAGACCAGAGTAAGTGAAATCCAGGCAAGACGTTGCATCGAGAGCATCCCTGTCGGAGGCGAGCGGCTCCGGTAAGTTCAGCAAAATGAGAGGGGGTTGTCGAGTGCGGAAAACGGGAAGATTCGGAAAAACCGGCACAATCCCACCCGCCCGGCACCCAGGCATCGCAACAGACGCAGCCGCTGGTAAATCCTCTCAAGAAATTCCCTCGGATCGTCACAGATTCCGTGGGATCGTTCCACCGGCGCCGGTTCGAGGGTGATGATCAGACCGGGCATCAAGGTCGCGCTCGTTGGTCTGGAGTTCCGGTGGCGCGGTCTCCACGAAGTGGCCCATCGCGGCATGCAGGCTCGCTGAAGGGTGGAAGCGCCTCCGCCAAGAGACCTCGCTGGTCTGATCGACCGCGGCGGGCCCCGGTGGCTCGAGGACATCGGTCGACCTCATGTCGATCCGCGGCTTAAGTGACTTCCACGTGACGCTCGGCGCCCATCACGACGGATCCAGGGGCTGGGACCATGGGCAAAACTCTAAAGTGTGTAGGACCGGGTTGATATCACCCTCAGCACGGGGATGTTACGCTCGGCGGTTCCGAGGGCCCGGGGGTGTCGACCGTCGACACGCGTGAGAAGGAGCCGAGCGATTTCCTGCTGTGATGGCCATTCGCATCCCCCCGCCGGCGTGAAGCCCGCCAGCTTGCCGCGACGGGCCGCGACCCCCGCGCCGTGGAGTCTCCGCATCCAGGCGATCGCATGCGTCCTCGGGACGATCGTCGGGGCGACGCTCGAAGGGTGGTACGGCATCGCGGCGGGTTGGACCGGGGTGGCCCCGGGCATCGCCTTGGTCAGCTACCTCATCGGTTATCTCGGCGGGTGTTGGCATCCCGCCGAACATGCCTGGCACGATCTGCAACGGCGGCGGGTCAACATCGATCTGCTGACGATCGCGGCGGCGTGGGGCTCCGCGGCGCTCGGGCACTGGGCCGACGGCGGCGCGCTGCTGGTGCTGTTCTCCCTCTCGCACGTCCTCGAATCGATCATCCTTGGTCGGACCCGCCGCGCGATCTCCGACATGCTCGATCTCTCGCCCGACGAAGCGTGGTTGATCGGCGAACACGGGGAAACGCGGGTGCCGGTCGAACGACTCGTCCAGGGGGATCGCGTGTTGGTGCGGCCCAGCGAACGGATACCCGCCGACGGCGTGATCCGCGAGGGGACCACCAGCGTCGATGAATCCCCGGTCAATGGGGAATCGATGCCGATTGATAAGGGTCCGGGGGAGCGGGTCTTCGCGGGGACGCTGAATCAGCAAGGGGTGATCCGCTGCGAAGTGACCGCAGCGGCGGCGCAATCGACCTTGGCGCGGATGGTGCAACTCGTCGAAGAGGCGCAGGCGCAGCGGGCCGAGAGTCAGCGGTTCACCGAATGGTTCGGCGAGCGATACACCTGGGTGGTGTTGGGATTGGCGCTCGCGACCCTGACCGGTTCACGGCTGTTGGCCGATGAAGACTGGGGGGATTCGCTGTATCGCATGATGACCGTGCTGGTGGTGGCGAGCCCGTGCGCGGTGGTGATCTCGATTCCGGCGGCGATTCTCGCGGGGATCGCCAGCGCCGCGCGGGGCGGGGTGTTGTTCAAAGGGGGGAGCGCGCTGGAACGGGCCGCGACCATTCAGGGGATGGCGTTCGACAAGACCGGCACCCTGACGCTGGGTCAACCGCGCGTGGTGTCGATCCTCCCGGCCGAGGGGGTTGCGGAGTCGGACTTGCTGCGGACGGCGGCGGCGCTCGAGCGGCATTCGGAGCATCCGTTGGCGAAGGCGATCGTCGCGGGGGCGCAACAGCGCGGACTGGAGGTCGACGCCGCGAGCGATGTGCGGGCGATCGCCGGCGCGGGGGTGGTGGGGACTGTCGGGGGAGAGACCTACCGCGTCGGAAAACTGACATGGTTCGTCGCGCAGGGGGTCGATCATCGCTTGATGGATCGCCCGGAGATTCATGCGGCGAT
>CAYRVS010000051.1:414-1844 GCA_964427725.1 uncultured Planctomycetaceae bacterium | reverse complement strand
TGGGGGGACTGACGATCGCCGACACGCTGCGGCCGACGACGGAGGCGTGCCTGCGGGAGCTCCGCGCGATCGGCGTCGACCATTTGCTGATGCTGACGGGGGATGCGATTCCCGTCGCGGAGGAGTTCGGCAGGCGGCTGCACCTTGAAGTCCGCGGCGCGCTGCTCCCCGGTGAGAAGCGGGACATCCTGCAGGCGTGGCGCGCGGAGGTCGGGCCGGTCGGCATGATCGGGGATGGACTCAACGACGCCCCGTCATTGGCGGCGGCCGATCTGGGCGTGTCGCTGGGAGGATCGGGGACCGACGTGGCGCTCGAGACCGCCGACGTCGTGATTGTGGCGAGCGATCTCCGCCGGCTGCCGTATGCGTTACGGTTGGCGCGGCGGACGCGGGGGATCATTCAGCAGAACCTGCTGTTCGCGTTCGGCACGATGGCGGTGCTGCTGATCACTACGTTGTTCGTACGGTTGCCGCTGCCGCTGGCGGTGCTGTGCCATGAGGGGAGCACGCTGCTGGTGATCCTCAACGGCGTGCGGTTGTTGCGGTTCCCGCGCGTGTGAAACCTCGAAGCCCAGGGAACGCTTTCCCTGGGCTTCTGAGGGTATTGATTTCGAGAAGCTTTACTGCGCCGCGAATTCCGGTCGGCGGCGGCGGAGCTGGTCCTTCAGCCGATTCACGATGCATGAGTGCATCTGGCTGACGCGGGATTCGGAGAGGCCGAGCGTGTTGCCGATCTCCTTCATCGTCAGCTCCTCGTAGTAGTAGAGGATGATGATCAGCCGCTCGCTGCGGTTGAGGCCCTTGGTGACGAGCTTCATGAGGTCCCGCTTCTGGATACCGCGGGTGGGGTCTTCCCCCTTGGTGTCCTCGATGATGTCGATCTCGCGGACGTCCTTGTAGCTGTCGGTCTCGTACCACTTCTTGTTGAGGCTGACGAGGTTGACCGCCGACGCCTCGCTTTTCATCCGCTCGAATTCTTCGATGGGGAGGCCCATCTTCTTCGAGATTTCGTGATCGGCGGGGGGCCGGCCCAGTTCGGCTTCGCATTCCTTGCGGGCCGCCTCGAGCTTGCTGGCCTTGCTGCGGACCAGCCGCGGGACCCAGTCCATGGTGCGGAGCTCGTCGAGCATCGCGCCGCGGATGCGGGGGACGCAGTAGGTCTCGAACTTGACGCCGCGGGTGAGGTCGAACGCCTCGATGGCGTCGAGCAGGCCGAACACGCCGGCGCTGATGAGGTCGTCCAGTTCCACCCCGTCGGGGAGGCGGGACCAGATCCGCTCGGCGTTGTACTTCACCAGGGAGAGGTAGCGTTCGACGAGGCGGTTCCGGAGCTCGACCGTCGGTCGCTCCCGGTACTCCTGCCACACCGACTGAATGTCCGTATCGAGTTGCACCGCGATCGAATCCTCCCTGAACGGCGAGTCGTCGTG
>CAYRVS010000051.1:0-404 GCA_964427725.1 uncultured Planctomycetaceae bacterium | reverse complement strand
GCCCCGCACCACGCCCCGGTCGCCCGGAACGTGTCCCCCGCGGGTCCTGCGACCGGGCTGGAGCCCCGGCCGACGCGATCACCCCGACTCGCCCATCCCCCGAAGTACCAGGCGGGTAGGCACCGGCACTCACCGATCAAGTATCGACCACGACCCGCGGCCCGTGCAGGAAAACGGCACCGAACCCGCGGGATAAATGAGCCCCGACCCGTCACGCGCGGCGGCTCCGTCGGCCGCGGCGCAACCGGGCGTGCCCGGGCGTCTCGCGGCGTCGGTTCCGTCGGCACGACCCGTTCCCCAACGGGCGGTGCGGCGACTGGTGTGGTTGGCTCAGTGGTCGCGTATATGCCGACGGTCGGCGGGGTCCGAAAGGGGAAGATTTACAATCCTTCACGGTTTGGGCG
>CAYRVS010000050.1:23109-27651 GCA_964427725.1 uncultured Planctomycetaceae bacterium | reverse complement strand
GGCTGGCGGCGTGTCGCGGCTTCCATGGCGTGTCGGGAAGCTCGGTCCAATCCGACCCGTTCGGAGAGTACCAGACGTCCTTCCGATTGCCGCCTTGCGCGTGATAGCCTTCCATCACCCATAGCTTGCCGTCCCATGCGGCGACATCGTGGTACTGCCGCGGATGCCACGGAGCGGCGGCGGTGTGTTGCGTCCAGGCGACGCCGTCCGCGGACGACCAGACATCGTTGTAGAACAGCCGCGTGGGGGTGGTCGGGGTGTCGTACGTCCCCCCGCCCAGAATCCAGATGCGACCATTCATGACCGCCGAGCCGCCGATCATCCCGCGCGGCGACCAATAGGGTTCGACCGGTTTGACTTCGGTCCAGGTGACGCCGTCGTCCGAAGTCCAGATGTCGCGATGAAACTTTTCTTCGGCACCGGCGGCGAAGCCGGGCATCGTTTGGCCCCCGATCACCCACAGCTTGTCGGCATGGACCACCGTGTAATGGAGCACACGCGGCGCCCAGGGCAGGGGACGATCGCGATTGACGAACTCCCACGTCTTGCCGTCGGTCGAGCTCCAGACGTCGTTCTGATAATGCCGCTGATTGGCGTCGCCGCCGATGATCCACATCCGATCGCGAAAGACGGCGTACCCGGCGGTGTGGCGGCCTTCCCAATCGGCTTTCGGATCGAACGAGCGATCCTTGAACGTGTTCGGCCGCACGAGCGTCCACGCCGCGCCGTCGGGTGATGACCAGACCTCGTTGTTGCAGATCAGGGGAAAGAACTCGCGGGCCGAGGGGATCGGATTCCACCCGCCGAGGAGCCACATCTGACCGCGATAACTGACGATGCCGGCCCCATCACGCGCCGCCCATGGGGCCTGCATGGTCACCAGTTCCCACTCATACTCCGGCTCGTCCGACCAACCGCCGGCGGTCAGCGCAATGAGCAGCATCAAGGCGATCAACGGATCACGGCGATTCGGCATACGACGTCCTACCTTCAACCACTCGGATCCCTTGCCTGAAATGGCTGGATCACCCACTCATTCGTCGCAGGTCGACATGACCACCCTCATACGTATTCCGGCAGGAACCGTTTCCAGTTCTCGTAAATGATGTTGTGGAGCACCTCGTGCGAGACGGTCGGAAACTTCGTGCCGGCGACGACGTCGTTGACCTTCCACTGACCGGCGATCACCTGCGGCAGCGTCGCCGAGGGGAAGTCCGAGCCCATGATCAGTTTATGTTCGACCCCGTATTCGATCGCCGTCATGAAGGCCTGGTAGTGCCGTAACGGCCGGTAATGGAGCGCCGAAATGTTGGTGTAGAGGTTCGGGTGCTTACGGATCAGAACGACCGTTTCCGTCTCCCACGGATGCCCCATATGGGCGATGACGATCCGCAGATCGGGACAAGCGATCGCGATGTCTTCGAGCATCACCGGGTTCGCGTACTTCAACGGGCCCGGCCGCACGAACGACGTCCCCTGATGGATGTTGACCGGGATGCCGAGCGCTTCCGCCTTCTTGAAGAGCGGCAGATGCTTGGGGTCCTGGGGGTTCCAGTTCTGATAGATCGGCGAGCACTTCAGCCCGCGGAAACCGCGCTTCGTCACGTAGTATTCGAGCTGATGGACGCATTCGGGATCGTTGGGATCGACCGAGCACCAGCCGATGAACCGATCGGAATTCTGCTGGACAAAGTCGGCGATCAGTTCCTGATTCGCCGTGATCCCGCAGAACGGGGCGACGATGCCAAAGACGATCACCTTGTCGGCGTCACGGGTCGCCGCCAGAAGCGCTTCGGGCTTGGAATCGAACGAGTTCTTGTAGTTGACGTCGGCCCCCGCAAAGTAGACGTCGGACGAGAGCTTCATCTTCGCCCGCTTCGCCTCCCAGGCGAACTCCACGAATTCGTCGGAGTAATGATCGGGGTACCACATCAGGTTGGTATGCGTGTCAAACAGCATCAGCATGTTCCGTCAGAGACAACGGTCGATCGGGAAAGACAACCAGCCAACCGGCCGCCGCCAGGAGATAGAACCCGGCATGCAGCCAGATCAGCAGGTTCCAGTCGCCCCAGCCGGCTTGAATCGCATCGACCAATTTGCCGACCGCGGGCGAAAAGGCGATCCCCGCCGTCGCCGAGGCGGTGTTCATCCAGCCCATCACCAAGGCGGTGTTGCGGCCCCCGAGGTCGAGCGTTGCCGCCCACGCCGGCGCGCCGGCGATCCCCGAGAAGAATGACGCGACGGAGAGGACGGCGACCAGACTTGTCGCGGTCGTCGTGAACCCGGCCAGCACCATGCAACCGGCGGCGAGCCCCAACGAGCAGGCCCCCACCCCGGATCGGCTCCAGAACCGCGACCCGGTCCGCCGCAACACGAAGTCGATCAACACGCCGCTGAGGAGCGACCCGCCGATGAACGTCACCAGCGCCCATGACGTCAGGGGCCCGGTCTGTTCCGGGGTCAGTTGATAGGCATATTGCAGCATCGCCGGCAGAAAGGTGACCAGCAGGTTGTAGCCGGCCGCCTTGAAGAGGGCCATCGCCGCCAGTCCCCACAGACTGACCGAGCCGACCAGCGACAAGAACCGAATTCGCGGTGCCGCCGGGGAGAGTTCCGTCGGTTGGGGTGTCGTTGTCGTTTCGCGGTCCGTCGCGCCGCGCAGCCACGGCATCGCCTGCGGCGTCGCGCGGAACCACCATGCGAAGCCGCCTCCCCACACCAGGCCCAGCACCGAATAGAGGACGAAGATCGTCCGCCAAGGAATCGACTCCATCAGCCACGAGGTCAACGCGAGGCTGGCGACCGCGCCCACCGACATCGCCACCATCAAGATTGAACTCGCGGTCCCGCGCATCGGAGCGGGAACCCAATCCTGCAAGACCTTGGCCTGATTCGGCACCAACACGGCCTGCGCCGCCCCGAACAAGAATCGAATTCCGATGAGTGCGCCCAAGTTCATCGCGAAGGCGGTCGCCAGCGTCATGACTGACCAGAGCGCCGCCGACAACGGCAAGGCCATCCGCGTACCGATCCGCTGCCCCAGCCACCCGCCGGGCATCTGAAAGAGCAGATACCCCAGCGAAAACGCACCGAACAGATACCCGAATTCCTCGTTGTTGCAGCCCAATTCCTGCTGAATCGTGGTGTTGGCGACGGCGAGGGCATGCCGCGTCAGGTACGCGCAACCCGCCGCACCCGCCAGCCACAACAGCACGATCCAGCGGGCCCACCGCAGTCGCGCTCCCGCCGGCTCGCGGCCGACGGCGGTTTCGGTCGTGGGGGACTCGGTCATGGGCATCGGTCTCGCTCACAGACGCTCGTCCCCGGCGGGGTGAATGTAAGCACGCGCCACCTTGGCTCCGACCGTTCCGCTGCCGTAGTAGCCCACCGAAATCTGGCCGACATGGGTCAGCAGGTCGTAGGCGTCCCAGCGGTTCCAGCCGAAATCAGCTTCCAGCCACAGGATCAGCCGGGCATACGCCTCGGCGATCGCTCGTTCGGTCGAACCCTGCGTCGCCACCGCCATCAACCAGTCGGCGTGACTGACACGGACGCCCGTCACCTTGGGAGCGCGGACCAGGTCGACGGTGATGGTCGACCACGCCGCCATCTCCAGCCCCGTCGCCGAGAGCTCGCCATGCCCCATCGCCGCATGGGCATCCCCTAGATAGAGGTAGCCTCCCGGCACGAAGACCGGCAGATAGATCGTACTCCCGGGGCAGACCTCCACGAGGTCGAGATTCCCCCCATGCGGTCCCGCCGGTCCGGTGGTGGGAGTCCCCCAATCGGGAGCCGTCCCGATGCAGCCGAGCATCGGTTGATAGGGAATCCGGACCCGGTCCTTCCAATGAATCGAGCCGTCGCGGATGGGGCAGACATGGGCGCCGTGCGGAACGTCGGCCCCTAGCCACTCCACGAGTTGCTTCGGCGCGCCGGTATACGTCGCGCATTGCCCGTCCCGCGGCTCGATCGCATGAATCGTGACGGCGAGTTGATCGCCCGGTTGGGCTCCGGCGACGACGATCGGCCCCGCGACCGGGTTGCTGTAGGGGACCTTCAACTTGTCGCGGCGATCACCCGGCCCACGAATCTGACCCGAGAGGGCGTCTTCCGATTCGACGTAGAGAGTTTCTCCCGGCTCGATCCGACAGCGTGGTTCGAGGTGACGACTAAACTCGTAAAGCCAGGGCAGGGCGGGGACCCGTTTCATCGCCATCCTTGTCGCCGCATGAACGACCGTGTGTCGCGGAGGATATTCCGCCCGAGCGCTTTGTATACAATACACACCGAGAGGTCGGACGACAACTCAAGAATCGGTCCACGGGCCCCCAACGAGCGGCGCGGCGTCAGCCCGCCGTGTCGCAAAGTCGTCGATCCTCCAAGGCATGGAAATCCTGCTTGCTGAAATCAGCCCACCGTCGTCGCCAGCCTTGATGGACTTTCGCCCCGCAACTCGCGACATGCTTCGCACGGCGGGCTGACGCCGCGCCGCTCGTTCAGGGCGCGCCTGAGGTCTTTTCGCCACGCCATGACGCCCGCGGA
>CAYRVS010000050.1:0-23099 GCA_964427725.1 uncultured Planctomycetaceae bacterium | reverse complement strand
CTCCTCAAGCACGACCCCGGAATGTTTCGCCCCTTGAACATTCCGCCTCGCGCCGCTGACTTTCCGGGCCGGATCGCGTCCCGGCGCGCCGGTTGCCTTGGCTCTCCGCTCCGTACGACCCAGAGCGCGAACGGGTCGGTTGTCGTGGGTCGACGCCTTCCCCCAGGCGGTCGACCCGGCGAATCCTTTTCGGTGAACGTCAACACAATGTCGGTGGATGACACGGACGCGGCGGCTGCATGGAACCTCCACGGTCGAAGAATCGAATTGCCGACGATCTGGCGGTTGGCCCGGCTCGACCCCTCGGATGATGCAATCAGCCACCGATTCGACGACGAACGGCTCGCCGAATTCTGGCTGGCGACGCGCGATCTCGCGAATGACTGGCTGGTCCGCATCGACCGGTTGCGGACGAATGTTGAAACCCGGCCTGCGACGAGGGGCGATTCGCTCGCCGCCGAAATCGTGCTGGGGGATCTGCTGATCCGCGTCGCCGCGACCGTCTGGGCGTCACTCGAGCAGCGCCGACGCAAAGCGGTCCAACCCCCGGGAGCGGATGAGCTGGAGCCGGCCACGTTGGCGCGGCCGGTCCTCGATCGGATCGTGGAGCTCGTGGACCATGCCCGTCATCGCTGGTTGGAGCTCCTCCTGGAATCGGAAAGCGGCGCGACCTGGGATCGCTGGCGGCGTCGCGGTGAACGCTGGACCGATCTGCTGATCGGGCCATGGCTGGTGCGTTGGGGAGTGGGCGCCTTCGCTCACGACTCACGCCGCGCCTGGGACTTCGGCGAAGACGCCGCGCAGGATTCGCCCCTCGAACAGGAACTGAGCGCGCAGGCCTTTTCGCGCGCCTTCCGCCATGATTTTCCCATCGCGACGTGGGACTCCGAGACCGGCGTACGGCTCGCCAAGATCATCACCACGCTCGCGGGGGCCGATCTTGAGTCCGATGAGACCGTAATGACCTCCTCAGATCCGGCACACGCCTGGACGCGCGAACTCTTGGAGACCCACACGCCGCGACCGGATGAGCATGATCACGCATCGGTCAACGAACACTCGCCAGACCCCCGCGTCGAAGACGATGGGCTGCTCGCCCGCAGTCTGCGCCGCATCATCCCCCGGAAGCCGAGCCCTTAATCCGATGACGCGTCCTCGGAGCCCACTTCAGCGCCGGCATCCTCTCCGTGACTCGGCGGGCTGACGCCGCGCCGCTCCTTGATTTCGAGTCGCCCCAACCAATTCAGCCGGAATCGCGGCCGCGAATCGGCTGAATCTCTTGTTCCCCGCCGACCGATGACATAAACTTGTGTTGATTGGTGGAGAATGGGAGGTTCCATGCTACGCGTGCTTGGCTCAGAACGACGCCTCTGCACAGGGTTACGCCGGCGCGACTTTCTCGAAATCGGCGGGTCGAGCCTCGCCGGCTTGTCCCTCGCCGGACTGTTGCAATCGTCACAAACCGCCGCGGCGGCGGGGACTTCCGACGGCTTCGGCCGCGCCAAGCGCTGCATCGTCCTCTTTCTCTACGGTTCCCCGAGCCAGCTCGAAACCGTCGACATGAAGCCCGAGGCCCCGCTCGAAATCCGAGGGACCATCCAGCCGATTCCCTCGGTCCTCCCGGGGCTTGACGTCTGCGAGTACTGGCCGCACATCGCCAAAATGACCGACCGCCTGACGGTCGTCCGCTCGCTCCATCACGACTATCCGATCCACGGCGTGGCGTACGCGATGACGGGGACTCCCATCATCGACGTCAACATGGAGCTCGCCCCCAACGATCCCAAGCATCACCCCTACTTCGGCTGCGCGGTCGAATACTTCGATCGCCACGCCCGTGGCGGCCTCAGCCCCTTCCCGCAAAACGTCGCCCTCCCGTTCCCCTTCAGCACGCAGCGCACCGGAGAAGTTCATCGCGCGGGGCCCTACGCCTCCTACCTGGGGTCGATGTACAACCCAGTCTGGACCGAATTCCTCGGCAAGGCCTCGCGGTCGGTCCACAAGACCCTCGGCGAGAAGCATCTCGACGTCTGGGATCCCTACGTCGGCTGTGAATCCGACAGTTCCTTCCGACTGGCGTCGACGAATCTCCCCGACGGCTTGACGCTCGATCGCCTCAACACCCGTCGGTCGCTGCTCGATCAGTTCGACACCGCCCGCAGGAATCTCGATCGCAACGAACGGGTCAAGACCCTCGACGAATTCCAGCAAATGGCGTATTCGCTGCTGCAATCGCCGAAGGTCGCGGAAGCCCTCGACGTCCGGCGTGAATCGAGCGAAACCCGCGAACTCTACGGCATGTCGCTGTTTGGTCAGGCGTGCCTAGGGGCCAGGCGGATGCTCGAAGCGGGGACGCGACTCGTCAGCGTCTTCTGGGATGAATACGGCCTCGCCGGGGATGCGTGGGATACCCACTGGAATCACTATCCCCGCATGACCGACCAACTCCTGCCGCCGTTCGACAAGGCGTTCTCCGGGCTGATTCTCGACCTCGAGCAACGGGGCCTGCTCGAAGATACGTTGGTCGTCTGTCTCAGCGAGCACGGCCGTACGCCGAAGATCAACGCGGCCTCGGGGGGCGGCCGCGATCACTGGTCGCGTGCCTACTCCGCATTGTTCGCCGGCGGGGGAATCGCTCGCGGCCGCGTGGTGGGCGGGACCGACAAGATCGCCGGCGACGTCGTCTCGAACCCGCTGTCGCCAAAGGACATTTTGGCGACGATGTACCACCTGCTGGGGATCGACCCCCACGCCTTCCTCCCCGACCGCACCGGCCGCCCGATCCCGCTCTTGCCGGAGGGGAGCCGCGTCGTCCACGAGATGCTGGCGTAGCGGCGGATGCGGACCGTGCCGCCGTATCTTGGCCTAGGCACGCCATTCGATGTCCCGCCGACGGTGACCGCTCTGTCCTGGTCGAATAGTCCCGAGGGACAGTCGGTGTGAATTCCGCGCGAACTTTCCGTGGATTTTCAGCGCCGTCGAGCCTTGGAGATGGCGAAGCCGACGCGACTTCGCCAGAGTCCTTCATCCGGGGATCCGTCGTAGGGAAGAGTCTCATGACGGGACTGGTCGGTCCCCAGTCGATCGAGACCGCATCCATGGCTCCGTGTCCTGATCCGCTGATCCGCGCGTTCGCTTTCGTCTTGGCGGTCGTTGTGGGACCTGTCGCATGGGCGCAAGCCAACCTGCGCGTCGCCACGTTTAACATTCAGGAATTGAATCAAGAGAAGGTGAACCGGGTCGATGCCGAGGGGCGGGGGAGCGATCGGCAACTGCGGGCCGCGGCGGCGATCATTCAGCAGGTCCGGCCCGACATTCTGCTGCTGAATGAGGTCGATTACGGGGGACCGGTCGATGCCGTCGGTCCGATCCCCGCGGAGAAGGATGTCGTGGCGTGGTTTCAGTCGCGGTATCTGGCGCACCCGCAGGGGAGTGCGGAGCCGTGGACGTTTCCGCATCGGTTCGTGCAGCCCTCGAACACCGGCATCCCGTCGGGGCTTGATCTCAACAACGACGGCGATTCGACCGGGCCGAATGACGCGCTCGGTTACGGGCGTTATCCCGGCGAGTACGCGATGGCGCTCCTCAGCCGGTATCCGATCGCGGCCGATCAAGCACGGACCTTTCGCAAGTTGTTGTGGCGGGAGATGCCCCATCGCCTGATGCCCGATGGGTTGGCCGGCCGACCGGCATTCTACACATCGGCCTCGGCGGCGGTCTTTCGGTTGTCGAGCAAGAGCCACTGGGATGTACCGGTACGGATCGGCGAGCGAACGCTGCGGCTGTTCTGTTCGCATCCCACGCCGCCCGTGTTTGATGGTCCGATGGACGAACATGGACGACGGAATCATGACGAGCTGCGGTTCTGGGCCGACTACCTGACCGGAGACGACGCGGCGGCGTGGATTCGGGATGACGAGGGGGAGCATGGCGGCGACACGAGAGACGCGCCGTTCGTCATTCTGGGAGATCTGAATTGCGACCCGGTGAAGTCGGACGAGCTCTATGGTCGTCGACCCATCATGTGGGTGCTGGAGCATCCGCGCGTCTTCGATCCGCGACCGCGTAGCGCTGGAGCCGAGGCGGAGCGGAACCCGGACAACCTGGCCGACTCTCTCACGTTCAAGACCAGTCGGTTCGGGCGGCTCGATTATGTCCTGCCGTCACGGGAGTTGACGGTGTCGGGACAGGGAGTCTTCTGGCCGGCAGCGGGCGAACCGCTGCATCAAGAGGCACGGCAGGCGAGCGACCACCGTTTGGTGTGGGTCGATCTGACGTGGCCATAGCGCGCAGCATACATAAGCATTTATAAATGCGATTGACCGAAATTCCGTCTGCACGATCTTTAGGCACACTCGCTCTCTGGGCAAGCATTCCTGCAGTTTCTCCCGCAAATCCTCTGCGGACAATCTTCATTTTCGTCGTCAAATAAAGTCGAATGCCCGGGCACACCGGTTGCTGAATTCTGCGCTATGTTACGGCGTGGTTGTGCAGCAGCCCCCCCGCGCCGTGACACCCTCATCGCGCATCATGAGTGGGCCCCTATGTCCAATGAACCGCCCGGTTCGATTTCCATCCATTTGATCGATCCCGCCGACGGACGTTCGCTCCAAACCTGGAGCTTCGCTCAGCCGCAGATCACAATCGGCCGGGCCGAGAACGGGGACATTCCGCTCACGGATCCGTACGTCTCCCGGTTGCACGCCGAGTTGATGCTCTCCGATGGGAGTTGGAGTCTGGTGTCCCGCGGTCGGAACGGTGTGTTGATTGACGGTAAGAACGTCGAGCGGCACCCGCTGCGACCGGGCACGATGTTCCGCCTGGGGGCGAACGGGCCGATGTTCCGCTTCGAGCATCAAGCCGCGGGCTCCCCGCAGGCGACACTGAGTTTCGATCCCGCCATGGTGATCATGCTCAAGCTGGATCAGCAAGCCGTGCAGACCCAGGCGCAAGACATCATGACCACCGACTATTTCCAACAATTGCAGCAGCGCGCGCGGGCCCTGCGACAACAGCGTTCGTAAGTCCGGACGTCGTCATCCCGTCACTCATCGTCTCCGACCATCGCGATCGACACCAAGGGAACCACGGTGCCCAAAATCATCTCGACTCACTCGTTCCGCGGCGGGACGGGGAAATCGAACACGACGGCGAATCTGGCGACGCTGGTCGCCCGGGCGGGCCACCGCGTCGGGGTGATCGACACGGATATCCAGTCGCCCGGCATCCATGTCGTCTTTCAGTTCGATCAGCAGCGGGCCAAGCACTCGCTCAACGATTACCTATGGGGCCGCTGCCGGATCGAGGATGCCGCGTACGATATCACCGAGCAGACGATCGGGACGGTGGGGCCGGCCGATTCCACACCGCGATTGTTTCTGATTCCGTCGAGCCTCAACAGCGGCGAGATCGCCCGGATTCTGCGTGAAGGCTACGACGTCGCCCATTTGAACGACGGGCTGCAGGATCTGGTGAGCCGGCTGAAACTCGACTACCTCTTCATCGACACGCATCCCGGGGTCAACGAGGAGACGTTGCTGTCGATCGCCATCTCCGACGCGCTGGTCTTGATCCTGCGGCCCGACAGTCAGGATTTTCAGGGGACGGCGGTCACGGTGGAATTGGCGCGGCGGCTGGAGGTGCCGGAGCTGTTGGTCATCGTTAACAAAGTGCCGGACGGGGTCGATCAGGAATTGATCCGCGAGCAGGTGGAGACCGGCTATGGCGCGGAAGTGGTGGCGTTGCTGCCGCTCAACAATGAAATGTCACGGCTGGGGAGCGGCGGGCTGTTCACCAATCGCTACCCGCAGCATCCCTTCACCAAGGGCCTGCAGACGGTGGCGATGCGATTGATGCGAATTCCCGCGGCGACCTGACGGCATATCGAGTCGAGTCGAATCAGGCCGACCATCCCCCCACGAGTGACAGAAAGCGCAACCATCGTGGTCGAGCACACCGCCAACGAGATCGACTTGCTGCTGGGGCGGATGAAGTCCGCCGCGGCGCCGATCCGCGAGATCCTGCGGGACGTCCACGCGCGGCTGGCCGCCAACCATGAGGGACGAGTCGCGGACTATATCCCGGAGCTTGCGCTCGCGAACCCCGATCATTTCGGGATCACCATCTGCACGGTGGATGGGCAGATCGTCGAGGTCGGGGATTGCCAGCAGTCGTTCACGATTCAGTCGGTCTCGAAGCCGTTCATCTTCGGACTGGCGCTGGAGGACCACGGCGTCGATGCCGTGCTGGGAAAGGTGGGGGTCGAGCCGACCGGTGAGGCGTTCAACGCGATCGTGTTGGATGAGGCCTCGAATCGGCCGTTCAATCCGATGGTGAACGCAGGGGCGATCGCGACGGCGGATCTGATTGCGGGGAAGGATCATCCGGAGCGCGTGAAGCGGATGATCGAGATGTTTTCGCGGTACTGCGGCCGCGACGTGTTCGTCGACAACGCGGTCTTCATGTCGGAACGAATGACGGGACATCGCAACCGCGCGATGGCCCATTTGATGCGCAACTTCGGCATGATGAGCGAGCGGTTCGAGGAGGCCCTGGAGCTCTATTTCCAGCAATGCTCGATCCTGGTCACCGGGCATGATCTGGCGGTGATGGGGGCCACGCTGGCCAACGGCGGAGTGAATCCCCTGACGCAGCAGCGGGCGATTTCGGCGGGCAACGTCAAGTACCTGCTCAGCATCATGTTGACCTGCGGCATGTACGACTACGCCGGAGAATGGGCGTTCCGCGTGGGGCTGCCGGCGAAAAGCGGCGTCGGCGGGGGAATCGTCGCGGTCCTGCCCGGTATCGGGGGGATCGGCCTGTACTCCCCGCGGCTGGACGCCAAAGGGAACAGCGTCCGCGGTGTCCTGGCTTGCCGAGAACTCTCGACCCGCTTCGGCCTGCATACGTTCGAGACGCAATTCTCGGGCCCCGGCCTTATGGATCAATTCGTGATCAAGCGCGGCCGCGTGATCCCCAGCGGTTGAGGCGGACGGTTCCCCCGCCGCATTGGCTGATGACCGAGCCAGTCTGACGGCGGATCGGCGCGGTACTCGTTCAAGCGCCACGCCTAGACGCGCGCCAGGGTTGTCGCCCGCCATGCCGTTGGTCAGACTCTCGGACTCGATGGTCCGGACGGTCGATCACATCGGATGAGGGTACAACATGCGTCAACCTTGCTTTCCCACGTTTGTGGCGGTCTTCGTCGCGGCATCCTGGGGGGCGCTCCCCGCCGCGGAATTCGACGGCGTGAAGCTGGCCGAACTGCGGGGGACGTTGACCAAATTTGTTGATGACCAGGTGCTTCCCGGGGCGATCGTCGCGGTTGGTTCCAAGGCGGGGGTGGCGCATACCGAGATCGTCGGCCGGCGGAATGTCGCGACGGGGGAAGGAATGACGGCCGACACCGTCTTCCGGATCGCGTCGATGACCAAGCCGATCACCGCGCTCGCGGTGCTGCAACTTCAAGAAGCGGGGAAATTGCGGGTGACCGACCCGGTCGAACAGTACCTGCCGGAGTTTCGCGGCCAACTGCTGGTGAAGGAGCGCGGCGCGGACGGGACCGTGATGTTGGTGAAACCTCCGCGACCGATCACGCTGCGCGATCTGTTGACGCATACGTCGGGGTTGCCGGGGAGTTATCCCGAAGCGCTGGGGCCGTTCTATCTCACGCGGCATCTGACGCTCGCCGAATCGATCTACCTGCAATCGCAACGGCCGCTGGAGTTCGAGCCGGGGACGAAGTGGGCCTACTGCAACGCGGGGATCGACACGCTGGGGCGGATCGTCGAAGTGGTCTCCGGCGAGAGCTTCGACGGCTATCTGCAACGCCACATCTTCCAGCCGCTGGGGATGTACGACACGACCTGCTTTCCCCGCGCCGATCAACGGCCGCGATTGGCGGAAATTTACGACGTGAAGGAAGGCCGGTTCGTCGCCGTGCCGCGGCCGCTCATCGGGATCGATACATCGATCAAGCATCCGATGCCGGCGGGGGGCTTGTGCTCGACGGTCGGCGATCTCGCTCGGCTGTATCAATGCCTGCTCAACGGTGGTGAGCTGCATGGGCAACGGATCATCGGGACGGCGACGCTGGCCGAGATGACGCAGCCTCAAACGGGCGACTTGAAGACCGGCTTCGTCGACGGGATGAGTTTCGGGTTCGGCTTCGCCGTCGTGAAGGAACCGCAAGGGATCACGGCGACGTTATCGGCGGGGACGTACGGTCATGGCGGCGCGTTCGGGACGCAGGGTTGGCTCGATCCGCATCAGGACCTGTTTCTGATCATTCTGTTCCAGCGGGTCGGCCTGCCGAACGCGGATGGGAGCGACGTACGCGCCGCGGTGCAACGGGTGGTGTCCGGGGCGATCCGTCGCGTGGAATGACGCTCCGAGCGGGGACGACCGTTTCGCCGCGACCCGGAGGGGCGCGGTATTCGGAGCGCGCTCCCCTCCGGGTCGCGGCTGAACGTCGAATCAATCGTCGTCGGCGATGGGGGTGGGTTTGCCGGGGGCTTCGATGCGGATGCGGGTCACTTTGCGGCGATCGGCGGCGAGGATTTGGAACTTCAGCGCCTGGTGGACGATCGTCTCGCCGACGACAGGGACGCGGCCGGCGAGCGTGAAGACGAAGCCGCCGATCGTGTCGAATTCCTGGTCGTCCGGCAGTCCGTAGTGAAAGCGTTCGTTCAAATCATCGAGGTGGACGCGGGCGTCGACGTCGGTGATGGTGTCGGTGACGACCTGGATCCGCTGCCGGATCGTCTCCTCGTCGTATTCGTCCTCGATCTCGCCGACGATCTCTTCGAGGATGTCCTCCATGGTGACGAGGCCCGCGACGCCGCCGTATTCGTCCATCACGATGGCGATCTGCACGTGCCGCTTCTTCATCAGTTCGAGCAGTGAAGGAATCTGCGTCGTGACGGGGACGTAGACCGGCTCGCGGAGGATGTCGCGCAGCACCGGGACGGGTTCCTGGGAATGACGCTGGGGATCGAGCGCTTTCAGAAGATCTTTCGCGTAGAGGATGCCGAGGATGTCGTCGGTGGAGTCGCCGATGATCGGCATCCGCGAATGGCCCGCTTCCAGGAGTTGGCGGCGGGCCGATTCCAGGCTGGCGTCGACGGGGATGCAAAGCATGTCGGTCCGCGGGGTCATGATCGCGCCGACGTCCTCGTCATGGAGCTCCATGACCCGTTCGATCATGACGCCGGCATCGGACGGCAAGACCCCTTCACGACGGCCTTCGTCAACCACCGTGCGGATTTCCTCGTCGATCACCGCCTTGTCGTCTTCTTCAGGTTCGCCGCGGCCGAACAAGCGATGAGCCATGCGGTCGGCGGCGCGGACGATCACCAGCAACGGCTGGAACAAGATCAAGAGGCCATGGATCAGGGGCCAACTCACGTACAGATAGACTTCACCGAGGACCTGCCCGAGGGTCCACGGGATGAGATCGATGACCAGCCAGGCGATGGCGAGCGCGCCGCCGTATTGCAGGATCAGCCAGGCGATCGAGACGACCGTCAATTCACTGGGCCAGCCGAACCACGCGGCGACCTTGAAGGCGATCAGCATCATCCCCGCGTTGGTCAGCAATTCGAGGACCAGCAGCGCCGGGCCTTGCTGCGTGAGGATGGCGCGGAAGCGTTCCGGCCGGCCGCGGCGTTCGCAGAGTTTTTCGAGCCGGCTGTAGGCGAACTCGCGCAGGGCGTAACAGCCGAGCGAGGCCCAGCCGACGCCGAGCGCCACCACCAAAAGGAGCCAAGGGAGCCCGGTCATTCGCAGGCTCCTCGAGGGGATACATGATGCCGCGCGCGGACCTTACGGTTCGAGGCCGCGCGGCGTGATCCCTTCCGGGGCGAGCAGCTCCCGCTCGCGTTGTCGCATCGCCTGCCGGGCCTCGGCCGTTTGGTCGTCATAACCGCACAGGTGAAGGTAGCCATGGAGCCCATAGAGTAACAGTTCGTCATCGAGACTCCACCCCAACTCAGCGGCGACGCGGGCCGCGGTTTCGACGCCGAGGATCAATTCGCCGTCGAGGACCGCGTCCTCGGGCTCGGAATAGAGAAAACTGATGACGTCGGTGGCGTAATCGTGCTCCAGAAATTCCCGATTGATCCGGCGAATCTCGGCGTCATCGACCAGCGCCAACGACAGATGGACCGGGCCCGTGGTCTGCCGGGCGATCAAGCCCCGCAAGCGGCGGGCGAACCGCGCGACGTCGAACGGGAGCGATTGTCGCTGGTCGATGGCGAGTTCGATCGGGGGTTCGCCGGCGGGATTCACGGAATCGACCTGGTGAGTTGGGGGAGGGCGGCAGGTGATGGTATCTTGCGCTACCGGTATCGGCGACCGAGCGTCGCCGCGCCTTGGACGAGATCCGCCGCTGGCTTACTGACGGACACCCGCAGCTCGTGACCGCCTCCGCCGACAATGTCCTGACGAAGATCGTCGCCCACAAACGGGGCGAAGTCGCGGCGGCGAAAGCCGCGCGGCCGCAGAGCGAGTTGGAAGCGCGATTGCGCGACGCGCCGCCGGTGCGGGACTTCGTCGCCTCGCTCGCCGCGGCGCCGTTCATGGGACTCATCGCGGAGGTGAAAAAAGCCTCTCCCTCGGCGGGGGTGATCAAAGCCGAGTTTGATCCGCCGGCGATCGCGGCGGCTTATCAAGCGGCGGGGGCCCATTGCCTGAGCATCCTAACCGACGAGCATTTCTTTCAGGGGCATCTCGACTACCTGCGGGCGATCCGCACGACGGCGACCGTGCCGCTGCTGCGCAAGGATTTTCTGATCGATCGTTATCAGGTTTATGAAGCCCGCGCGGCCGGGGCGGACGCGGTGTTACTGATCGCCGAATGCCTGAGCGACTGCGAGTTGCGGGATCTCTATTTCACCGCGTCGGAACTCGGCATGGAGTGCCTGATCGAAGTGTATGACCCGGAGAATCTCGATCGCGTCCTGAAGCTGGAGCCGGCCTTGGTCGGCGTCAACAACCGCGATTTGCGGTCGTTCCAGGTGAGCCTCGAGCAAACGATTCGCCTCGCGCCGCGGGTGCCGGAGGGGACGCTGCTGGTCAGCGAGAGCGGCATCAAAACGCGGGAAGATGTCGTGCGGTTGCGGGCCGCGGGGTGTCGGGCGATTTTGGTTGGGGAGACGCTGATGCGGTCGACGGACATCGCGGGGACGGTGCGCGAGTTGACGGCGAAGTGACGCATGGCCGAACTATCGCTCCGTGTCAAGGAAATCCCAATCACAATCGCCGACCAGCCGCGTCTTGAATTTGGCTGTCAATCCCAAGGCCCTCTTGCGGTGGTTGGGCTCGTGGGTATGATCCCGCGCGGCATCGACACATGGATTTCAGGGAAGCAGGCTCGTGGAACCAGCACACGCCATCCGGTTGGAGGGGACCCGGTTCTGGGTTGTCCATCGGCGGCGGACGTACGGCCCGTTCGATTATGAATGGAGCCACGATTTCTGCGGCGTCGAGCTGCTGTACGCGGGGGAGAAGTTTGGCGAGTACTGCAGCCGCGACGAACTGTTCGCCGATTTGCGGCCGTTCCGGCTGCCGATGAGCGTGGTCTCGGTGACGGCCATCGTGATGGGCTGCGTGGTGTCGAGCGTGTTGGGAGGCCTCGGCGATGCCGAGCGGCTCGACCTGATCCAACGTCGATTGCGGGAATTCGGCTTCGGCCGGTTCGTGGGATAATGTCGGTCGATCGGGTGAGTCCATCTGCCAGCATGGCGCGCCACAGGGGATCGGCGGGGGATACCGATTCTCCCACGCGGGACACTTTCTCCCCGGCGGGGATCGGCGAGCGACCGATGCAGATCGAGTGACGCACCATCCGACGCGCCAGGGTTCCGGTCCGGCATGATTCATGTCGAACGATTGACGAAACGCTTCGCCGACTTGCGGCTCGACGGCGGGTTCACCGCCTTGGACGGCGTCAGTTTTCAGGTCCAGCCGGGGGAAATCTTCGGGTTGCTCGGTCCGAATGGGGCCGGAAAAACGACCTGTTTGCGGATTCTGTCGACCGTGTTGCGGCCGACGAGCGGCACCGCGTTCGTCGCCGGCTACGACGTCGCGCAGCATCCCGCCGAGGTCCGCGCCCGTATCGGGTTCATGTCGAACAATACCGGCATCTACGATCGCATGACCGCCTATGAAATGGTGGCGTATTTCGGGCGGTTGTACGGCATTCCCGATCAAGTGCTCGAGCCGCGGATCGAGCAGCTGTTCGACCGGCTGAAAATGCACGAGATTCGCGACGTGCTGGGCTCGAAAATGTCGACCGGGATGAGGCAGAAGGTGTCGATCGCCCGAACGATCGTCCACGACCCGCCGGTCCTGATCTTCGATGAACCGACCTCGGGCCTTGACGTGCTGGTCGCGCGGACGGTGGTCGACGAGATTCGGGCACTGCGCGATCACGGCAAATGCATCATCTACTCGACCCACATCATGCGCGAGGTCGAAAAGCTGTGTCATCGGATCGCGATCATTTACAAAGGCCGGATCCTGGCGATGGGATCGCTCGCGGAGTTGGAAGCCCAGTATGGGACCGGGGATATGGAGGCGTTGTTCTTCGCGCTCATCGATCGGCATGAGGCGGAGACCCGCGGGGCCGCTTAGGGGATCGCGGGTGGGACGACGAAACCCGAAATACGAAATCCGAAGGAACTCCGAAATCCGAAGCACGAAACCGGATGCCGTCTGGATGCCGTCAAGGATCGGGCGGGCCTGAGGCGTGCGATCTCGGACGTTGATGGAGTCTTGCGGCTCATGGGGTGTCGACGCGGGCCCCGAGTCGTGATTGCGAAGACGTGTTGGATTGTGCCATGCGTTGGCGTAACGTCAGTCTGATCTTCCGCCGGGAAGTGATCGATCAGCTCCGCGATCGGCGGACGCTGTTCATGATCGCCGTGTTGCCGTTGCTGCTGTATCCCGCGCTCGGGATCGGGATGGTGCAGCTCACGGTCCTGTTTTCCGAGCAGCCGCGAACCGTCGTGCTGTTGGGGGCGGGCGACCTGCCCGCGACGCCGGCGCTCCTGGAGGGGGAACGTTTCGTCGAGGCGTGGTTTCGGCAGGCGGGGGATGTCGGCAAGTTGCGAGTCGTGACCGATGCTCCGGTCGAACCCTCGTCACTGACCGACACCCAGCGGGTTCAGCGTGAACGACTGCTACACGACGCCGAGGGACTGCGTGATCCGCTCGCGCGACATGCGGTCTTGCGCGCGCAATGGCTGGAAGCGCAACGCACGGGCGATGCGGAGTCGGCCCGGCGGCTGGAGGCCCAGCTGGAACCGGTACTGACGGAGCTCGGAACACGGTTCAACGCCGGCGGCGCGCAGGTGGTGATCGTGATTCCCGCCGGGTTCGCGGCGAACCTGGAACGAATGAAGACGCAGGTGGTCGAACGGGGTGTCGATCTGGCGACATTCGACTATCCGCGGCCGCAAATCGTCGAGAACAGCGCCGACGAGAAATCGCTGATCGCCGCGAACCGCGTCCGGGGGGTGATGGATGCGTGGGAGCGGGAGATTCTGCGGCAAACGTTGCGAGAGGTGGGGCTTCCCGCGAGCCTGCCCGAGCCGGTGCAGGCGGGGCTGGTGGACGTCGCCGCGGAAGAGCAGATCGCGGCGAACGTCTGGAGCAAGCTCTTTCCCGCGCTGCTCGTTCTGATGTCGCTGACCGGGGCGTTCTACCCCGCGATCGACCTGGGGGCCGGCGAGAAGGAGCGCGGGACGATGGAGACGTTGCTCATCTGCCCCGCGACACGCACCGAGATCGTGCTGGGGAAGTTCCTCACGGTGATGCTCTTCAGCGGCGGGACCGCGCTGCTCAATCTGTCGAGCCTGGGCTTCACCGGGAAGTACATGGTCTCGCTGGCCGAGACGGGGCCGATGGGGCGGCTGGGGGATCTTTCGCTGCCGCCGATCGATGCGCTGTTGTGGGTGCTGATCGTGCTGCTCCCGTTGGCGGCGCTCTTCAGCGCGCTCTGCTTGGCGTTCGCGACATTCGCCCGCAGCAGCAAGGAAGGGCAGTACTATCTGACGCCGCTGTTGATGGTGACGTTGGGGTTGACGGTCTTTTGCCTGTCCCCCGCGGTGGAGATGCAGCCGTTTTACAGCGTGCTGCCGGTGATGGGACCGGCGCTCCTGCTGAAGGGGCTGCTCCAGCCGACAACCTCCGCCGGGATGATGGTCTATGTCGCGCCGGTCTTGTTGACGTCGTTCGGATATGGGTTGCTCGCGTTGTGGTGGGCGATCGACCAGTTCGGCGGCGAGGACGTCTTGTTCCGCGAGGCGGAACGCTTCGATCTGCGGCTGTGGCTGCGGCATCTGCTGCGCGACAAGGAGCCGACGCCGTCGTTCTCCGAAGGGCTGTGCGGCTTCGTGATGATCATGCTGCTGCAGTTCGCGGCGATGAAGTTCATGCAGGGACCGCTGTTGGGCTCGGCGGAGCAGGATCGCGGCCTGTTGATGATGCAGTTGCTGGTGATGCAGCAGTTGGTGATCGTCGCGACGCCGCCGCTGTTCATGGGGGTGATGCTGACCTCGAGCGTGGTGGAGACGTTCCGGTTGCGGTGGCCGGGGTTCGCGGCGATCGGTTTGGCGATGTTGCTTGCGGTGGTGCTCCATCCGTTGTCGTTGGAGTTCGCGGCCGCCGTCAGTTGGTTCTTTCCGCCGCTCCCCGAGAACATCGTGGAGGTGATGCGGACGGTCTCGAACGATCGGCTGGCGTGGTGGCTGCCGTTCCTGGCGTTCGCGGTCGCGCCGGCGATCTGCGAGGAAGTCGCCTTCCGCGGGTTCCTGTTGAGCGGCTTTTTGAACGGCGGCAGGCAACGGCTGGCGATCGTGTTGTCGGCCTTGACGTTCGGGATCATCCACATGATTCCGCAACAGGTGCTGAACGCGGCGCTGTTGGGGTTGGTGATCGGCCTCATCGCGGTGCGGACCCGCAGCCTGTATCCTGGGGTCGCGTTTCACCTCGTGTACAACAGCCTGGAACTGGCCCGTAACCGTTGGGGGAAGGCGATCGAATCGACGGTGTGGAGCGAGTGGTTCGTCGCGGTCGAGGCGGAAGGGCTGCGCTATCAGTCCCTGACGCTGTGGCTGTGCGGGTTGGTCGCAACAACGCTGCTGCTGGTGTTCGCCAAGTGGCGGACTGGACAGCGGGCTGATGGGCTTGCCGTCTCCGCGCCGCCGGGAATGCAGCCGAGTCCGCCACGCTGAAGCTTCACCGACATGGCGATGTCGACGCACGGACATTATTCCGTCCTTGCCGCGTCGATTGGCGGCCATCATCCCGCGATCGATAAGCGAGAGTTCTCTCCCCCTGATGAGAGTGTGTAACGGGGATGGTGACCGTCATCAGCCTAGGCCGGGGCACCCGCCCCGGCCGCGTGTTCGGTCGCCGATTCGGATCGAACCCGCGCGAGGGAGCGAAGACGTTCGCCCTACGATCCCTTCAAGAGCCAAGGCCGAGGCACCGGCCATGGCCGCGTGATCCATCGACGGTTCACATCACCCCCGCGCTCGATGGAGCGAAGACGTTCCCGCGACGATCCCTTCAAAGCATGCTCGCGGAGACCGCTCGTCGTGTCCGGGTCCCGACGATTCAGTCCGCGGTGATGACGGCGTTCCGCTGCATCAGTTCGACGCCGAGGGTGATCGACCGCCGCGCGACAAGGGGAATCGCCGCCGCGATGATCAGGACGCCGATGAGCGGATGGATCAACAACGAGCCGAAGGCGGCGAGAGTCCACGTGATGACGGGATAACTCGCGAGGCGGACTTGGTCGGGGAACCCATCCCAGAACCGCTTGCAGGTGAACCGCCAGGCGGCATCGGTGAAGGTGACCAGCACCACCGAGAGGACGATCATCAGGTAGATGCAGACGCCGATCAGTCCGGTCAAGACCGCGACAACGACCAGGATCATCGCGAGCATGGTCAGCTCCGGCCGCGTGGTCCATGCGAGCACCAGGAGTTTTTGCCGAAAAATCTCGCGGGGATCCCAGGGGACCATCAGCAACTGCCCGAGCGTCCGTTCCTGGATTTCGAGCTGCCACAATCGAGCGGCGAAATAGGACTGGCTGCCCAGCGCCCCGAGAAACGAGAGGAAGCCCACAAGGACGAAGGCGCTGGCGAAGTCATAGACCTGCCGACCGGTGCGTGCCAGCAACCAGGCCCGCAACCCGATGAGCAGTCCCAGCACCAGCAGCGGCAGCAGCAACAGCGCCCACTTCCCGATCTGCATGTCGGGGCCCCCCAACGTGAAGTAGTAGTCTTTCCACATGAGGGGATGGAGCGATTCCGGCGCGAGCCGGGGTGGAGTCACACGCGGTCGCCAGACGGGGATCGGCTGTTTTGTGACTTCGATGGCGGGGGTTTCCACCGTCGCCACCGCGGCGCGGGGTCGGTCCCAGCGTTCGCGCAGGATCCGTAACGCAAGCCACGTCACGATGCCAATCCCGGCGACGTGTGACGCCACCAGTCCGTAAAACGACCAGCCGCCGAACGTCGTTTCGAGGACGGCTCCCAGCATGCCGAAGAGATCGAAGCGAAGGGACACGCCCCGGCGGTCGAGCAGAAAGTCGACGCCATAGGCGAGGATGGTGGCGATCGTCGCGAGGATCAACGCGACTCCGGTCACGTCTTTGGCTTCCCGTAAACAAACCGAGGCGAGGATCGACCAGGCCGCACACCAGCCGAAGAAGAGGAGCGCGACGACGTAGACTCCGACCACCTGCGGCAACCGAACCCCTCCCAGCGTAATCGCGAACAGGGCCACGGGTGAGCTGATCGCGATCAGGGACAAGCCCCACGCCATTTGCGGCGTCGCCTTCGCCCAAAGAAGTTCCCCCGCCGACAGCCCGGTGAGCTGCAGCAGTTCGAAGTTCGCGCCGGTCCATTCATCGGCGAGGAGCGAGCTGAAGGCCCGGAACCCGCCGATGATGGCGGCCAACGTGATCACGCCGGCGAGCGCCGCGAGAAGCCGCAAGCCCGGCGCTGACCGCAACGGGGCATCGGCTTGTTGCAACCACAACGTGACGGCGAGGCTGACCAGAAAAACACCGCGCCATAACCCCTGCCGAAGCCAGCGGGCCTCCCGATTCAGCAACAGGACGGCCAAGTTCCACCAGACACCCCGCGGATGATCGGTCATCGGTCACTCCGCCTGTGTGTCGAGGGCCTGCCCCATGACCATCCACGCGTTTCTTGCTTCGCAGCGCGGCAGCGGCTGGTATGGGAACACATCCACCTGAGTGCGTCCATGCCTGGCCGTGTGCCACTGGCTTCGCCAGTGCGGAAGTTGTGCACGAGCTATGACGGGCAACCACTGGCAAAGCCAGTGGCACACGATCGAGCACATGGGTATTTGCGCGTATCCGACCACATCCATTGTTCCCCCGACCCGGGGCCAGCGCGATGTCGTACGATGCCACATCACGCCGTCCGACAACCGACCACCAAGAGGAGATTCGCCCACAGCGATTGATCGGCGGTCTGAATCGTCAAGACATGATCGGGCGAGGCGACGGCGTCGTAGAAGTCCCATTTCGAGATCGGCTCGAGCGCGAGCGCCGAGCCCGACGCGGCGAGGATCTCCCGATACTCTTGCCACACCGCCGGATCCCCTTGGAGGGCATACGGGTCATCCGCCGGAATTCCCATCGTGTGGATGGCGTCGATCGGCAGCGCGGCGAGGAGCGTCCGCAGGGTCTGTCCGCAGGTCACCACCCCGGGACAAAGATTGAGGCTGACGAGGGTCGCGTTCGGCCCCTTCTTCGTCGACGCGGGATAGTTCCCGTCGGCGATGAGGATCTTCGCATGATGCCCGGCCCGGGCGAGGACCGCCGAGATCTCCGGATGCAGCAAGGTCGATTTCAGCATGGAACATTCCGAGTCTGTAGAGTGCTCAAGACGGGGCCGCGTTACGTCGCCGTCCAATAGCGATAGCCGCGGATGGTGGCGGTCGCCGCGGCGACCGAGTCGGGCCACGGAAAGGCCTCCGCCGAGAGATAGCCGGTGTAGCCGATCTCGCGGAGCGCCGCGATGATCGGTCCGAAGCCGATGTGCCCACAGCCCACCGGTCGACGATTGCTGTCGACGAAGTGGACATGCCCAACCGCCGGGCCCGCGGCGCGCAGCGCATCGGCGAGATCGACCTCTTCGATGTTCATGTGATAAAGGTCGGCGAGCAGACGGACATTGTCGGTCGACAGCGACTTCAGTAAGGCGACGCCGTCGGCGAGCGTGTTGACCAGATTGGTTTCGTAACGATTCAGCGGCTCGTAGATGAAGGGAACGCCCCGCGCCGCGGCGGCGGTTCCCAACTCATCGAGCGCGCTTCGCAGCCAATCACGCGCCTGGATCGGCGTGACCGCCCCGCCGTGACGACCTTGCATCGAGCCGAGAATCGCCGGCGCGCCGTAGGTCGCGCCGAAGTCGATCATCGAGCGGATGAAGTCGATCGCCCGGCGACGGACCGCTTCGTCGGGACTGGTGAGGGACCACTGATGAATCAGCCAACCCGCGCCGGTGCCGACGGCCGCGACGGGAAGGCCGGTCTCATTCAGCAACGGCCGCAAGACGTGCGGGGTGATCGCCGTCGGTCCGGGGGCGAAGAGTTCGACGGCGTCATAGCCGAGCGCGGCGGCTTGCCGCACGCCGAACGCCAGATCGTCATGAAAGACGAACGGCCCCTGTTTGGCTTGTTCGACCAGACTGATGGTCACCGCGGAGCGCATGGGGGCGTGGATTCCTGGTACGGATGAAGACCGAGGGAGCGTGAGTCAGGGGATCGGCCCCCAGGCGGTAAGTAAGGTGCAAAAGGACGATGATGATCCGGAATCTTGCATGTCGTTGTAGCGACTTCTGCGGCGGTTCGCGGCCAAGACTTCTCGCGTTACTTGACTTGTAAGACGACACGCGGCCGGGGCGGGTGCCCCGGCCTGTCGGTTGCTTGGGGGGGGATGGTCCGTAATGGGCATCCCAGGTCGTTTACTCGAGCTCGATGATCGCCTTGATCACGCCGGTTTCGGGTCTGGTGAACGACGGGAAGTCTTGGATGACGGCGTCGAACGGGGTGTGATGGGTGATCCACGGGCGGGTGTCGATCCGGCCCGCCTCGATGTGGGCGATGATCTGATCGAAATCCTCCGGCATCGCATTTCGCGAGGCGAGGAGCGTCATTTCACGGCGATGCATCAGGGGGTGCGGGAAGGAGACGTTTTCGGTGGTGATTCCCACGAAGACCAGCTTTCCCGTATGCCCGACGTAGTGGAGGGCATGCGACATCGACTTCGCGTTGCCGGTGGCGTCGATCACGATCGTCGGCAGATGCCCCCCCGTCAGCTCGCGCAGCTCCTTCTCTTCCTGGCCGTCGCCATGGAAGGCCACCGTATGCCGCACGCCCATTTTCTCGCGGCAGAAGGCGAGCCGCGATTCGACCATGTCCATCACGATCAGGTTCGCGCCGGAGAGTTTGACGAACTCCATCGCCGAGAGGCCGATTGGCCCCGCCCCGATGATGAGGACGTGTTCACCCGGTTGCGGCGCGGCCCGATGGACCGAGTGACAGCCGATGGCGAGTGTCTCGACGAGGGCCAACTGTTCGAGGCTGAGACTGGTCGCCTTATGCAGTTTCCGCGCGGGGAGCGTAAAGAGCCGTCGCAAGCCGCCGTCGCGATGGACCCCCAACACCTGCAAATCTTCGCAGCAGTTTCCGCGCCCGCGTCCGCTGGCGAAGCTCTCGGGATTGTTGATGTAGGGTTCGACCGAGCACTTGTCGCCCACGGCGACGTTCGTCACGCCCGGCCCGACGGCGACGACCTCGACCCCCAGCTCATGTCCGGGGATCCGCGGATAGCTGAAGAAGGGCATCTTCCCGAGAAAGCCGCTGATGTCGGTGCCGCAGACGCCGACCCGGTGGACACGGACCACCGCTTCGCCGGGACCGGGGTCGGCGGGCTCGGGAATGTCGATGAACCGAAACTGACGAGGCTGTTCGAGCTGAAGCGCGCGCATGACGGACGAAGATCCTGAGATGACGAATCGGCAGGGACGACGCCCTCGAACAATACAGTCGGACGACGATGGACGGAAGCCCGCCCGCGCCTCGGCTCCGGCATCAACCCCCATGCAGTCGCGCGAGATACTCGTCGGCGATCCGCAGATGCTCGGCGAGCTTGGGGCCCATCCGATCAAGCTGCTTCGTCATCAGCGCGACGCGGGGATTGGCCGCGAACACGGCCCGGTTGTGATGGACGAACCGCCAATAGAGCGCGTCCCAAATGGGGCACCAATCGCCGCGGGGGAAATCGCTCATCTTGAGGACATAACTCGAACCGCTGATGTAGGGCTTCGTCGTGATCATGCCGCCGTCGGCGTACTGGCTCATGCCGTACACGTTGGGGACCATCACCCAGTCGTAGGCGTCGATGAAGAGTTCCATGAACCAGCGGTAGACCGCGTCGGGGTGGATCTCGCACAGCAGGAAGAAATTCCCGAGGATCATCAGCCGCTCGATGTGATGGCAATACGCCGTCCGCAAGACGCCGCGAATGAGGTGATCGACGGGGGCGAGGCCGGTCTCCGCCGAATAGGCGGCGCGGGGCATCGGCCGGGTGAACCCGAAGAAGTTACGGGTTCGCTGCTTGCGGCCCAACACCCGATAGACCAGCCGCATGTACTCGCGCCAGCCGATCACCTGTCGGATGAAACCTTCCAGGGCGTTGAGCGGCACCGGATGCGCGGCGGCATGCGCGAGGGTCCGATCGAGGATTTCGCGCGGCGACAACAGGCCAACGTTGAGCATCGGGGTCAAGACGCCATGGAACAGGATCGCATGGTCGCGGCTGATGGCGTCTTCGTAGTCGCCGAAGTTCGTCAGTCGTCGCGTGAGGAATTCATCGAGCCATGCCGACGCGGCCGCCCGGGTGACAGGAGGGAGCGGCACGTCGTCGGTGCCGAGACCGCGGGGCAACTCCTCGCGGATCCCGGCGCGGATCGCCGCCGTGCGGGGATCCGTCGGCGGCGGCGTGACGGTCGGAGGAACCAGCCCGCGCGGGAGTTTCTTGCGGTTGTCGGGGTCAAAGCTCCATTGCCCGCCGACCGGCTTGCCCCCGGGCTCCAGCAGCACGCCGAGTCGCAACCGTTGCCGTCGATAGAAGTCGGTGAAGTAGAAGCGGTCGTGAGCCGCCGCGTAGTCGTCGATCCACGCGGTGTCGGTGAGAAAGTCGGGATCGGCGAGAACCTCCGCCGCGATTCCCGCTTCGTTCAGTGCGGCGGACAGACGGCGCTCGAGCCAGTCATCGCAGGGTTCGACGTATCGGACGCGGGTCACTCCCGCCGCCCGGAGCAAGGGGATGAGGGCTTGAGTCTGTGTCAGCTTGCGCGCCTCGACCAGCTTGACGACGTGTCCCGCCGAGCGCAGTTCGTCGGCGTACGCGGTCATCGTCAGGCGATGATAGGCGAGCTTCCGGCGATGAAAGTCGTACTGCGTAAAGAGGAGCGGATCCTCGATCAGCCAGACGTCGGCATCCCGCGTGACGGCCGGATGATTCGCGAAGAGTTGGTGCGGATAAACCAGCGTGATCGTCGTCATGCGTTGTGCCGGTGTCAGGCATCGCCTCCCCAACCACTCCGCGTCCACGATGGCAGCCGAATCCCGTCAGACCGGAGAGATGAAGTTCGTATTTACATTTTATCCGCGCCGTCCAGACCCATCGCGGAGAGTGCAGAACACGACGTCGCCTCTGGACTCCAATGAGATGCTCAGCCGAGGTGCCCAGAGAGCGGCGCGGCGTCAGCCCGCCGTGCGGGGCGTTGCGGATGGTCCGACGTGTCTCCGTGAACGATCGGCCGCCCGCACGATAGGATTTCAGGACACGGTGGGCTGACGCCGCGCCGCTCGTTGGGCGAGCTGTCTGATGCGTTTCCGTGGCGCACGGACACCGCCGCTTGACCGAGGACAAAGCGCGTCGTGCGATTCCTTGGAATCGTGGCGGTTACCTGCGGGTCGAGAGCCGATGGCTCAGAAGCCAATCGTAATAGGCTTTGTCGGCATAGGTTTGGGTCCAACTGTCGTGGCCGACGTTTTCCAGAATCGTCAGCCGGGGCCGGCTTTTCGCGGCCCGCATCGCGCGGACCAAATCAAGGGAGAGCTCGGCCCGCACCACCAGGTCCTGATCGCCATGGACCAGCCACAAAGGGACCGGGGCGAGATGTTCGGCCGTGAAGGGCCACGCGCCGCCGCAAATCGCCAGGCCCGCCGCGAATTTGTCCGGGTAATGCGACAACAGCCGCAACGTCCCGAAGCCCCCCATGCTCAGGCCGGTGACGTACAGTCGGTCGGTGTCGACGGCGTGCGTCGCGGCGACATGGTCGACCAGCTCCGCCAGCAATTTGGCGCGCCAGCGTTCAATGATCGGGCCGGTGGTATCAGCCTGCGGCGAAACCACGATGAACGGAAAAAGCTCGGGCTGTTGCTCGACCAGTTTCGGCGGGCCGTGGACCTTGACCAGATTCAGGTCGGTCCCGCTTTCCCCCGCGCCATGCAGGAACAACAGCAACGGCCATTTTTCGTCGGTCTGGCCATAGGTTGGCGGGAGATAGAGTTGATAGCGCGTCGATTCCGTCGGGGCGTAGCGTGATTGAAACGCCTGCGGGGTCTGCTTGCCGGGCTGCGGGTCGGTGTTGAGCACCTTCACCTTGACGCCGCGATAGCGGACGAACTGCTTCGTGTAGTCGCCCCCGCCGTGGACCTGGAGGGCGATCATCCCCGCCCCCTGATGCCGCGGCTCGGTATCGGTGAATTCGGTGAACCGCACGCCGTTGATCCAGGTGGTGATGGTGGGCGGGTTCCCCACGATACGGGCCCGCAGTTGGTTCCATTCACCATGTTTCCAGAGCTGGGCCCATTGCTCCTTGGTGATGGGGCAGGGAGTCTGCGCGTCGGGCTTGGGGGTGAAATCGAGCGGGGTCGCGCCGAGGTCGTAGTTGCGATGGTGAATTCCGCCGCTCAAGCCTTCACCATAGACCGCCGCGAGGTTCCCCGCGTCGTGGTAATCGACCATGTACTGGTAGGCC
>CAYRVS010000049.1:28246-28653 GCA_964427725.1 uncultured Planctomycetaceae bacterium | reverse complement strand
GGTGGAACTCTTCACCACCGGGTCCGAATCGACGTTCTCCACCTCGATGCGTCTCGCCGCGGTCCGGCCGACCGCCAACCCATCCACGTTCGAGGTCGATCATCCGCTCGCCGCTGATCAGGAGAATCTCTGGTTGAGTGTCGCGCTTCGGCCGGACGCGCCGCTCGCCACACACCTCGCGGTGCGCTGCGTCGCCCTCGAAACCACCGCGGGGCCGGTCTCGCTGACCGGTGCCGAGACGCCCATCCCGCATCATCTCGGCATCGCCTTGCGACAGGCGGGGGAAGATGGCGTCCATACCTATCGGATTCCCGCGCTGGCGACCTCGCCGCGCGGCAGCTTGTTGTGCGTTTACGATGTTCGCCGCCGGGCCGGGCGTGATCTGCAGGAAGACATCGATATCGGCC
>CAYRVS010000049.1:26291-28236 GCA_964427725.1 uncultured Planctomycetaceae bacterium | reverse complement strand
CGACCTGTCGCGCAGCGTCGACGGGGGCGCGACTTGGGAATCGCCGGCGATCATCATGGATCAAGGGACTTACAACGGCTTGCCCCAGGAACAGAACGGCTGCAGCGATCCGGGCCTCGTCATCGATCACCGGACGGGGGAATGCTTCGTTTTCGCGGTCTGGATGTGGGGCAAACCGGGCCGACATCAATGGAACGGCGACGGCTCCGAACCGGGCTATGAACTCGGCAAGACGGCGCAGCTCCTGATGGTCCGCTCCAACGACGACGGCCGGAGTTGGTCGGCCCCCGTCAACCTGACGCGCATCCTCAAACCGGAGGCCTGGTGGTTGCTGGCCCCCGCGCCGCAGCAGGGGTTGCAGCTTGCCGACGGGACGCTGGTGATGCCGATGCAAGGCCGCGACCACGAGGGGGTCCCGTTCGCGACGATCATGACCAGCGCCGATCATGGCGCGACCTGGAAGCTCGGGAACCCCGCCGATCGCGAATCGAACGAATGCCAGGCGGCGGTGTTGAGGGACGGCTCGATCATGCTCAACATGCGGAACGACCGCGAGCGGTTCCGCGCGGTCGCCGTCACCCGTGATCTGGGGCGGACCTGGACGCCGCATCCCACGAACCGCGACACGCTGATCGAGCCGAACTGCAACGGCAGCCTTTACCGGGTCGACTATGACGCGGCGGGCGAGTCGCGGCAGGTCTTGCTCTTCGCGAATCCCCACTCGCAACAGTCCCGGACCCACCACACGATCCAGGTCAGCTTCGACGACGGCCGGACGTGGCCCAAACCGCATCACCGGCTGCTCGACGAAGGCCGCGGCGCCGGCTACCCCAGCTTGACCCGCGTCGACGCCGACCACGTCGGCATCGTCTACGAAGGAAGCCAAGCCCAATTGGTCTTCGAGAAGATTCCGATACGTGAGCTCTTGCAGGTTCGATGAGGGATCCCCCTTCGAGCCGATCTCGGCCAACCCGCGACGAGAACCGAGCGACCAAACCAACGCTCTCCGGTTCGCATGATGTCACGCGGTCCCCCGTGGTTCACCGGAGTCCGCGCTGGTTGGAAGTCGGAGACAGCGGGCTTCGTCCAGGCCCGAGTGTCTCGGTGCCTGAGATCATCCCCGAGAATCATGGGATTTCATGCGCGTGTCGCTTGGCACGAGCCCCGGGCCCGGAGCCCCTCCGGGATGCGCCAGGCGAAGCCCCGATTGTTGGCGGGATACGGCTTGCGAATCGCCGCGCGGATCGCTATGCCGAAGCCCAGCGAATCAGACAAGATCCACGTTCCCACGGGGAGCCGATCATATGACCCGCGCGCGCTTGGTGATCGACGTGCAACGGGAGTACTTCGACGGGGCGCTCCCGATTTCGTATCCCGCCGGGCATCTCGACCGCATTCTCGCGGTGATGGATCGCGCCGCGGAACGCGGCCTACCCACGGCGGTGATTCGGCATCATCAGCCCGCTCCCGACGCGCCGATCTTCCGCAAGGATTCGCCGATGTGGGAGCTTCATCCCGAAGTCGCCCGCCGCCCGCGCGACATCCTCATCGACAAGCAGCTCCCCGGCTCGTTCACCAACACGCCGCTGGAAGGCTGGCTCCGGGAACTCGAAGCCGACACCGTCACCATCGCCGGCTACATGACCCACATGTGCTGCGACACGACCGCGCGGCAGGCGTTTCATCGCGGCCTGAAGGTCGAATTCCTCCGTGATGCGACGGGCACGCTCAGCATCAGCAACGCCGCCGCCGAAGTCACCGCCGAGCAGATGCACACCGCGATCCTCGCGGCCCAGCAGATGTTCATCAGCGAAGTCATCACCAGCAACGAATGGGCGCGCCGCGTGGCGGCGAAATAAGCGTCCTCCGCCGCGACACGCGGCGGCTCTGAGGCGCGCGATTCCGAGCCGCCGCGTGTCGCGGCGGAACCCCGCTACGGCGCACC
>CAYRVS010000049.1:0-26281 GCA_964427725.1 uncultured Planctomycetaceae bacterium | reverse complement strand
CGCGGGCATCGGCGCGCCTCCGGGAACCGCGGCGCCGGGTGGCAGCGCCCCTGGTGGCATCGCGCCCGGTTGCGGCATCATCGCCGGGTCCATCGCCGCCGGATCCTGGAACTCCATCTCCTGCATCTCGATCCCGCCGTCGTCGAAGCCGCCCCCGCCCATGTTGCCCAGACCCAACGCCGCGAACGACAGCAGCCCGGCGAGCGCCAGAATGAAGATCAGCATCATCCCCAGGAAGCTGAAGACGCTGATCAGGCAGCCCGGCCCCCCTTCCTGCCAGTGATTGACCACATACACGATGTCGCCGAACGGCAGCCACCAGACAATCAGCCCCCAGACGGTGCTCTCGTTGAACGCCGCCCCGAGGATCGCCAACCGGCCGATGATCGAGGCGAAGACGGTCCCCCAGAAGGCCCCCGCGAGGAGCCCTCCCACCATGTTCCCTTCCGCCGACATCGCCCCGTAAACCATCCCCCCCACCGTCCCCAGGATCAGGCAGATCAGGTTGATCACCACCGCCCCGATCAACATCTCCTTGACCGTCTTCGGTTTCTCCTCCTCGTCCTCCTCCGGCTTCGCCTTCGCGACGTATTTGTACTCCTTCGCCAAGGCGATCAGATCCATCGAGTCCCGGAAGTAGTAGATCATCTGCCCGTTGACGCGGCACGAGTAGAGCGCCGGGAAGCCCAGGCACAAACAGCCCACGAACCAGATCGCTCCGGGAATGAGGAAGATTCCGTAGTTCGGTTTGTGGAACTCGCGCTTGGTGAGCGCGTTCTCCTCGAACTTCGCCTTGTCTTTCTTTCCCGCGTTTTCGAGCGCCGCTTTCGCCCGCGAAATCGCCGCGTTCTCGTCCATCTGCGCGAGCGTCAGATTGATCTGCGGTCCATAGACCGCCCCGATCGCCCCCAGACATCCCAACACCGGCAGATGCAGGAACAATGTCAGGATCAGCCAGAGAAACGTCGGCTTCAGCAGCCGCAGCCAGCACGGAAAGACCTTCCAGAACATCCACCCGGGCGCCTGCACCGGCATCACGAAGTGCCCCAGGCAGATCGGCATCATCGCCATCACCGGCACATAACCCAGCGCCGCGATGAGCCCCCCCACCCAGCCCGGCAGCCCGCCGAACGACGTCATCAGCCACGCCACCAACAACGGAATCAGCATCAACGGCAACGCGAACACGGCGTTCCACGCGACGAACTTCACCCCCAGCGCGCTGCACAAAAAGAAGTCGAAGTTGATCCGCTTCAACTTGTCCTTCTTTTGCAGCGTCCCGACGATCACCTCCTGATCCATGAACCACAGCCAGCCGGGGATCATCATCGCCGAGACGAACGCGCACAGCCCAAAGAAGGCCCGCGGCGGCCACGGGGCGATGTAGAAGTAGAGGAAGCCGGTCCCGAACATCAGCATCGAGGCGATGATCACATACAGCATCGTCCGCCAGGCCAGCCCCTGGTTCTTGAAGACGAACTTCCAGTTCCCCTTCCACAACGACGCATAAAATTTGTCGGGATCGGGCCCTTTGAGCTTCTTCTTCTGCGCCTTGACCCCCAGCCCCCCCATCGCCGAGTCGTATCCGCACTTCGGGCACTCGGTCTCCTCTTCATCCAGGTGCTGCATGTCGTAACCGCAACGACCGCAGATGCGGGCTTCGCGATCCTCCGCGTGTCGCAGATCGAGACTCGACAACGCCTCTTCCGAATCGGGCGCGGCGGCGACCGGCTTCTTCTTGCCGGTCGTCTCGGCCTGCTCCGCCGGCACGCGAACCTTCGTCTCGCATGACGGACAACGAATCGCCTTGCCGCGCGCGGCATCGGGGGCGGTGAGCACCTTCTCGCAGCCGGGGCATCGGACTTTCACGGGCATCGGTGGGACTTCCGCAAGCGGCTGAGGACCGAAGACGGGGCGGACGCGCCACACCCGCATGCCGATCGAAGCGTTGGACAAGCGCGGGCGTGGACCGCATTACTCTAAGCCACCCCCGACCCCAATGCACGCCGACACGTTTCCCCAATCCACACCACCCTCGTCGAGCCGCGAGCGCAGGCGAGCGCGCCCCCATCACCCCCACCCGTCGCGCTTAATCAAAAATCAGCACACGACTTGCGTCGACCCCCGCTTGACAGGCCCGTCGACCACTCCCAGAATGCCCCGACGGGTTGGTGTCGGCAGGCGATTCCGCTCGGTCCGCCCGTCCCTCTCGCATGGACCGGGATCGCGCCTGTCCCGGCCGCTCCGCCACCCCCTTCCGACGCGCCGCCGGGTGATCTCCCCAAGGATTCGCAGCATGGCCGACGATTACCTCAACCGGTTGATCAAGGAAGGCGTCCTCAGCGCCGACCAACTGGAGGAAGCCCGCGACCTCGCCAACAGCCTCGGCGTCAGTGTCGAGGATGCCCTCGTCCGACTCGGGTACGTCTCCGCCGATGACCTGACCGCCCGCCAGGCCTCCCAATACGGCTACGAATTCGTCAATCTCGAAGCCCTCGAGATTCCCCGGACCGTCATCGAACTGGTCCCCGAATCGGTCGCCCGCGAGAACGTCGTGATCCCGCTCGGCCTCGACGACGACGTGATCCGCGTCGCCGTCAGTAACGCCATGGATTACGAAGTCCTCGACAAGCTGAGGTTCGTCCTCAATAAAGAGGTGCAGGTCGCCGTCGCCTCCAAGGAGGCGATCCAGCAGGCGATCAACCGCCACTACGGCGACTCCCAGACCGAGTCGGTCGACTCGATGCTCGCCGAATTCACCGAAACCGCGATCGACTTCACCGAAACCGAAGGGGGGACCGGGAAGACCCAGGAGGAGGACGACTCCGCCCCGATCGTCCGGCTGGTCAACCTGATCATCAGTGAAGCGGTCACGATGCGGGCCAGCGACATCCACATCGAGCCGTTCGAAGACCGCGTCCGCGTCCGCTACCGGATCGATGGCGTGCTCGTCGAACGCGACAGCCCCCCTAAACGCCTGCTCAGCGCCATGGTCTCCCGCATCAAGATCATGGCTCGGATGGACATCTCGGAAAAACGTCGCCCGCAGGACGGCCGGATCAAGACCCGGGCCGGCGGGAAGGACTTCGACCTCCGCGTCAGTATCCTCCCGACCAATCACGGACAGGCGGTCGTCCTCCGGATTCTCGACCGCGACAACATCAAGGTCGGGATTCGGAACCTCGGCTTCGGGGAAGAGAATTACCGAAAGTTCCAAAACCTGATCCGTCGGCCCAACGGGATCTTCCTGGTGACTGGTCCGACGGGGTCGGGGAAGACGACCACTTTGTACAGTGCCTTGGGGGAGATCAATCGGCCCGACCGCAAGATCATCACCGCCGAGGACCCGGTTGAGTATTACCTCCCCGGAATCAACCAAGTGGAGGTGAAGTCGGACATTGGGCTGAACTTCGCGCGGATCATTCGCGCGATGCTGCGGCAGGCCCCCAACGTGATCCTCGTCGGGGAAATTCGCGATACCGAGACCGCCGAGATGGCGATTCAGGCTTCTTTGACTGGACACTTGGTTTTCAGTACGCTCCACACGAACGACGCGCCCAGTTCCGTGACGCGCCTGATCGATATGGGCGTCGAGCCGTTCCTTGTCGCCTCCTCGGTGATGGCCATCATGGCCCAGCGTCTCGTTCGCGTGATCTGCGCCAAATGCAAGGAACCGTGCGAAGCCGATCCGAGCGAAATTCAACAGTTCAGCCTGACCCCGGATCAACTTGAGGCAGCCACCTTATTCCGGGGAAAAGGGTGTTCAAATTGTCAGCACACGGGCTACCGCGGCCGCCGCGCCGTCTTCGAGCTGATGGTCATGAACTCGACCCTCCGCGAGATGACCTTCCGCAGCGAACCGGCCCAGAATTTGCGCCGCCAAGCCCGGTTGTTCGGTATGAAGACCCTCGTCGAAGACGCTCTCGACAAGTCGCTCGCCGGGCTCACCACGCTGGTTGAGGTCTCGCGATTGGACAAGGGCGGGCATTAATCTTGGCGTCTAATGCCGCCGCGACACCCCGGGTCACCCCGACAAGGTCAACGCGCGAACACCTTTCGGCAAAACCTGCCGATCGTCGCGTGTAGCATTCCGCAACACTCTCGGGCGCTCCACTCGTCGGATGGCGCGCGACGGGTTTTCGCCAAATTCCAAGAGCCCCTCGCGCCCCAGCCCAACGACCGCGCACAAGACACCGCGTCTACACCTAGCCGGTCCGGTTGCCTTCTCATGCGCCCCGATTGAGTTCGCGCGGAATCCGCCGAACAATCGACCGTCCCTGCCAGTTGGCCTCATCCCATCTTGGATCCAACCGGCCGGTTCTCGCTCGCCCATTCGTGGCCCTCAACTTCACGGCACTTAATCTTCACGGCACATTGAGACTCGCTCAATTCCGGCGGCGTCCAGCCCTCCGTCGGTCACTCAATATTCATCAGACCATAGGTTCACGACTCGTCCTGACATCCGACGGCACACGGCTGCCTGACGTCTTGATGCGAAGCGAGCTTGGCAGGAGCACGGTTTTCGGACGATTGGCGATGTCTCGTACGGGATGGGTCGCGCGGGGATCATGCTCCCGCCCGGCTCCCGCCGGATCGGTTTGAGGAATGGTCGCGACGCATGACACGCGGGGGGGCGGTCGGGTATACCAAGGCTCCTTTCTGCGCGGAACGTGTCGCGATCCAACGGCCTCAACCGCTCGGCGGATCACGGGACGCAGCCGGTCAACCGGACCTTAGCGGGCGAGATGCGTCGACATGGCCACGGTTCAAATCGACAAATTGCTGGAGACGGTGGTCCGGGAGAAAGTCTCCGACCTCCACATCTCGACGGGACAACCTCCGGTGGTCCGCGTCAGCGGTCATATGGTGCGGCTCGAGACCAAAACGCTCGAACCGGAAGACACCGTCGCCCTCATGAAGTCGATCACGCCCGAACGGAATCAACAGGAATTGCAGGAAGTCGGGGGGACCGACTTCGGGTTCGCCTTCGGCGACAAGGCCCGGTTTCGCGTCGCGGTCTTCAAGCAACGCGGCCACATCGGGATGGTGCTGCGGCGGATTCCGAACGAGTTCCTGTCGTTCGAGCAGTTGGGGCTGCCGCCGATCATCGCCGACCTGATCAAGCGACCGCGCGGTCTGTTCCTGGTGACGGGGCCGACCGGGTCGGGCAAGACGACCAGTCTTGCGAGCATGATCAACTACCTCAACGACACGATCGATCACCACATCATCACGCTCGAAGACCCGATCGAGTACTACCACAAACACAAAAAATGCACGATCAACCAGCGTGAGATCGGCGTCGACGTCCCCGACTTTCCGGAGGCGCTCCGGCGCGCGCTGCGGATGGACCCCGACGTGATCCTCGTCGGCGAAATGCGCGACTTGGCGACGATCTCGTCGGCGATCACCGCGGCGGAAACGGGGCACGTCGTCTTCGGGACCCTCCACACCACGGGGGCCCAGGGGACGGTCGACCGGATCATCGACGTCTTTCCCACGAACCAGCAGGAGCAGATTCGGACGCAGTTGTCGGTGGCGATCATCGGCATCCTGTCGCAAGCCCTGTTGGGCCGGATTCCAAAGGGGATGGTCGCCGCCTACGAGCTGTTGGTGGTGACCCCCGCGATCGCGAACCTGATCCGCGAGGCGAAGACCTACCGGATCAACTCGTCGATTCAAACCGGCCGCAAGTTCGGGATGCAGCTCCTCGACGACGCCTTGTTCAACCTCTGGAAGAACGGGCTCTGCGAGGAGGACAGCGTGGTGATGAAGTCGAACAACCCGGGCGAACTGAAGGCCCGCATCATGCGGGCCAAGAAGGGGCTGCTCGACGACGAACCCGAGGACGAAGACGAGGAAGACGAGGAGTGAGCAAGCGGCCCGGCCAAGCGTCTGGTGACCAGACTGCCCTGCCGGATCGCACATCAATCCCGCGTATTTTCACCATCAACCTTCGACCCTAGACCTTCGACCCTCCCCCATGGCCCAACGCAAGCTCGGACAGATTCTCGTCGACCTGGGGTACCTCACCGAGGACCAGCTCTGGGACGTGCTCGAGGAGCAGAAGCAGTCCCCGGGGGAAATCATCGGGCAGGTCGCCATCCGCATGGGGATGGTCACCGACGCCCAGGTGACGGAAGCCCTCGCCGAACAATGGGGCATGCCGATCGTCAACCTGAACGAGACGACCATCACGCCGACGGCCCTCGAAAAAGTCCCGTTGACGATGGCCGAGCTTTACAAGGTGATGCCCATCGCCTTCAAGGACGACGTGTTGACGGTGGCGATGGCCGATCCGCAGAACGTCGCCTCGCTCGACGACCTGCGCAACTTCCTTGGCTTCGAGGTCCGCGGCGCGGTCTCGAACCTCAAGGACGTCGAGGCGGCGGTCAAGCGGTACTACGCCGACAAAGAGGAAAGCATCGAGTCGGTCATCGAAGGGCTCGAGGACGACGATGACGACGCCGGTCCCGGCCGCGGGTACGACCTCGCCGCCGAGGCCGAAGTTGCCGACGCCGCGCCGATCCGCAAGCTCCTCAACATGATCCTGCTGTTGGCGATCAAGGATCAGGCGAGCGACATCCACTTCGAGCCGTTCGAGGACGAGTTCAAGGTCCGCGTGAAGGCGGACGGCATGCTGTACGAGATGGTCCCGCCGCCGCGGCACCTCGCGAACGCGATCGTCAGCCGCATCAAGATCATGTCGGAGCTCGACATCGCCGAGCGACGCCTGCCGCAGGACGGCCGGATCGAGCTGAACGTCGGGGGGAATCAGGTCGACCTGCGGGTCAGCGTGTTGCCGACGTTGTTCGGCGAATCGGTGGTCATGCGGGTCCTCGACCGGACGGTGGTCCAGCTCGATCTCAACAAGATCGGGATGGACGCCCACACGCTCGCCGATTTCCGCACGATGATCAAACGGCCGAACGGCATCGTCCTGGTGACGGGGCCGACCGGCTCGGGCAAGACGACGACGCTGTATTCGGCCCTCAACGAAATCAATGACATCGAAACCAAGGTCATCACGACGGAGGACCCGATCGAGTACGACATCGAAGGGCTGATTCAGGTGCCGGTCAACCCCGACATCGACGTCACCTTCGCGACCGTGCTGCGGGCGATTCTGCGGCACGACCCCGACACGATCCTCGTCGGCGAGATTCGCGACTACGAAACGGCGGAAGTCGCCGTGCAAAGCGCCCTCACCGGGCACCTGGTGTTCAGCACGCTCCACACGAACGACGCGCCGTCGGCGATCACCCGGCTGCGCGACATGGGGATCGAGCCGTTCCTGATTACGGCGTGTCTGGAAGGGATTTTGGCGCAGCGGCTGGTGCGGAAGATTTGCGTTGAATGCCGGACGCAGTTCGAGCCGAGCGACGAATTGCTAATGGAACTGCAACTGCCCGTGCAGCAGGCGCGGCAATACAAGTTCTACTACGGCCGCGGCTGCCAGCGATGCAACAACTCGGGGTACAAGGGGCGGACGGGGATTCACGAGCTGCTCGACGTCACCGACGACATCCGCGACCTGATCTCGAACAACGCCAACGTCGACGAGATGCGGAATTTCGCCCGAACGCAGGGGATGGTGACGCTGCGGGAGTCGGGGCTGAAGCTGATTTTCGACGGGATCACGACGATCGACGAGGTCGTCCGCGAAACCGTCACGGATGATGGCGGCGACTGAGTCGCGAGTCCACATGGGAACATACAGAAGCCCGGGGATGGCCATCCTTGGGCGTCCGGGATGCGCGTGAAAAGGCGAGACCATGCCGACGTTCCAGTATGAAGCGATGGACAACACCGGGCTCGAGGTGAAGGACACCATCGACGCCGGGTCGGAACAGGAAGCGCAGGCGAAGATCCGCGAGAAGGGGTTCTTCGTCACGAAGATCGCCGAGAAGGGCCGCGCGAAGAAGAAGACCAAGGAAGGGACCAAGGCGGACGCCTCGGCGAAGAAAAAAGCCGCCGCCAAGAAGGGGAAGACCTTCACGATCGGCGGGGTCAGCGGGAAGAAGCTGACGACCTTCACGCGGCAGCTTTCGACGCTGCAGGACGCCGGTCTGCCGATTCTCCGCAGCCTGCGGATTCTGGAAGGTCAGTGCAAACCCGGGGCCCTCAAGAACTCGTTGATGGGGGTCATCGAAGACATCGAATCGGGGAGCACGCTGTCGGAGGCGATGGCGAAGCAGCCCAAGGCGTTCGACAACCTGTACGTCAACATGGTGAAGGCCGGGGAGGCCGGGGGGGCGCTGGAAGTCATTCTCCAGCGGCTCGCCGAGTTCCAGGAACGGGCCCAAAGCCTGAAGCGGAAGGTGCAGGGGGCGATGATCTATCCGTGCGCGGTCATCACCGTCGCCACGTTGATCGTCGGCTTCATCATGTACTACATCATCCCGAAGTTCAAAAAGATCTTCGAGGACTTCGACACCGAACTCCCGGAAATCACCGTCGCGCTGATCGCGGTCAGCGACGCCGTGGTGAATTACTGGTACCTGGGGCCGGCGTTCCCGTTCGCGTTATGGCTGATGGTGAAGATCATCAAAAAGAACAAAACGGGGGCGTACATCGTCGACTGGCTTTCACTTCGCTTCCCGTTACTTGGGCCGATTTTACGAAAGTCGATCGTCGCGCGAACGTGTCGGACGCTGGGGACGCTGATCGCCTCGGGGGTGCCGATTCTGGAGGCCCTCAACATCACGCGGGACACCGCGGGGAACCGGGTCTTCTACAACGCGTTCGAGCACATTTCGGCGGCGATCCGCGAAGGGGAGACGATGGCCGTCCCCTTGAAGGAGACGCGGACGGTCGACGACATCGTGGTCAACATGGTCGACGTCGGCGAAGAGACCGGGGCCTTGGACAACATGCTCTATAAGGTCGCCGATGTCTACGACGAAGAGGTGTCGGTCCTGGTGGAAGGCCTGGTCAACCTGCTCGAACCGCTGATGGTGGTGGTGCTGGGGCTGATCGTCGGCTTCATCGTGATCGCGCTCTTCATGCCCCTCATCAAGCTGCTGAACGACTTGTCGTGATGTGATGCTGATTGTCGAAGCCCAGGGAAAGCTTTCCCTGGGCTTCCGGAAACATAACTCCCGCGCCACCGTCCCCCGCTCGCCCGTGGAAAGTCCGTCCCATGCGTCGCACGCCGCAACTCCGCCACAATCACAGCCGCCGCGGGTTCACGTTGATCGAGCTGATGATCGCGATCACGATCATCGCGATCCTGATCGGGCTGCTTCTGCCCGCGGTCGGCAGCGTGCGTAGCCGTGTCAGGGTCACTCAGGTTAAGGCCGATTTGGCGCGCTTGTCAGCGGCGATCACGGCATTCAAGGTACAATACGGAGTGGAACCCCCCAGTGAGATCGTGATTTGCGAGGATCCGTCGGAATACAATGCCAACTCAGACACGAAGCGATCGTTTCTACTCATCCGCCAGATCTGGCCCCAGTTCAACCAACCTGCACCTATCGATCTCGACGGTGATGGTGTGACCACCGGCGACAGACACCGTCTGCAAGCCGGTGAAGCATTGGTGTTTTTTCTTGGTGGTTACGTTGATCGTACCGTGAACCCGGGAACCGACTTCATCCTCAGTCCATTTTCGACCAACCCCCAAAATCCCTTCGCCTTGGGCGCCAGCACCAAACGCGTCAAGTCCGCCTATGACTTTGATTTAAGTCGACTGGATGATACAGACGGCGATGGCTGGCCCGAGTACCTTGACAACTATCCGGGCCAGCAGAAACCGATTCTCTACTTCAGCTCTTATGATGGAGCGGGCTACCGGCCGGCGGAGTATGTAGGGAATGCAAACCCTTATCTAGGCGATCCTGTCCTGCCGTATGTGCAAGGCAAGAATCCGCAGGGCCAGCCATTCAACAGGTCAGGTTTCCAATTGATCTCACCGGGCGCGGACGGCAAGTATGGTCCCGGTGGGCCCTATGTCCCCGATCTGGAAAATCCGCTCCCTGACTGGACTTTCGGCGGGTTTGAAACATTGCCCGCCGGGCAAACCTCTCGGCGGAATGATGAGCGCGACAACATCACCAACTTCTCGGAAGGCCAATTGGATCCGTAATCCGTGTCCAGAATCGTGTCCCAGAGACGTCGGCACCGAGACTCACCATGATCCATGCGCTTCGCCCACCCACGAACCATCCATCGCCCCGGGGCTTCTCGCTTCTGGAGTTGCTGATTGTCATCGGCGTGATGCTGGCATTGATGTCGGTCAGCGTGCTGGTGATGGGGAACGTGCTGCAATCGACCCGGACGAAGTCGACGCAGGCGACGATCTCGAAGATCTATCAATTGATTTCGATCCGGCAAGACGCCTTGGTTCGGATGCTGGATCCCGACAGCCCCACCAAGTCACAACGCGAGGCCGCCTACGCCAAGGCCGACCAGTTCGTGAAGCAGGCTTACCAGTTGGACCCCACGACCTCGCCGATTGATCTCCGGCACAATCAGGTGAAGTACGATCGGATCGCGAAAGTGAAGGATCCGATCACCCTCGCGTTCAAGTACCGGGAAGTCTTTCCGCAGCGGTTCGTCGACCTTTGCGGAGCGGATCGCGTCCCCGGACAGGTCGGCGACGATGACGGGAGCGGACCAATCGAGTTCGAAGCCAACGGGTTCCCGGATATCGCCGAGTTCGTGGACGGGAACGATCTCACCGAAGCGGTCAACATGACCCGGCTGCTAATCGCGTTACGGCAGCAGGGCCGCTTGAACGTCGCGAGCCATCTGCCTAAGACGGAAAGCAGCGAGCTCCTTTACCTGGCTCTTATGGAGGCGCCTCTCGAAGGGAACTTGGCCTTCGTCCCCCCAGAATTCAGCGCGACGGAAGTGCAGGATACCGACGGTGACGGGTTGATGGAATTCATCGACGCCTGGGGGGAACCCCTGCGGTTTTACCGTTCGCCCACCCGCCTGATCCGCTGCGGCGTCAACGACGACGGTACAGCGGCATCCGCCCCAAACAACGCGGGGATCTACGCCGTGCCCGACCCGCGATATGCCTTGACCGTGTTCCCCAATCTCCCTTCGCAGGTCCGCGAGGTCACTTCCGGCGGCGAGAGTTCGCCGCTGCAGCGTGATCCCTATGATCCGACGGCGCTAATCATCGACTACGTCATTCCCGACGAGATTTTGGCCCGGCGGTTTGAAGCCTGGTTTTACACGCCACGGACGTATCACACCATGGTGGTGATTTCGTCCGGCCCGGACCGGGAGTTGGGGATGTATGAACCGCATGATAGTCCCTTTCCCCCGTCGCCGACCGATCATCAAGGGCACCTGGGCCAACCCACGCAGTACGGGGCACTGGAAGATTCCCCCTTGGCGGACAATGTGGGAGGCCTGAAATGAACAAACCGCAAGGAACCTATCGAGATGCGGTCCGCCGTCCGGCCGGTTCGGCGGCGCGGGGGTTCACGTTGATCGAATTGCTGGTGGTGGTCGTCATCGGTCTGATCCTGACGGGGATCACCGTGGCGACGATCAACATCACCATCAATCGCGATTCCGTACGCTCCGGCGCGCGGCAGATTCAATCCTATCTGGAAGGGGCGCGCGACCGGGCGATCAAGGCCCGGGAACCACGCGGCGTGCGGTTTATTCTTGACCCGACGAACAGTCGAGTGGCCGCCAGCATGGTCTACATTTCCCAGCCCGATCCCCATACGGAGGGGACGGTGCTGCTCGAACGGCCGGATGGGGACAACGACGGGAACCCCGCTCGGGGTGATGCGGGCGATCCGCTGAATGTCGCGCCTTACAACACGGCCGATAACTTGGTGTGGGTCTTGCGCGGCTTCGATGGTGACGGCTCGCAGTACACGGTCGATACCGGGTGGAAACGACTCTATGAACGAGGGCTGATTCGGGACGGCGCCCGGATTCAGATTCCTTATGGGACGGGAGCTTGGTACACAATCGATACGCGGCTGCTCGAACTCGCCGACGATACCGACAACGATCCCCCGGTGCGGTTGCTGTTGCAGCAGGAGTATCGGGAAGTCGCCGACACCGACGCCGCCACCGTCCAAGCCTTTTCTCGCGCCAATGCGGCCTTGAAGTACAAGCTGGAGCTGGCTCCCGCCCAGTTACCGGGGATCGAGCCGACCGGCTTGCCGCAGGGGGTGGTGATTCATTTCGATCGATGCAGCTCGTATCCCGATGATCCTCCAACCGGCGCGGGCCCATCGCTGCCGCGGACACGCGGCAATCGGTTGCCCGACTCGTGGAAGCGAACCATTCCACGTCCCAACAACTGGGAGCCCGATTTCGCGTACGGGCCGTTTTGCGACCTGATGTTTTCCCCACGCGGTTCCGTGACCGGTTCGGAGGCGAGTTTGGGGATGATCCACTTGTATGTCGCCGACAAGCTGGATGCCGATCGCGATCATGTCGATTGGAGTATCAATCCGTTGCCTTTGCCGAACGGGGCGACCCATTGGTCGGCGCCAGAAATGTTGCCGGGCAACACGGCTTCTGATCCCACCACGCCGTATCAGCGTCGTGACAAGACCGTGGTCTCGATCTTCACGCGGACCGGCGCGATCACGACCAATCCGATCTATGTGAATCCCGACGAGACCGACAATCTCGCCGAACGATTCCGGTATTCCGAAACCGGCGAGGTGGCTGGGCGATGAATAACCACGATCCCAACCGCCCCTTCCAGCATCGTGCGCCACGACGTGGTGTTACGCTCAGGGAAGTCCTCGTCTCAACGCTAATCATGAGCATCGGCGTGGTCTCGCTCGCCACGTTGTTTCCAATCTCGGTCCTGCGGTCGATCCAGGCGTCGCAACTGACGAACGCGGCGAACCTGCGGTACAACGCCGAGGCGCAGGCCCGCGCGATTCCGCAACTGATCACCATCGGAAACGAGTGGGAACCGCTGGCGCCATACGCGGTTGGCGACACGGTGATACCGAGCGAGAATTATCGCCGCAAATACCCGGCGACGGTCCATGTCTGCACGCAGGCCGGGAATACACAGTCCCTGGAGCCCGGTTGGTCGTTTCGCGAGAGGGGCACCACCACCGAAGCCACGGGCGTCGAATGGCAGACGGTCCGGTTGCGGCACTACATCGTCGATCCGCTGGGCTACATGCTGATCGATCCGACCGACGCCAACGGCAATTTCCGCGGGGCGGTCGCCGGGGCACGACAGCACTTCGGCAATGTCGGCGGCACGCCGTTTGATCAATTCGTCAATCGGTTTCCGGCGTTCGGGTTGTTCCTGCCGGGCGACACCCCGGACAACAACGAGTTCCGAGCGGCCTCGGCGGCGGTGCTCCCTGACAGTTGGACGTTGCAGGCCGAGTCGAAGGAAGTCGTCGGTTTGTCGGCAACCTCACTCCTGATGGGCGGGGTCAACTTCGCCGAGCTGTCTTCAAGCGTGACGATCCCCACGCCGCCGCCCGACTTAGTGCCTGATCGGTTGGTCGTCTATGACACGCTGGGTCGGCGGAGTCACACCTTATCGATCACCGGCCTGACGGCGGATCCCAACGGTACGATCGTGAACACTGGCGAGTCGTTGCCGACCGGGTTCGACCTTGCGATGGCCAGGGTCGAGTCGCTGGAACGTCGGTATACGTACTTCCTCTCGGTTCGGCGTGGCGCGGGGGGGCAGACGTTCATCGATTGCGTGGTGGTCTTTCGGCGCTCTTACAGTGAATTGGATGAACAGGTCTATTCCGCGTTGTTTCGTCGGGTCGATCGGGGTCTCAACGGGACACTCGAACTGACGGATGCCAAGCGGAACTTCGTGATCGTGCAGTACAATTCGACCCGGGCGGCCAATGATGGTTGGCAGCCGTTCTTCAAGCGCGGCAGCTTCATTTGCGATGCCAAGAACCTGCGTTGGTATCGAATTCTCGACGTCGTGGAGGGGACCAGCATGGCGGCGGTCACCCCCGTGGGATTTGAACAGGATCCGGTCGCGCCGGGGAATGACCGTTTCGTCCGGTTGACGGTGGATCGGGAGATTGTGGTCGATTCGTTAGGGACGACCACAATCGGCGGGATCGACTATTACGGCGGCGCGGTCCTGATGCGGGGTGTGGTTGATGTTTTTCCCCTCAAGCCGCGCACGTATTAACCCCGGGGCGCGGCTCCCGGACGACTTGAACGCGATGCATTTCGAGGGGCAACGGTGGCTTTCCGCCCGGCCGTTGCCGGATCGGACCAGCGAGACGGAAACGCAGGGTGATGGTCATGTTACGAACCGCAGCTCATGATCGCCTGACGAACCCGCGCGTTCGCGTCGGCTCACCGCGCGGCTTCACGTTGGTCGAGATGCTCGTCTCGGTGGCCTTGGTCTTGCTGCTGATGACGCTGTTTGCCCAGGTCTTCCAGATCGCCGCCGGTTCGGTCTCGACGCAACGCGGCCTGATGGAGAATGATCAACGCGCCCGCAGCGTACAGACGGTCCTGAAGGGCGACCTCGAAAAGCGGACGTTCCGAAAACTTGTGCCGTTCATGTTGAATGAACAGCTCGACGCCCCGGAAACCGAGGCGCTCGACCGCCGCGGCTATTTTTCGATTTCCGAGAACGATCCCAACGATCGGACCGACGACGTCCTCTCGTTCACGGTCGACGCCCGCGTCACGGTCGACAGCGATGACGCGACGCTGTTTTACGGCCGAGCGCTGACCCTGGGGTCCCTCAGGGTGAACGAGAATCAGCCCGATCGCGACGACGGCCGCTTGGACACCAACAATGCCTCCGACTCCCCCGCCGCGGAAGTCTGCTACTTCCTGCGGAACGGCAATCTGTATCGGCGCAGCCTGTTGTTGCGGCAACCCGATCAAGGCTCGGTGACGGAAGATCAGCCGACATTCACCACCGCCGGCGGGGGGCAACAACGCTTTTTCTCGATGGTCGCCCCGGTCTATCCGGGGGCGTACGGCAACGCGAGCAATTTCTGGCGCGACTTTGATTTCTCGGCTCACAGTTCCCAGCGACTCGATGGCACCGGTCCGGTATGGCTGTTCAATGGCGCGATCTTCAATGGGGTCAACAGCCTCGTCGTGACGCGGACGGTCCCTAACGTCGTGGCCGACGAAGTCCCCAACGCGATCAGCTATCCCCCCAACCGCTTCGGCCACAACTACGTCGACATGAACCCGGTGCTTGCAGGCAATCCTCCGGCGGGCGGCTTCCTGAAGGAGTACACCCAACCCGGTGTCGACGGTGTTTTTCTGGGCCGGTTTACCCAGCAGGAAACCTCGGATGACCAGTTTCAGTATCCCCATCAGGATCATCTCAACGTGAACTGTCCGGTCTCGAACAACCTGGACTTCGTCAACGGCGAGCTGGTGCTGGAGTCCGATCCCACCGTCAACTTCAACGACAACTTCACCCGGCGCGGCGAGGATTTGCTGCTCACCAACGTCCATTCGTTCGACATCAAGGTCTACGATGAAATTCTGGGGCGATTTGTCGATCTGGGGCATGGGATAACCTCTAACGGACGGCTGGGGGATTTCCATTTCAATCAACGAATGAACGGCGGAATTTACGGCGGTAACGGCCCCGTCGCGAACCACGTTTTTGACACCTGGTATCCCTTCAACAATTCGCTCCCGGAGGATTTGAACGATAACGGCATCCTTGACGGCACCGAGGATTCCGTACCTCCGGGTAACAACAACGGAATCCTTGATTTTCGGCAAAGCCTGGATCTCGACCTGAGTGGGGGAATCGGCAACGAAGATACCGACGACGACGGTCAGCTCCAGCCGGGCGAGGATACGAACGGCAACGCCCTCTGGGACCACGAGAACCATCCCCCGTATCGGCCGTTGGTTGTCTGGCCGCGTTCCGCCTCCTCGGCGGGAGATCCGAACACGGGGGCTCCTCGTAGATGGCTCCCATTGATCGCCGGCTCTGACCGCTGGCAGCGGAACACGGAATATCAGGTTGGTGACCGCGTCTTCCCGCCGCTGGGATCGCAACCAGGCGATCCATTCTTCTATGTCTGCATCGCCGCGATTGATGGCGGCGGGATCGCGGGCGATCCCGTCGTGTCGGAATCCAACGCCGCCGTCCCCACGCCGAGTTTCCCTCGGCAAGACGGGTTGTCGGCCATTCACGTCAACTCGACCAATGGCGATCGGTTGGAATGGCGCGCGGTCGACAACCGCAAGCCGTTGCGGGCGATTCAGATCGAACTGCGGTTCGTCGACCCGACGACCACGCAAATGCGAACCTTGACCATTCAACACGGACTCGTCGATTAAGTCCGCGCGATTTGTCGGTCCCGGAGGCGTGCTCCGGGGGCCTGACGGATGAGTCGTCGCGGCCCATCAGCTTCACACTCCCCATCTGGGAGCCCCGATCATGCACCGACCGCAAGTCCCGACGCCTCACTCACCCGCCCGGCGCTCGATCCATCGGCCCGGTCGCGACCGCACCCGCACCGCGCGCGTTGATCGAAATGTCTCGCCTCGCGCGGCGCGCGGCGGCAGCACGTTGATGATCGTGATCGTTCTGCTGGGGCTGCTGTCGGTCCTGGGGACGATTTTCTATCTCTTTGCCAATCAGGAGCGGAGCAGCTCTGAGTACTACGCCGACGCCGCCAAGGAGGTCGGGGAGCCGGGACTCGACGTGGACAAGCTCATGGATCACGCGCTGCGACAACTGGTCGTGGGGCCCGACGTTCAAGAGGTCAACAGCGTTCTGTGGGGTGGTCGGCATTCGCTCATTCCGAACATGCTGGGCGTGCACGGGGCGGGCGCCCGCGATTTGACGGCTTATGATGGCGAAGGCTTGTCGCTGTCGACCGATGCGTCGGAACCGCCGCCGCAGGGGCTCCGGGCGTTCGTCGATCAGGATCAGGACGGAGTTCCCGACGTCGGCGAAATCCGCGACGAGAACGACAACCTCGTCTACACCTACGACGACGGCACGGGGCCCCGCTCGAACATTCAGGATCTTGTCGGACTCAATGATTCGCCCGCGGCCAACGGGTTGGTCTCGCGGCAGACCAAGTACTTCCCGCAGCCCGACGTGGGCTATACCTATCCCGATCAAAACAATGCGTTCCTGGCCTATATCGGCTATGTACGCGACCGCATGACGGGTGAACAACGCCGGGTGATCATCCCCTCGTTTCATCGGCCGCAGCTTTATCGCGACGTCGCCGGGCTCCCCATCCCGTTGTTCGACGATTTCAACTATAACAACGTTCCTGCCGACTCTGCCGGGGAGGACTACGACGGTAACAACTTGATCGATTATGGAGCGACGATTCAGAACCAACAATTCCGCCCTGATCCGCGGCACCGGTTCGTCCCCCCTGGGGATCGCTCCAATCCGACTAGTTCGCGGTATATCGCCACGGCGACGGAAGCGGCTGGATTGCTGGGGGACGGCAAGCGGGTCTTTCCGTTCCTGCCGATGTATGACGGTTACAATCCAAGCTCCTCGGGCAGCGACGTCACGCTCAACGGGCGGCCCCCGACGTGGATCGGTCATCAAGGAGTGTGGAGCGGGCCCCATCCCGACGACCCGACCATCAGCAGTCAGGATCTGATCGATACGTTGCACGACGACTACCAGTATGACGTCGACAACGACGGGGACGGCGTCCGCGAGGGGGTCTGGCTCGACCTCGATTTTCCGGTTCAGGAACTCGCGGACGGAACATTGTACATCCCGCTGTTCTCGATGACGGTGCTCGACTTGGATGGGCTGCTCAATTTGAATGTCCATGGAAACATTCAAAATCTGCTCTTCCCGATCGACAGCATGTCGGGGAATCAATTGGTCGCCTTCAACAACACCACAAACCCGTTCGGTTACAATACCGGGACCACCACGGTCGAGTTCATTTCCCAATCGAATCTCGGGCTGCACGCGGCGGAGGTCAACCCGGCGTGGGCGCTCACGGGGCGCGCGGGGATCGATTGTCCTCCCGGCAACATCGGCAACGTGTTCCTGCAGTATCGATATTTCTACGCCAATGATCCCTACAATGCCTTTTCCCTGGCCGCGAGCGAACGGTTTCGCCGCAGTTCGTTCCTGGAGACGGCAAACATGGAGCTCGCGCGGCTGAAGATGGGGGCCCCGAAATTGTCTTCTGGAGGAGGCACGATTGACGAGTTGTTGCCGGGGCTTTACGGCGAAGAGCATTTGATCGCACGGTTTTATTCCGGCAGCGCGAACAATGCCTTGGTGTATCCGCACCCCGGGCAAAGCCAAGCCGACGACAACGGCGACATCAATGAGGGTCTGGAGTTTCAACCGCAGTTCCGCGTCGGGGCGGTGAACTCGTGGTTGGATGTCGACCAACCACGCGACACGATCGGCATCGGCTCGGTGACGGCGGGGACCGATCCGCGGCAGGCCGACCGCGTGAACAATGGCTTCCCCGGCTCGAAACAACGTTGGCTACGGTATACGGGTTACGCCACCAACGGTGCCGTGCAATGGGGGCAGGGAACCTTGCAGGCGGGCGCCCTGATGCGAGGCAGCCAGGCGTATGGCCTCTTCGATGATCCCAGCGAAGTGGCGTTGTACGCGGAAGACGACCGAGATGTCGACGATCCGTTCCCCGCCGCCGACGCGGCCTATTTGGCGATGGACAACGACGACATCAACAATCTCGCCTTGACGGCGCGCGTGGCCGATCTGGCGCCCTTCAACTTCGCCAAAGAGGCGACGACCAATGCCCGCGGCGAAGAGATCCGCAAAAAATTCACCACCTACGCCAACGACCGGAAGAACTTCGCGATTCCCCGGCCGCATCTCGACGAGGACGCCAACGGCAACGGCGCGCTCGACGGGGGCGAGGATGCCAACGGCAACGGCGTGCTCAATAGTCATCGCCCCTGGGAATTCACGGACGACAACGGGTTCACCCGGATCAACACGCAAGATCTCGTCCGCTTCCCGCCGACCTTCGGCGACGCGGGCTCGGCGGTGCCGCGTTACTCCGGAACCGATCCTTTACGGCCCGCGGTGCGTTATCTCTTGCAGGCCACCAGCCAAGATCTGCAAGCCGTGCAGTATCAGCAGCGGTTGGCGATCAACCAACTGCTCGTCTTCGATTGGCAAAGCCCCAACAGCACGGAACTGGTCTATCGCAAACCGACCCTGCACCCATTGGATCCCGGGGCGGCGCCGATTCCCACCACGGCCCCGCCCTATCAGGCTGGTTACCCTTGGGGATCGGCCGCCAATCAGGAATTCTGGGCCCGGCGTGATCGGCAGTGGCTCGCGCGTGACATTTATGTGCTGCTGTATCTCTTGGGGGGCGGGCTCGACGAGGCGCGTGACCTCGATCATCTCGGCTCGGCGATCGGTGGACGCGGGTATCTGAAATCGAACTCCGGTGGTGGTTCGGGCCGACCGTTGTACAACGATCAACAGCTTGAACAGATGGCGCGGTTCGCGGTCAATCTGGTCGACGCGCAGGACAAGGACCGCGTGATCACGCGGTTTGAATACGACAAGGATCTCTCGAACGGCTGGAACCTCGACGACAACCCCTACACGGTCGACACGGGTTCGGGCGTCGACCGCGGCGAGGTTTGGGGGGTCGAGCGACAGGAACTCGTGATCAACGAGTTCATCGGGTTCCAGACCGAGGCGGAAGCGAACGATCTCACCGAGACCGCCCACAACGACGAAGAGTATCGGCAATGGGTCTGCGCCGAACTGCGCAACGTCGCGCCGTACGACATCCGTTTCACCAACAATCAGGAATGGCAACTGGTGCTGCGGCAATTGGAGCCCAACGAAGCCGGTTACAACCCGGCCCTCGAACGGCGGCTGATGTTCAACGACGGCGCGGGGACGATCTATGCCGGGAACTTCTACACGGTCTACAGTACCGATCGCGACGATCCGGCAAGCAACCCGAGCGCGTTCATCGCCGATCCGGACGGCATGTCGGGGCAACAATGGATCGTGCCGCGCGACAGTTCGCTGTCGGGACCGCCGACCGCAACATCGAGCTTTCTGGACATTGTCGATTCCCAGTCGAACGCGTCGCCGCCGCTGGAGATTCGGGACGGCAGCGGGACCGACCTGACAAGTACCGCCGGGTCGTTCTTGACAAACGGTTCGCCGGCGGTGGGCGGGGGGCCCGGCAATTTTGTGATCGCCGACATCACCCAGCCATTTTCGTTGATCTTGCGACGACGAGCGCACCCGACCCGCACGAAACCCGCCGTCGGCAACGCGGCGGACGAGGCTGACAATCCGTGGGTGGAGGTCGATCGCTTCACGTACGATCCGAGCGCCAGCCTGGACCTAGGCGACTCGGGCGGGATGTACAGAGCGAGCCCGTTGAACGGTCTGCAAAGCGATCAGCGAAGCGAACCGCTGAATCGGGGCAAAGCGAAGGCGACCGCGGGCCCGATCGGCAACACCTTCAGCGCCGGTCCCGCCGGCGAGAACGAAAACGCCCCCATGGGCCAGTTCGTGATTCATCAAACCCATTTCGATCGCGAGTTCACCTCGGCGGCCGAATTGCTCAACGTCCCCCTCGTCGGACCGCCGTCGCAGGTACTCCCCGCGAGCGTCGTCCGAACGGATGGGTTGACCTCGTACATGCTCAGCATGCGGCAACCGCCCGCGACCCAATACGGCCAGCGGGCCGATGCCACCGCCGGCGTCGAGGAGAACGGGAACGACCTGACCGCCTTTGGAAAGACCGGCGGGGCGATGTTTCTGACCCCCGATCACCCGACGGCGGGGACCTTGGGGACGGTCGATGCCGTCGATAACCGTTGGCATCGGCTCCTGGAATTCGTGGAAGTGCCGACGCGGCAGCAGCGCGATTTGGGCCTGGGGACGGAGTTCGCGATTTCGCGGGTGCCCGGCAAAATCAACCTCAACATGCTGCGGAACCCCGAAGTGCTGGCCGCGCTGATCGATGATGAGCGGATTCTGGACATCGCCGATACGGACAGTTATCCGACACGGGATCCGATGGCCCCCGAGGAGCATTATTATTTCATGCGGTTGCCCGGCCTCAAAAAGTTGACCGACGGAAATTTGGATTGGTTCGAACAACTCCAGGACAGCCGTGACCCGAAAGATCCGTACTGGTTGACGAATCATATGCGCGATTTGCCGTTGCCGGGGATGCCCAACGACGACGATCCGGCGCTGATCGACGACCCCACCGTGCCGTTCTTCGAGCACCGGGCCCATCCGTTCCGGCCGTTGGGTCATGCGTTGGCGGGTGAACGCAGTCTGCAACACACCATCCTGCGGGACTTGCCCGCGGATGTGGAACCGGTCTATCAGTCACAGCGACGCCATCTCTTCGAGATCGGCGACCAGGGAGACCATGCGGCGGGGACGACGGATCCCGCGCTGCGGCAGCAGGTGTTGGCCAAGTTGTGGAACAACACCACCGTGCGAAGCCATTCGTTCGTGGTGTTCGTGTCCGCCAAGCTGTTCCGGGCGGCGGTCGATCCGGCGAACGGCGCGGTGCGGATCGGCGGGCCGCTGAAGGAGTACACCGCCGGGACGGAAGAGCGACCGGAATTGCCGGAGTATCGGGGCGTGTTTCTGGTCGACCGGTCGCGGCTCGAGCAAGGGGCGGCGGCGGGGGGGAACGGGATCAGTGACTTCCGGCCGTTCGTGGTCCATCGGCAGATTCTGAAGCAGGAGTGACGGAATCGGAGCTCGTCGTCGGCGGCTCCTGTGGAATCGCAGGGATCTCGGGCGTTTTGGTTTGCGGAGACACCGTGGTGTCCGAGGTTGCTGGGGATCGATTCTGCGGATTGCCCGGGTCGGCCGAGGGCGAAGCGGCCTGAAAGCAGGCCGGTGGAAAAAATCGAACGGTGGTGCGAAACGGCAAGGGATTTGCGAAAGGTGAGTGAAGTCCCGGATTTGGCCGTGACAATTCGACAGGGTCTGGCACAATGAGGGGGCAAAATGCAACACTGCGGCAGGAACCCGCATCGGGTCTGGTCCGTGGGGTTGTGAGGAAACATCTCTCCGGGTGACGAGTTCGGTTCGGACTGGTCACGGCGGGATTCACGGGAAATTCGAGCGGTCTTTTTTACGGGTGGACAACCAACCCGGCGGCGCGTGGCGGTTCCGCTTACGGCCGGTGATGTCATCCAGTCCCATGCCGCCTTGGTTGTCGGCGTCCGCGAGTTCAGACAAAGAAAGCTGTCACCATGATGCGTCGTCCGTCCCTGTCGGCCGTGAAGCCGGCGACCCTGAAACCGCGGCGCGGTTTCACCCTGATCGAGTTGTTGGTGGTGATTTCGATCATCGCCGTGCTGATTTCGCTGATCGCCCCCGCGGTGCAAAGCTCGCGACGGGCCGCGCGGAATCTGCAATGCCTGAATCACCTGAAGAACCTGGGCCTGGCGATCACCAACTCGGCGACGTCCAACGGCGGGCGGATTCCGGCGTTTGATTCGGCGGTGCCGGTCGATGCCGATTCGCCCCCCGACGGGATTCAGCAGGACGAAATCGCCGCCGCCACCGGCTACGGCTGGCCGGTCGGACTGCTGCAATATCTCGATCGCGCGGATATGCAGCGCGTGTTCGACAGCGAAGGCCAACAAGGCCGGTGGTACTCGCCGTACGGCACCGCCGGGAACTATCTGTCGATCACCGCGAACGGCACAAGCCAACAGCTCAACACGTGGCTCGCCGTTTTCACCTGCCCGGAAGACCAGAACAATCATCGTCAGCCGCTCGGTCTGAGCTACGCGGCCAACGTCGGGTACATCGCGGTGGGGAACTGGGGGACGGGCGGGGAGAACCCGTACGATACCGCCGGGACGTCTCACCGTCGGACCGACATCAACTGGAACGATGGTTCGGCTTCGTTGGCCGACAGCATCAACGTCGCACGTCGTACGGGGGTTTTCTGGCGGAACATCGCCGGGGAAGGGAGCGCGGTGACGCTCGATGACATCTCGCAAGGGGACGGTTTGGGTCAAACGCTGTTGCTCGTCGAAAACATTCAGTCGCGGGGCTTCATTTCGCGGAACCTGAACGATGTGGGCTTCGCCTTGCCGGTCGCCGTGACTTCCGGCGCGCCGTCGGGTGTCGACAGCGGCTTTATCGGCGGGGGTTCCGCCCCTACCGCGTTGGCCTTGGGCGGCACGTTCTCGCTGAGCTCCGACACCACCAACGCAAACGCCAAGCAGATGACGCCGAACTTCTCGCTGAGCAGCACCGGCGGGACCGCGCCGCGGCCTTCCTCGAACCACGTGGGAACCTTCAACGTGGTCTTCACCGACGGCGCGGCCCGCGGGCTCAACGCCCTGATGAACGGGAACGTGCTTGCCCGCTTGATGACGTGGGACGGCCAGCGGGCCGGCCAGGTCATCACCAACCAAAGCGATTACCAGAACTGATCGTGACGGTGGGCTGATTCGCGTCTGAACTTCGCGCCGCCGTCCGAGGGTTGTTCCCTCGGGCGGCGGTTTTTTGTTTTGTGGGGGGGGATGGACAAAGGCGAAAGGCCCGACGGGATGTCACCCGTCGGCTTCCGGGGTGGGTCGGTCGTCGGTCTCGGTGGGGGCGGTGACGAGGGGGAGTGCGGTGAGGGGGTCGCCGACGCGGATCGGGCCCCCTTCGAGGACGCGGGCGGTGATGCCGCCGTGGCCGCGCATCGCGTTGAAGCCGCCGGGGCCGAGATTCGTCTCCATCCGCGAGCAGGGTTCGCAGAGGCCGATGTATTCGAGGACCGCCGCGCCGAGGCGGAAGCGGCGGCCTTTCAACGCGAGCAGGTTGAGACCCGAAACCACCACGTTGCGACGGAGCAGCGTCGGGTCGGGGGGGGCTTGATGGAGCAAGCCCCCGACGGCGACAACGTGTTCCTGCTGGATCAACGTGACCTGACGTTTCGTGCCGGGGGTCCGTTTCGCGTGATGATCCCCAACGAGCCCATGATCGACGATCGCTTCGACTTCCGAGACGGGGGTGATGGTCCCTTGGGCGACGGGGCTGAGGCCGATCCACTCGACGCGGCCGACCTGCGGCAGGATATCCATCCGTTCGGCGATGGTTTGCATGCGGATCTTTCGTCAGAATCGCGGGGGGAAGAGAGTCTAGAGCGGAGAGTCTAGGGTCTAGAGCCGGAGGAGATGGTTGGGGTTCTTGCCCTCAACCCTCAACCCTCAACTCTCAACTCTAGACTCTAGACTCCAGACTCTCCATCCGATTCCCCCTTTGCCGACCGTACACTCAGCGAGACGTGTCATGACACAGATGACGACCGGGGCTGAGGTCCGCATGGCATGTCGGTCCGGGGGATGGACGGGGCCGACGTGCGGGCTCGCCCCAGGTTATGCGCAGGCGAATCTAGTCATCCTGCCGGCGGAAGCGGCGTTCGACTTTCTGCTCTTCTGCCAACGGAATCCGAAGCCGTGTCCGCTGATCGAAGTCACTTCGCCGGGGGAGGTCCGGCCGAGCCTTTGCGCGCCGACCGCCGATCTGCGGACCGATCTGCCGAAGTACCGGGTGTGGCGGTACGGGAAACTGGTGGAGGAGCCGACCGAGATTCGGGCGCTCTGGCGGGATGACTACGTGAGTTTTCTGATCGGGTGTTGGTTCACGTTCGAGGGGGCGCTGATCAAGGCGGGGTTGCCGGTGCGGCATCTGGAGCTGGGCCGCAACGTGCCGATGTATCGGACCAATCAGCCGTGCGTGCCCGGGGGACGGTTTCAAGGCCCGCTGGTGGTGTCGATGCGGCCTTATGTTCCGGCGGCGGCGATCCGCGCGGTGGAAGTGACCGCCGCGTTTCCCGGATCGCATGGCGCGCCGATTCATCTGGGTTTCCCGGAGGCGATCGGGATCGCCGATTTGGCCAAGCCCGACTTCGGGGATCCGGTGGAGGTTCGTCCGGGGGAACTACCGGTCTTCTGGGCGTGCGGGGTGACGCCGCAGACGGTGCTGATGGCGGCCCGTCCGCCGCTGGCGATCACGCACAGCCCGGGCTGCATGTTCCTGACCGATCGGGTGGAGGGGGAGTGAGCCGGGTCGTTATGGCGTGACGGTCGGTCAAGTATCAACCACCTTCTAGTCGATGGGCCGGTGGTTTCGCCGGATCGATCATCGCGGCAGCTTGATCGAAAAGACCACTGGCGAAGCCAGTGGCACACGATTCGGACGCAGGGCAAAACCCTGTGGCGCACCCTGGTGAACGCGATTTTGCCCCGGCGCTACGCCGATTCGGCGAATTCGGCCGGTTCGGCTTCACCGAGGCCGATGGCTTGTCTGCCGAGCGGGGTGAGCTGATAGCGCATGCCGATGTCGCGGTTCGAGAGGTCGAACCGCAGGAAACCGAAGGCGATCAGGCGGCCGTGGACGTTCGAGAGTTTCGCGGGGTCGACGCCGGAGATCGCCGCGAGGCGGGGGACCCAGCCGTCGAACTCGGGGAGCGCGGCGCGACCCTCTTGCTGGGCCTGCCAATACGCCCGGAGGGTGACGCCCCAGCCGGGGTTGCGGCGCAGCTGATCGAGTTCGAACTCGTGCATGTCGGGAGCTATCGACCGCGCGCGACGGGTCGATTCGTCAGGAACAGGTGGGCCCGGCGCGGTCGCTAGAGTCCGAAGGGGCTCGTCAGTCGGTCCGTTCCGCGCGAGTTGGCCCGCGCTCGATGACCGCGTGATTTCGGCCTCAAGTCGCGCGGGGTCGGTCGGTTGGCGAAGTTTGACGGTGCTGCCGGGCGTGACTCATGCAACGACCGTCCGGGGGTCGACGACTACGGAACGCGTCGCCGCGCGTACCACTCTTCGCGACCCTGATCGAGGCCCGCCGTCATGACCGTCGACGCTCCCACCGTAACGGCCCGCGTGCGTCGGCAGTACGAGTATCTCCCTTATCCGCATCGCGACCCGCAGGAAGAGCGGCAGCGACTGCTGATCACGGGGCTCGATGACCTCAACGCGGTCAATCACTACTGCTATCGGGGGCGGCGGAACTTCCATGCGGGGTTTCGCGCGCTGATCGCCGGGGGCGGAACCGGAGATTCCGTCGTCTTTCTGGCGGAGCAGTTGCGGCACACCCGCGCGGAGCTGGTCTACATCGACCTTAGCGAGGCGTCGCAGGCCGTCTGCCGCCGACGGTTGCAGATGCGGGGCTTGGAACAGCGGGTCCATTGGATCCATGGTTCGCTGCTCGATCTGCCCACGATGGGGCTGGGGAAGTTCGACTTCATCAATTGCTCGGGGGTGCTGCATCATCTGGCGAGCCCCCCCGCGGGGTTGGCGGCGCTGCGCGCGGTCTTGAAGGATGATGGCGCGCTCGCCTTGATGGTGTATGGCC
>CAYRVS010000048.1:0-28875 GCA_964427725.1 uncultured Planctomycetaceae bacterium | reverse complement strand
CACCCGTTCCGGCGAGTTGAAGCCGTTGATGATCGGCAACAGCATCAGGTCGCGTTTGAGCGCCGAGAACTTGCTGGTCGGCTGAATCTTGTTGATCGCGGCGGTCAGGCGGTCGATGTCGGCATTGAGGGCTTTGAGGGCCTTGGCGGCGTCGGTTTCCTTCGCGGTCGCGGTGGCGAGCTTGGCCTTCGCTTGTCCCAGATCAAATGCCTCCTGGGCGTAACGGACTTCCAACTCGTTGGCGGAGGCCTCCGCGGCGTTGAACTTCTCGAGGGCCGCTTGCTGCTCGGCGGCGGGAACGTTGTCCCGAACTTTCAGGCCGTAATTGGCCCGTTCGACGTCGCGGACCGCCCGGCGAACCCGCAGTTCGCGCATCGTCGCCGCCGACTTTTGCGCCAACTCGGCGACCGACGATTTCAGCGCGCTCAGATCGGCGGTGGCGTTCTCGAGCTCCGCTTCGGCGAGCGCTTGCTGTTCCTTCGTGGCGGCCAGTTGCGATTGATACGCGGGATCGGCTTCGATGGCGGCGACGCGGGCCTTGTCCTTTGCCGCGATATGCGCCAGCGCCTTGCGCTGGTAACCGCGCCACTCGTCCGAATAGTCGGCCCACATCATCCACAGCACGACCCCCAGGAGCACCACGGCCGAGCCGCAGAACACCTTGTGCATCCACTGGGGGTCACGCAGATAATCTTCTGTTGCCGGCATCGGGGGAACTCGGGGGAAAACGGTGGCTCGCGGGGAGCATGCGTCGAAACGTCGTCGTCCGGCGGGGCGCCGCTAAATGTTAAAGAACCATTCGGGAATCGCCACGATATACTTCAGGTTGATCGCCCAGCGGAGCACCATCTTGAGGGGGAGCGCCGCCATGAAGAGCAACAGATTCGCGAGGATCATGTACCGCAGGAAGCCCATTTTGTGGAAGAACTTCCGGAAGATGGTCGCCGCCATCAGCGGCGGCAACACCGCCAGGTAGGCGACCGTCACGACAAGTCCGACCCCTTCCCGCAGCAGGATGTAGCCGATTTGCGTCACGGTGCTCGAACCCGCCGGCGCGATCGGCAACGGCCGCTTGAGCACGTCGAGCCAGAACCATTCCGACAGATTGACGTTGTTGAGCAGCTCCAACTTGTGGACGTCCCAGTACTCGTACGGTCCGAAGAAGTTCCAGTTCGGCCCGCGCAGGAACGTTCCCAACACGATCATCGCCACCCACAACGGCAGGAAGCCGAACATGAAGGTGATGATCGCGAACGGCCGCTGGTTGAAGGTGTAGTACCCGTTCCCCAGCGTGTTGAAATCGATGTAGGGGATCGCCATCAGCCCCACCAGGATCATGCTCGGCAGCACCACGCCGGCCATCCAGGGGTCGTAATAGACCAGCATTTCCTGCAGCCCCAGGAAGTACCACGGGGCTTTCGAGGGATTCGGGGTCTTCGCCGCCGACGCCGGTTCCTCGAGGGGCGCTTGCAGCACAATCCCCCACGCGACCAAGATCGCCGTCAGCACCACCATGCAGATCAGTTCGGAATACACGAGGTCGGGCCAGACGAGCACCTTCTCGTTTTTTTCCTGTTCGAAGAGCGGCTTCCCTTCGGCGATGCGGCGGTCGTTATCAACCGCCCGCCGGAACGACAGCCACGTGAAGTAGCCGACGATGAACAGCATCGCGACGATCGGCACGTTGTCGGGCTTGCCGACAATCTGCCGGAAATCGTAGTCGGTCATGCTCAGGGCGAGATACAGGCACGCCAGGTTGAGCAGGATCCACCCGACGGTCGGCTTCACCAGGAACTCGCGGAACCAGATGACCGCGATGAACAGGATGGTCGAAAGCGCGAAGAACGTGACGGGGTTCGAGGCGGCGTTGAACGCCGTCTTCACGAAGTCGGGCATCTTGAGTAAGAAAAGCTTCGGGGTGTCGTACCCGGTCAAATGGGCGATCGACACCATCAACAACATCGCGCTGTAGAGCGCCCAGAACGCGGCGACGGGGACGTCCTGCCCGGCGAACTTGCAAGGCCCGTCGACCGAGTAGCTCCGCGAGGTCCAGACCATGTTCATCAAGAACAGGAGCAGATAGACCCAGCCGAGTCCGAAGATCACCGCGGGCGTCAGGTCGGGATGATGTTCGAGCATGGGGTCTTCGGAACTCTGAGGTCGGGGACGGTGCTCGGTGACTTGCCGGGTCGGGGGATTCGCCGGGGTGGCTGGTTCGTCGGAAGACGGGAAAATCAGAGGGGTTGGCTGATTCCGCCGTCCTTCCGCACGCGCCAGAAATGAATCGCGATCAACAAGGCGACCACCAGCGGAATCGCCACGCAGTGGAGGATGTAAAACCGGTTCAGGGTCTCTTCGCCGACGAACCGTCCCCCGAGGAGCAGGAAGCGGGCGTCGCTGCCGTTGGTGATCAGCTCGAAACCGCCGACGTTGAGGAGCTGCGCTCCGGGGCCTTCATAGCCCAGGAACGGCGTCGCGCGGGCCATGTTCGACCCGACGGTGATCGCCCAGATCGCGAGCTGGTCCCACGGCAGCAGGTAACCGGTGAACGAGAGGAGCAGCGTGAGGACCAGCAGCAGGACGCCGATCACCCAGTTGAACTCCCGGGGGGGCTTATAGCTGCCGGTGAGGAAGACGCGATACATGTGGAGCCAGACGGTGATCACCATCGCGTGGGCCCCCCAGCGGTGGATTTCCCGCATGATCCCCAGGGTGGTGACATCGCGGAGGGCGAGAATGTCGTTGAAGGCGAACTGCAACGTCGGCCGGTAATAGAACATCAGCAGCACGCCGGTGATCGTCTCGACCAGAAACAGGAAGAAGGTGATCCCCCCCATGCACCACGTGTAGGAAAGGGCGATCCCTTGCTGTTTGATCGAGACCGGATGGAGATGCAGGAAGAAGTTCGTCAGCATCACCACCACGCGGTTCCGGCGGTCGACCGGCGCGGGATGGCGGAAGATGCTCTTCCAGACCTGCGATTCACGGATGTAATCACCGATGGACATCAGCAGTCGCCGCTTCGCTTAAGGCCGGTGGTGTGGATTGGACGGTGGTTCGAGGGAATCGATGGATCAAGGGGGAACAAGGCGGTCTGTGCAAGGAGGGCCGTTTTCGATCTCCGCGAGGACCGCTTCCCCAGGGACATCGCTCTTGATGGTCGTGGCGGACGAATCCCAGACGCTGAACCGAGGGGCTAGACGACATCGACGTACGAGGCCGCGTCGGTCCATTGCCCCATTTCCTCCTGAAATTTGAGGCTCTTGTCGACTTCGAGGAGTCCGTCCTCGGCGATCCGCAGGCCGACCCGCTCCAACGGCCGCGGGGCGGGACCCTCGAAGTTGACTCCGGTGATGTAAAAGCCCGAGCCGTGGCAGGGGCATTTGAATTTCTGTTCGCCATCGAGCCAGTTGGGGGTGCATCCCAAGTGGGTGCAGACGGTCGAGAGGGCGTAAATCAGGTTCTTTCCCTCGTACTGGTCGGTGTGGACGATCCAGATCCCGAACTGGTCTTTCCACTTGTTGGAGACGGTGTTGAGGGGATAGTCGCTCGACGGGCCGACCTTGAACTTCGAGGGGGGCTCGACCAGCACGTTCGGGAACATGAACCGCGCGGTCCCCAGCGTTGCGATCCCGGCCACGGAGGCGATGGAGGCCCACGCGGCGGCGAACGGGGTGAGCATCCCCAGCCAGATCACCACCCCCAGCAGGCCGAACAGCACACTCTCAGTCAACCAGGCGATCATGAAGCAGACGAGACTGCAGGCGGCGACCGTAACGAAGCCCCCCATGCCGCGGCGAACGGGATCGCCCCCTTTTTTCGCCGATGCCGCGGCTTTCGCGGGGAGTGGCTTCGCCGGCATCGGGGGCGCGACAACCGGGGCCTTCTCGGCGGGTTCGGCGGCGGCCGTCGCGCCGGGGGTGGCGCTCTTGCGTGCCGCACGCACCATGTCAGCCACGGACGGAAGCGGGCCCGTCGTTGCGGCGGGCTTGGCGGTCGCGATCGGCTTCTCGGTTGGCGTTGGGGTGCTGGCGGTCGCGGCGGCGGGAGCGGTCGCCGCAGGCTTGGCGGCTCCCTTGCCTCCCTGGGCGCGGATGGCGGCCAGAATGTCTTTCGTACTACCCGGCTTGACGGCGGGAGCCGCCGGTGTGGTCGCCGCCGCTGCTGCGACAGGTGCCTCCACCGTAGGCGCGGCCACTGCCTCTGGCGCGGGCGAGCTTGTCTCGGGAGCCGGGCTGGGAGCTGCGGAAGACGCCCCTGCCGCGGCCGCTTTTTGCGCCCGAATCTTCGCCAGAATGTCGGCGGTCGACGGCTTCTTCTCGTCCATTACCAGCCACGCCGAGGAGGGAGACGTTTAGTCAATCACCCGGTCATGCTCAGGTCGCATCCCTGGACCAAACCATGCGGAAAGACGATGAGCCGAACCAGATGCGGATCAGACAGGATCGAGGAACGATCGGAAACGGAACGGATTGATCTCATCGCCTTACACAGGATGTTTCGCGACATCGCAGGATGACAGGCTTGGGACCAGCTGAGATTCTGTCGTTTCCCCCCCGGAGTGACAACTCGCCAACCGACCCAATCCCGGTTTTCTCAGAAGCAAGAATAGTCCGCGTGATCCATGAGATTCCCGTAAGGTCGCGAAATGACTCAGGTTGCATGTCTTTGGTGATGCGACGATTCACGGTGTTATCTCGGTCACATTCCAGGCTTGCCCAGTCGTATTCCGATCGGGATCCGAAGCCTCGAATGAACATCCTCCAAGCTCGCGCCGCGTCTCGGATGCTGGTTCCCGCATTGGCGATCAGAGACGCATGGGCTAGGCTGATGAAACTCCGGGTGATCCCCAGCGATGGTGCCCCGCCGGCCCGCGTCTGCTTGAAATGTGGTCGTGCCCGCGACCTGAAAGCCGAACCGTATGCCCAGCTTGACGGTCGAAAACTATCTCAAGGCGGCCTGGCAAATCGCCGCGGAACAGCCGACCCCTTGGGTTGCGACCGGTCGATTGGCTCAAGCCCTGAAGGTTTCCCCGGGCACGGTCACCAGCATGCTCAAGTCGCTGGCCGAGTCAGGTCTGGCGGAATATCGCCCGTACGAAGGGGTCGCCTTGACCCCCCAGGGGCAAACCCTCGCTTTACGCATGCTCCGTCGGCATCGGCTGATCGAACTCTTTCTCGTCAAAACGTTGAACCTCTCTTGGGATCAGGTCCATGAAGAGGCCGAGAACATGGAGCATGCCGTCAGCGATGTCCTCATCGACCGCATCGACGAGTTCCTCAACCACCCCAACAGTGATCCCCACGGCGACCCGATTCCCGCCGCCGACGGCACGATGCGGGGCGGTTCGGTGGAAACCCGCCCCTTGACCGCGATCCCCTTGGGGCGGGCCGCCCGGATCGCGCGGGTCACCAACCAAGACGGGGAGTTCCTGCGGTTTCTCGCCGATTCAGGATTACGGATCGGCGAAGCGGTCACCGTCGAGGCCCACTCCACCGCCGCCGGCTGCCTGCGATTGGCCGTCGCCGGACAACCGGTGAGCATCGGTCTGCCGGCCGCCGGGGAGATCCTCGTCACGCTCGACGGTCCCTGAGACGGCGGCCAACCGGTCGATGAAGTCCGCCGACAACCCCGCCTCCTGACGGGGTTTCCGCGCGAAATGGTCCCCCACCGACTTTTCGGGGCGCAACGGCCAACGCAACGCCGCGACATACGCCTCCCAATCGGTGAGGTGCGCGGGTTTGAGCCGCCGGAGCCAGGCGTATCCGAACGCGACATGTTCGATTTCGTCGTGATGAATCCTGCGCATCATCGCGGCGCTCTTCACATCCCCTACCGCCTGAAAGTACGCCGCGAACTCGAGCGTGTGATCGAGATTGCGACCTTCAAACGTCAGCGGCAATCCGGCGAGATACTCCAGCTCACTCGTGAATTCCCGGCTCTTGCCCCAAATGTAGCCGTTGACCGGCAACGACCCGAACGGGACCCCCAGATCGGCGGCCCGTTCGACGTGCATCCGCGTGTGCCGTTGCTCATCGGCCATGATCCGCGCCAGGCCCAGGCGGAACTCGGCGGGGGCGGCGGGAAAAGCGAGCAACACCCAGGCCATCACTTCCAGCGCCTGCAATTCATGATTGGCCATGATGTGATGGGCGACACCCCGCCGGCGCGGGTCGGCAAAGGTGTCGGGGTGGGGCATCGCGGGGGCGGATTTTCGCGGCGCGAAGCGCAGCGTCTCGGACCGCGCGGGGGTATCGACGCGCACCATCGCCCCAGGATGCTGATCCGTGAACGGTTCCGTGACGCGGGTCAATTTGACCGCCAAGTCGGACGACAACAGCACACGCTCGGCGAAATGACGAAGTTCCATCGGTCGATCTCCGCCTGCCTGGGCCCCCGTTGTCATCCCGTTGTCACGGACGAGGGAGAGCCGATGGGGCATCAATCCGGGGGCGCTCGGCCGCTTGAATCCGCTCGCGAAGATTCGCGAATTCTCGGCGGTCGGGCGTGGTCATCAGACCGAACTCGACCTGTTCGTGGGCTTCCTTGTAACGCCGTTGCTCCAGCAGCAGTTCCGTGTACTGCACCCGCCAGTCCCACTTGAGTGGTTCCAGCCGCAGGGCCTCTTGATAGTGCTGCAGCGCGGCGGCGGGATCACCCTGCAGCGTCGCCAGCCGGGCCAATTGCATCCAAGATTCGCCCGAAGGGGCCGCCTGCCCCGTCTTCAGCAATTGTTCGACCCGTTCGACCGCCTGCCGTTCCAGAGTCGGATCGTCGATCTGCTCGGCGAAATCGAGCACCCGCGACACTTCCTGCGGGACAACGTGTTCCATCACATAGCGGGGGGGGAACCGGGTGAGCGCCCGGCGGTAGATTTCGTCGGCCCGTTCGGGATCCAAGGCGGCCCACCGCCGCCAGCATTGCACGGCGAGCAGATCGCCCGAAACGGGCTCGGCGATCGTCGCGACATGCCCCAGCAGAATCAGATCGCTGGGATTCGCGTAGACCGCCGAACGCAGCCAGTCATGCCGCTCTTCGATCCCCGCGCCATACAGCCCCGCCAGATACGCCAGCCGCAGATCGACATACGAATCGTACACACGATGCTGTTTGACGCGGCGAAAGTCCTGGTACGCCGCCGCGAGATTCTCGCGCACGATCGGCTCCGCGCGCAGCGTTTCCAGCACGTCCGGATCCCCTTGCGTGAGGGCATGGACGGCCAGCTGGTCAAGCCGCGCCAGTTGGGTGCGCGGCCACAACGCGTCCGGAGTCAGACTTGACTTTCCACCGGCCTCATCGAGCAGTCGCTCCAACGATTGCAGTCGGTAGCGGATCACGCGCAGTTGTCCCAAGGCGCGATGCACGGCGGGGTCGTCGGGACGCAAGCTCGCCAGCCGCGCCCCTTGCGCGATCGCGGTATCGATCGTCAGCGTGGTCCAATCCTGATGCCGCGGGTCGTCAAGCTCCGGGAGCCGTTGCAGGAAGGTGTCCGCCGCCGCCGCCGAGCGCAACTCATACCAGGCCGCGCCGCCCATCAGCCCCACCAAGCCCACCGGCCAGAGGAGCCAACGCTGCAGCGGCAGCTGTGACCAGGAGCGGGCGCCCGATTGCAGATCGGCGAAACGACACCCGCTCCCCACCGCCCCCAGCATGGCGGCGGTCGTCAGCAACTGCGCCATGATGCCCGGGCCGTAGTCGGTCGCCCCTTGCAGTCCTTGGGAGAGCAAGACCATCAGCGCGATCGGCCCCAGGTCGGCGGAGTCGGCCGCATCGTCAAAATCGAGGTAGTAGGCTCGATGGACCAACACCAGACAGGCCAGAATCCCCAGCCCCATCAGCATGGCGGCGACAACACCCCCTTCCACGAAGAGCTCGAGGTACTGATTGTCGGCGTTCCAGTACATCGCCGTGCTGACGTGATTCTTGTAGGGCGGGTTGACGAAACGATAGGTCCCCAGGCCGGTGCCCGTCGTCCAGAGATCCGGGAAGGCGGCCGCCATGTCGCGCCAATGCCACCACCGGGCATCACCCCGCAGCGCGCGCCAGTCGAGTTCACCCAACCGGCCGCGCGCGAGTTCCCAAGCGCCGACACTCGCCGCGACGAGGAAACCCGCCAACAGCGCGAGTCCCAGCGGTCGCACCATCGTCCGGCGGGGGGTGGTCATGGTCGCGAGCAACATCGCCCCGCCGGCGGCGACCACCGCCGCCAGTTGCCCGCCGCGCGACAGCGTGGCGACGACCCCCGCGGTGATCACCAACAACAAGAGCTGCACGAAGCGAATTCGGCCGAGGCTTCTGGGTTGATCGAGCACCGGCATCGCGTGCCCCCGATGGGCCTCGCGAACCACGACACCCAACAGCCCCAGCGCCGCCGCCAGCGCGAGGTTCAGATACCCCGCCGCGTGGTTGCGATTCACGAACGAGGCGAACGGTTGGCCCCCATACTCCAGGGGAATCGCCCAATAAATCCGCTCGTTCCAGGTCAATTTCTGCACGATGCCGAAGACCGACAGACACGCGGCGTTGATCGCCAGCAGCATCCAGAATCCATACCGGTATTCGGGGACCGAACACAGGTGCGCGGCGAGAAGCAAGGCCACAAGGGGCCATACCCAACGGGCCACCTGCAACCGCGTGAGCGCCGGGACTTGCGTCGCGTGCGGGGTGGCCGGCGTCGGCCAGACCCCGTCGGTCCGCGGCGGAATCCCCTCCGCCACGGCGTGTCGACTGGGCAACCCCGCGAACTGCGGCACGCCGGATCGCGCCGGGAGAGCCAGTTGCAGGATCGCGAGCGTCACCCAACCGGCGATCAACAGGGCGAATGTTCCGGTCCAGGCATTCCAGGCGAACGCACCGCTCTTCCAGTCCATGAATGCGGACAACAGCCACGTGACAAACGCCAGCCCCAATCCCCCGGCGAGCCAGACCTGACTTTCGAGAGGGCGGCCGCCAAACAGCCACGGCGCGGCAAGCAGGCTCGCCAAGAAGATCAGCCGACTGACGCTGCGGAACAAGACCGCCATGGAATCCTCGAGGCCTCCCTGCCCGACGCACTTGGCCTAGTCACCAAACGGCTGACGGCCGCTGGAGGCCAGCGACCGTCAGTCAAGTCTACCAATTCACCGAGGAATGCACCTTAAGGCGAGGATGGACCATCGTCGTTCGCGGCGTCGGCGATGGCAGCCCCCAAGGCACCACCTGCCGCCAAGCCAAGCAGTGTGCCCAGCGGACCACCGCCACCGGGGCCGCCCCCCAGACCGCCTCCTCCGCTGCCACCGGGTGCGCCAGGAGCGTTGGGCGCCGGAGGATTGGCCGCATTCGCCAACGACTGTTGCAAGGCTTGTTGGATCGCCTGTTGCAACTGTTGGGCGGCAAGTTGCGTGTCGGCGTTCTGCACCAAGACCGTCACAATTTGATTCAGTTTGGCGAGGGCGGCGGCTTCACCCGGTGGTAACTGGGCGAACGAGACGGGCATCACCAATTCCCGCGGCGTCTGCGTGATGGTCGCCGCGTCGAACGACACAATTTGCACGGCGAAAGCGGCAAAACCTTCGGGCCCGGCGGCGACGACCGAGTAGTCCCCCGGTTGAATCCCGGTGAATTTGAATTCTCCCGAGACCGAATCGACGCGAGCCTGTCCCGCGACCTGATCGCCCTGGACCAGGAACACATTCAGCCGCCGCATCCGCATCGGCTTGCCGGTCTGTGGATGTAGCCGCCGCATCCTACCGGAGAGCGAACCGTTCTCACCCAACATCACCGAGTGCTGCTTGATCGATGTCGTCGGCCTGTCGGACAGGGGTTTGCCGTCTTGACCGACGGCGGGGGGGGCCGCACTGAGAACATCGGCATCATCGATGCCGCCGACCGAAGCTCCCGCGGCCGGGACATACGATCGGACGAGTTGTCCCACCGCTTCCAAGTCGCGCGGCGGGACGGCCAGGGCATCGATTTCCAGAGCCGCTTGTTCTTCCTGGAAGAACGACACCGGTTGCACCACGCCGTCACGCGGCACGTGAGCCACCGCGGCGGGGAGGAGTTCAACCCCGAAGGCGACGAAACCTGAGGCGCCGCTGGCAATCACCGAGTACAGACCCGGCCCCAAACCACTTGCCTGGAAGACACCCCCTTCTCCCGGCTCGACTTGCGCCTTGATTTCGCCGTTCTGGGCGAACATGACCGTCAGATCGGTGGCGGGTACGACGGCGTTGGTCTGCGGATCGACCACCAAGATCTTGCCGGGAACCAGCCCATCGCTCGACAGCCGAATCCGATGGGTCCGCGATTGATCGCTGATGGCGTCGGCCATCGGCGCGGGTGCCCCCTCTGGTACGGCCGGGGCGCCCGTGGGCGGAGTCCCTTCCGGAACGGCGGGAGCAGGGGGGGGCGTTTCCTGACGAAACACGGCATCCAGCACGGGAACCGTCCCCTTGGGCAACAACGTCCCCGCCACACCAGCCGCAAGCACGGACGACCCGAGGCCGAACGTACCCACCGAAAGCCAAGACGAAAGCCAACGCATACGACACCTCAACAGGTTCAGCCGAGAGACATGTCCTCCCGCATTAGCTAAGTTACCCACCAGCCAACTTCACGCAAGGGCCCATATGCCCAGTTCAACGAAATTTCCCAATTTGCTGTACAGTGACTTGGGGCAAACCTTGGGCACTTGATCGAAGTGGGCTGAATTCGCACCAAACAATTCACCAGTTCACCGTTCAACATTCTTGACAAGCGCTAAACGCCATACGCGCGGTCCGCTCCTACGCCACCACCGGCGGCGCTCAACGGCCGGCGGGAATCCGGCCGGCTCAGTGCATGAGGCACGGCACCCGCACGCCCCCTGCAAAGGTCGTCTATTTCCCTTCCCGCAAGGGACCCGCGGCTCGCCCCGATCCGCTCATGAACGCGGCCTCGAGTCTGGGCCCAAGAATTTGCGGACGTACTTGCCGAGAATGTCGGTTTCGAGGTTCACGACGTCGCCCACCCTGCGCCGGCCCAGCGTCGTGACCTCGAGCGTATGCGGGATCAGCGCGATGCTGAAGCGTTCACGCTCCACGTTCACCAGCGTCAGGCTGACCCCGTCGACCGCGACCGAACCCTTGGAAACCATCAGGTCCGCCAAGGCCTCGGGGAGGCGGAACCACATCGTGATCCAATCGCCGTCGCGCTGGATGTCGTCGACGACGCCGACGCCGTCGACATGCCCTTGCACGAAGTGACCGCCGAGTCGCCCCTGCACGGGGAGCGAGCGTTCCAGGTTGACCCCGTCGCCCACGACAAGCCGTCCCAGATTGGTCTTCGACAACGTCTCGGTCCCGGCCTGAAACGCCCAATGACCGTCGGCGAGGTCAATCACGGTCAGGCAACACCCGTTGATCGCGACGCTGTCACCCAAGCCGCAACGATCATGCGCGGGAGCCTCGCGCAGCGACGTCGGCGGGGCGAGCGTCAACCGCAGTCCCGCGACTTCCGGCACGAGCGCGACGATCGTCCCCAGGCCTTCGACCAGTCCGGTAAACATCGGTCAGTACCCGCCCGTCGCGCCGGTCGCCTGAAAATCAATCGTCGGGAGACCGAGGCGGTTGCGCCAGTCGTCCATCATCTCCTTCGTGCGACTGGCCCCGCAGCGCGTGACCCCGATCGCGCGGACCTCCATCAGTTTGTCGATGTCGCGGACTCCGCCCGCCGCCTTGACCTGTACGTGGGGCGGGGAATGCTCGCGCATCAATCGCAGGTCTTCGAGGGTCGCGCCGCCGGTGCCGTAGCCGGTCGAGGTCTTCACCCAGTCGGCGTTCAATTCGCCGCACAACTCGCAGAGCTGAATCTTGTGCCGATCCTGCAGGTAACAGTTCTCGAAGATCACCTTCACCTTGCGCCCGGCGGCGTGGGCGACCTCGATCACCCCGCGGATGTCGTCCCGTACGTAACCCCAATTGTCGCTCAGCACCTGGCTGATGTTGACCACCATGTCGAGTTCGGTCCCGCCGTCGGCGACCGCCAGTTCCGCCTCGCGAACCTTGAGGGCGGTCCGTTGGCCCCCGTGCGGAAACCCGATCGTCGTGCTCGGTTGGACCGTCGACCCGGCGAGGAGCTCCGTGCACCGCGCCAAGGCGTGCGGGAGGATGCAGACGCTGGCGACATCGTAGGCCCGCGCCAGCCGACACCCCTGCTCCAGCTCGCGCCATGTCAGGGTCGGATTGAGGAGCGAATGATCGAGCATCTTCGCCAGATCGGCGTAATTCAGCGGCATGGTCAGCTTTCGAGAAGAGTCGTCCAGCGCGTGGATGCGGCTTAAGATCGCGCGGCGAGCGCCACCGCGCCCAACAGTCCCGCCCGATCGGCGAGCGCCGAAACTTCGACGCGGACATCGTCCGGCGGGAACATCCCCACGCGATCGCGGATGATGCGCCGGACAGGAGTCAGGAGCAAGTCGCCCAACGCGGAAACGCCTCCGCCCAGCACCACCAGTTGTGGATGGAGCATCGTGACGACGTTCGCCACGCCGATCCCCAAATACCCGGCGTAGCGTTCCAGCACGTCGCGGCAACCGGCATCCCCGGCGGCGGCCGCTTCACCAATCAGCCGGGGCGACACCTGTCCTACGTCACCGACACATCGTTCGTGCAGCATCGGCGCTTGGCCCGCGAGCATGACCCGCACCCCGTCCGCCACCAAGGCGGGGCCACTCGCCAACGTCTCCAGGCAACCGAAGTTGCCGCAGCCGCAGCGTGGTCCGTTCGGCAGAATCGTCTGATGCCCCAGTTCCCCCGCCGCCCCCAACGGCCCCAAGCGTAGTTGGCCGTCAATCACCACTCCGCCTCCGACCCCCGTCCCCAACGAGAAAAAGGCCATCGTCCCTACGCCCCGTCCGGCCCCATACGTCAGTTCGCCCAACGTCGCCGCGCGCACGTCATTCAACAGCGACACCGGGCACCCGAGCGCGGCGCTCAACCGTTCCGCGGCGGGAACATCGCGCCATTGCGTCGGCAGATTCGGAAAGAACCGGGTCACGCCCCGGGGGACATCGACCAGCCCGGGACAGCCCATCCCGAGCGCGACCGGCCGCTGGGAAACCTCGCCCGACAGTCGTTCGACCAGCGCTTGAATCCGCCCCAAGACATGGTCGGGGCCGCCGTACGCTTCGGTCGGACATTCCCCTTCGGCGACGATCGCCCCGTCGCCGGTCGCCAGCATCGCCCCGATGTTGGTCCCGCCGAGATCGACTCCGGCGTAGAGCGCGGTCATGGGGTCGACTCGCGCCGCGGGACAAAGTTCCGCAGGTAGGTCGCGCTTTGCCGCAGCGACGCCCGCCGGGAGGCGATCGTCTCCTCATACGCCCGGTCCTCGACCTCGACGCAGACCGGCCCGCGATAGCCAACATCGGTCAATGTCGAGAAGAACCGGCCCCAGTCGACATCGCCGAACCCGGGGAGCTTCGGCGTGTGGTACTCGTTGGGATGGGCCATGATCCCGACGTCGTTCAGTTTGTGCCGGTCGATCCGCACGTCCTTGGCGTGGATATGGACCAGCCGATCGGCGAACTCGCGCATCGGCGCGACATAGTCCATCTGCTGCCAGACCATATGCGACGGGTCGTAGTTGAGCCCGAAACTGAGCGAGGGGATGTCCGCGAACATCCGCCGCCAAATTTTCGGGGTCGTCGCCAGATTCTTCCCGCCGGGCCATTCGTCCTTGGTGAAGAGCATCGGACAGTTCTCGATCCCGACGCGGACGCCGTGGTCCTCGGCGAACTGAATCAACGGCCGCCACGTGGCGAGAAACCGGGGCCAGTTGTCGTCGACCGATTTGGTGAAATCGCGGCCGACGAACGTGGTGACCCGGGACAGATCGAGGAGTTCCGAGGCGAGGATCACCCGCTTGAGCTGCTCGACCGCCAGCTCCGCCTCTTCGAGATTCGGACTGAGCGGGTTGGGATAGTACCCCAGCGAACTGATCGCGACGCCGGCGTCGAACATCACGCCGCGGACGTCATCCGCTTTCGCCTGCGTGAACTCGGCGACATCGACGTGGGTCACTCCCGCGTACCGGCGTTCCGCCTTGCCGACGGGCCAGCACATCAGCTCGACGCAGTCAAACCCCAATTCCCGCGCCGTCTTGGCGACATCCCGCAACGACGCCTCGGGCAGAATCGCGCTGACGAATCCCAACTGCATGATTCAAGACTCCGCGTGGAACCGACCCCATCCGTTCCTCCGCACAGCGTAAAGGGGCCGCGTCCGGGCGTCAAAAGGGACCTGGCGCCGTATCGAAAATCTTCGTCATCGCGGGGATCAACCGTTCAAACGCCTTCGCGCGGTGGCTGATGTGTCGTTTGACCGCCGCCGGGAGCTGTCCGAAGGTTTGGTGATACTCGCGAACGAGAAACAACGGGTCGTAACCGAAGCCGTTTTCGCCTTGATATTCGCGCAGCATGCGCCCATGACACCGCCCCTCCGCCGAGGCCCGCACTTCACCGGCCGGATCGACCAGCACGGCGTGACAGACGTAGTACGCCGTCCGTTGGTCGTCGGGAACGCCTTGTAACTCGGCGAGCAACTTCGTGTTGTTCGCGGCGTCGGCTCCCTGCGTCCCCGCATACCGGGCGGAGTAGATCCCCGGCGCTCCGCCCAAGGCGTCAACGCACAGCCCGCTGTCTTCCGCGATCACCCATTGCCGCACCGCTTGGGCGGTCTCGACCCCTTTCTTGCGGGCGTTCGCTGCAAAGGAATCGCCATCCTCGATGACGTCGGGGACACTGGGAAACGTGTCGATCCCGACCAATCCGATGCCCCATGGCTCGAGCAGTTCCCGCATCTCGCGAATCTTCTTGGCGTTACGACTGCCGAGAACGACGGTGGGGTAGCGCAATGTCATGCCGTGACCTGAGTTTCCACAAACGGTCTGGCGGTCAAGATACCCCCAGGGCGCGACCGCATCCATCCAGCGGATCCCCCTCTCGACACGACCTTTAAGGTCCGTCGGGGCAGGTCGTGAGAAGTGGCTCATGGGGTCCGTTTTTCGGAGGCAGTCCGGCGGTTCTTCGGGGATGAACGATTCAACTTTCCGACTGTAGGTGTTTCTACTGATGATCCGTCAAATTCGAGAAAATAGCGAAAATGGGTTGCTCTCGCTGGACTCGTCTGAATGATTGGGTAGTTTATAGCGAACGCACAGGTTGCGTCGGCTCTCCGCTCTCGAGATCCGGCGAGACATTCCGAATGACATGCGGGTCGTTCGGAACCCTGACATCCTCCATGTACGAGAAGGGCTAACAGTATGGTTCGCTACGGAATGTTGTTTGCGGCGCTCGTCGTCGCCGGAACCCCTGCGGTCACTTCGGCCAGTGTGGCCGGTCGGAGCTTCGCCGTCGGATTCATCACCACCGACGGGGACTTCGATGGCGAGATCGGCTTCCTCGACGACACCAATGCCAATCCGCTGACCGAATCCGGTGAAGCCGGGGTCGACGTCGTCGGTGGTGGCGACGCCGTCGGCACCTACGAAGCCGGTCCGCCCATCGGTGGGACCTCGACCGACTTCACCATCGAGGCCGGTTCCGACGAAGACGACTACCGGACCAATCTCAGCGGCACGGTCACCGAACCCCGGACCCGGCGCGGCGTCGCCAAGATCCGTGGCACCGGGTTCACCACCGACGGCGTGATTTTCTTCTTCTCGGGCGAAGAGATCTAAGTCGACCCGCCGGTCGATGTCCTGATCAGCGCTGAAGCCCAGGGAACGCTTTCCCTGGGCTTCTTCCGTTTCATCACGTGACGATCGTCGGCTTCGTCGCGGCGAGCTCCTGCATGAACTTCAGCATCCGCGCCGCGGTCGCCTGCGGATCGGTGTTGAGCCCATCCACCAACTGGGCGGTCGCGAAGAGTTGGCGACCGCAGTCGCGGACGAACTCGTCGTGGTCGGAGTTCGCCGACAACGCCGCGAGCCGCTCGATCAACGCCGCATGGGGGTTGACCTCCAGCACCGGTTTCGTCGGCTGATACTCTTTCGTGTTTTGCCGCAAGACCTGCTGCAGCAACCGACTGTAACCCCCTTGCGGGTTGACCAACGCGCAGGGGGCCTCCCCCAACGTCGATGATTCGCGGACGTCCTGCACCTCGTCGGCGAGCGCCCCGCGGAAGAGCTCGACCACCCGCGTGAAGCCTTTGGGGGCGGTCTGGTCCGCGCGGTCGGTCGGCTCGGTCGATTCCGGGAACTTGACGTCGGTCGAATCGATCGACACCAGCGTCTTTTCCTGATAAGTCCGCAACTGGACGAGCGCGTACTCATCGACGGGATCATCGAGCAGCAGGACCTCCAGATTCCGTTTGCGGAACTCGGTCAGCCGCGGATGTCCCGCCAGCGATTCGAGCTTCAGCCCGGTCAGATAGTAGATCTGCGTTTGCCCTTCGGCGGCCCGCTTGAGATATTCATCGAGCGACGTGACGGCGTCGCGATCGTCGCCGTGGGTCGAATGGAATCGGAGCAGCCCGCCGAGCTTTTCGCGGTGTTCCCAGTCCGAACCGAGTCCCGTCCGCAGGATGCTGCCGAATTCGTCGTGGAACCGCCGATACTTCGCGGGGTCTTCCTCGGCGAGACTCGCGAGATGATCCAAAACTTTCTTGGTCAGGACGCGCTTCAGCTTGGGGATGAGCTGATGATCCTGCAGCGTCTCCCGGGAGACGTTGAGGGGGAGATCGGCGGAATCGACCAGCCCGACCATGAAGTGAAGATAGTCGGGCAGGAGATCCTGATTGTCCGATTGGACCAGAATCCGCTTGGCGCACAGATGCAGCCCGTGCTCCATCCGGCCGAAGCCGAGCAGCTCGATGTTGGTTTCCGGGCAATACAGGATCGCCTGGAACTGCAGCGGAGAATCGGCCGTGAGATGCAGATGCCAAAGCGGCTTTTCGGTGCTGCGATGCGACAGCCATTGATAGAAGCCGTCGTACTGCTCCGCAGTCACCTGGCTTTTCGGTTCGACCCAGATCGGCCGTTGCTCGTTGACCTGCTCCCCCTCCACCTTGACCGGCTGTGGAACAAAGGTCGAATAGCGACGGACGATCTCCTTCAGCCGCCACGGTTCGAGGAAGTCATCGAACTCCGGGTCTTTCTTCAGGTGGAGCCGAATCTGCGCGCCGCGGGGGACCTCGCCTTCCACCGGCGTGATCGTGAACCGGCCACTGCCGTCCGATTCCCACCGCCAACCGGTCGCTTCCTTGTAGGATCGCGTGATGACCTCGACGGTGTCGGCGAGCATGAACGCGGAGTAGAACCCGACGCCGAATTGCCCGATCAGCGAGAGATCCCCCTTGGCCCCCTCGGCGAGTTTCGAAAGAAACTCCTTCGAGCCGCTCTTGGCGATCGTGCCGAGGTTCTCGATCAGCTCCTCGCGGGTCAGCCCGAGCCCGTTGTCCTGTACCGTGAGGACGCGGGCCTCCTTATCGGGGAGCAAGGCGATTTCCAGGGGCGTCTCGTCACGGTAGGCGGCTTCGGTCAGTTGAATGTGCCGCAGCTTGTTGAGAGCATCGGAGGCGTTCGAGACCAACTCGCGGAGGGCGATCTCCCGGTTCTGGTAGAGGGAGTGGGAGAGGATGTGCAGCAACTGCGCGATTTCGGCCTGAAACGTGAACTGCTGCGCCGTGGTGTCCGCTGCCATTCTGACGAATCCTTGAACCACAAAAACGGGATACGAACGGGCCTGGGCTGCCATTACGGCAGGCGGGGCCTTGAGGTGATGTCCTTAGCAGATGCCGCGCCGCTCGACGGCGACTCCCGCATCAGACCATGGCCGGCGGACCAGGATCGCAGCGCGTGACCCGCCGATCCCCCACAAGAAAGCAGGACGATGTCGCGGTTTCAGGATCGCGTGGTGGTCATCACCGGGGCCGCCAAAGGAATCGGTCGTGGTTGCGCGGCGGTCTTCTGTCGCGAAGGGGGCCGCGTCGCCGTGTTGGATCGCGATGTGATGCAGGGGACGGCGACAGCGCGGGAGTTGACGTCCTCGGGACCGGGGGAGGCGAGGTTCTGGGCCTGTGACGTCGCGCACCCCGCGGAGCTGCGGCGCGTGATCGACGAAGTCGCCGCGAGCTGGGGGCGGATCGATTGCCTCATCAACAACGCCGGTGTGCATCCCCCCGCGACGCCGATTGAAGCGACCAGCCTCGAGTCGCTCGAAGCGCTGCTGCGGATCAACTTCATCAGTTCGTTCGCCGGGGTGCAGGCGGTGCTGGAGCATCTCAAACGGACCCGCGGGACGGTGGTCAACATCTCGTCGATGACCGCGGTCCTTGGTCAGAATCAAAGCAGCGCCTACGCCTCGACGAAAGCGGCGCAGGTCGGTCTGACGAAGTCGCTGGCGATCGAACTCGGCTCCTGCGGGGTCCGGGTCAATGCGATCCTTCCCAGCAATATCGACACCCCCTTGATGCGGGAATGGGCCGCGACGCTGCCCGATCCGGAATCGGCCTTGGAACGAGTCGCCCGGTTGCAGGTCTTCGGACGGATGGGGACGCCGGAGGAAATCGGCACGATCGCGCTCTTCCTGGCGACGGACGATTCGAGCTTCATCACGGGCCAGGCGATCGAAGCCGAAGGGGGCGCGAGCCTTGATTACTGAGCACGGACCGGCTCCGTCGGCCGCGGAGGTGATGACGTGACCGCTTCAGCCGTGGAAACCGAATTGGGGGTTCCCATTCCGGGCGTGATTCTGCCCGAGGAGCAATGGGCCCGCACGGCCTTGAAGAAGTGGCCCACGCCGGGGACGTTGGATTGTGACGCGCTCTTCGGTCGATCCGCGCCGCTGGTCCTCGACATCGGCTGCGGGAACGGCCGATCGACACTCTTGTCGGCGCTCGAGCACCCCGAGTGGAACCTCCTCGCGGTCGACGTCCTGCCGGTGGTGATTCGCTACGCGACGCGGCGGGCGAATCAGCGGGGGCTCGCGCATGTCCGCTTCGGGGTCTTGGGGGGCCGCGAACTCTTGTGGGACCACATCAAACCCGGGACCGTCACCGAACTGCATTGCCTCCATCCGCAGCCCTACTACGAACGTCGGCAACACAAATTGCGGTTGATCACGCCGGAGTTTCTGGCCCGGGTTCATGCGGTCCTGGTCCCGGGGGGCAAACTGCTGTTGCAGACCGACAACCCGGCGTATGCACGCTACATGCGCGGCGTGGCGAGCCCGTTCTTCACGCTGGAGGAACAGCCGGGGCGCTGGCCGAACGCGCCGCAGGGACGGACGCGACGGGAGATCATCGCGCTGCGGGAAGGGTTGCCCATCTACCGCGCGATCGGGACGCGACGGGATGACCTCGGCGAGGCCGACGTCACGCGGTTGGTGTCATCGCTCCCCCGACCGACGTTCGACGCCGATCGGCGGTTGGCGAAGTACGACCGCCTCGAACAGGAGGATGATGGACGGTCGACGGCTCATGCGACAAAGTCGCAACGCCGGCCGACAGTTTGACACGGAGGCATCACGTAAGTCCCGCGCGGCATTCCTCGCCGCGCGACGTGACCGTTTGTCGAATGGACACCCTTGCCGTGACTCCTGCTCAGGCGAATTCGTCCTGGTCGAGGAGATCCCCTTCGGTGATCACCCGCAGGCCGGCCTCTTCGAGGGATTTGGTGGCGAGGTCGACATCGTCGACGTACATCGCGACGGCGGAGCAGCCGTTCCGGCGGTAGCGCAGGTACGAGGCGTGATGGATATTGAGTTCCGCCTTCAGCAGCGCGGTGCAGATGCGGTCGAAGGGCCGATCGTCGTCCGGGGGGAGTTCGACGCCGACGAGATCGCTTTCACTGAAGAGAAAGTTCGCGAGTTCGAGTCGTTCGCGGGCCCGGTCGGAGTTGTTGAAGATCAGCCGGACATTCGCGCAGTCGACCGAGTCGACGATGCTGACCGCAAGGACGCGGACGTCGAGCGACTCGACCTGACGCATGAGTTCGCGCAGTCGGCCGACGCGGTTTTCGAGGAAGACCACGAACTGCCGCAGGCAGGGCCAGTTGTGGGCGCGCGAGGTCTCGGGATCGACATAGGCCGACCCGCCGTCACGGCGTCCCCGATCATCCTGCGGCATGGTAAAGCATCACTCGAGCGACAAGGGATGCCAGCGGAGCGGGGCATCGCATCACGCGCCGTTCCGCAGACGATGACGACTTACTTGCGGTGGCGAATTCGGCTGCGCATTTTCCGCTTCTTGCGACCGATCTTGCGTCGCCCTTTGCCGGTCTTCTTCACACCCATGCCACGGACACTCCTGGAAGCCCTCGGACGGGTTTCCCGTCATGATGGAAAGCGTTTGCCACGCGGAAGAATCGCGAAGGATAGCAGCCCGGGTACGGGGCATCAAGCGGTCCACCCCGTCGTTTTTTCAGGAACTCGACCGTTGGAGACACGGATGTCGCGGTGACCTGATCGAACCTGCGGGGACCCGGTGAAATCGACTTAACCCACGACCTTGCATGTGCTACAAGTCGCGCATTCCAAGTGGATGGACTCCGGGCGGGGGGATCGTCACGGGGGCTGGCCAGTCCAAGGAGGGGGCACGATGGGACGGGGACCGTTCGGGGCGATCTTGCTGACGATCGCCGTCTTCGGCGGTGGAGCGGGGCTGGGATTCGGCTTCCGCGAGGGGTGGTTTCCCGTTCAGTGGTTGCCCGCTCCGACGGGGGTGATCGATCCGGCGGCCGAAAGTGCGGCGGATGATCCTCCCTTGGAAGTCATGCCGGGTGATCCGTCCTTGCCGGACGGAATCCCGCGATCGGCCGAACCAGGAATCGATTCGCCGGAGACTGCGCAACCGATCCTGACGACCGAGCGACCGCGACCGGTGGGGCCCGATTTCGATCAGGCGATCTTCGCCAGCCAGTCGGAACCGACCGAGTCGCCCGGCTCGACGTCATCCATGGGCAGCCCACGGCCGCTGCCCATGGATGACGCCGCCCAGGAAATTCCCCGTGTGATCCCACGGCAAGTCGATCCCGCGAGTTTCGCGACCGCGGAGTCCTTGCCAGCGGCCGGGACGACCAATCTCCCCGGTGAGTTGGCGGCCGGGCGGGTTGGCGTTGTGGCGAACCCGCCCGAGTTCGATCTGGCAGCGACGATAGCCGCCTACGACGCCAAGGTCGAGCACGGCGAGATCCTTGCCGCGCATCGGCTGTTGTCGCAGGCCTATTGGAAGCAGCGGTCCCACCGGCCGGAGTTGATCGAGCGGCTCGATCAGACCGCGGCGATGATCTTCTTCCAACCGCAGCCCCATTTCGTCGAACCGCACGTCATCGAACCGGGCGACCGGCTGGAAGCGATCGCCGGCCAGTACAAAGTTCCGTGGGAATACCTCTCGAAGCTGAACCGAGTCAGCCCGCAGCGGATTCAGCCTGGCCGCAAATTGAAAGTCGTCCGCGGCCCGTTCGCGGCGGTGGTGGAACTGGTGGAGTATTCGTTGACGGTCCATCTGCAAGGGTATTACGTCCGGCGGTTTTCGGTCGGCGTGGGACGGGATGGGGCGAGCCCGATCGGAAAATTCGCGGTCCTCAACAAGGTCGAAAATCCGCAATACACCGATCCGAACGGCGACGTGATCGACGCCGACGATCCGACGAATCCGCTGGGGGAACGGTGGATCGACCTTGGCGGCAGCTACGGGATTCACGGCACGATCGATCCGGGCTCGATCGGCCAAGCCGCTTCGCGCGGCTGTATTCGACTGAACGACAAAGACATCGTGCTGGTTTATGACTTCCTGACGGTTGGTTCCGAGGTGGTGCTTCGGCGGTAAGGCGCGATTGTCTGCGGCTCGCGGCTAAACGGTGCGGTGTGCGTGGGTGATTGGGATGGCCCGTGGTTGGAGGGGCGGTTTAGAGTGGGGGCTGCCGCGTCCTGGGGGGCCGGCCTTCAGCGCTCGGCGGTCCTTGTCAGTCACGGTCGATGCATTACGTTCCGGAATCGATGTGCGAACTGCTGCGGAATGATCCGTGGCGCGAGGGACGTGGGCGGGCCGGCTGGGAGTTTCATGAGCGTTCCGCGCCGCTGTATCTCCTGACGCTGTTGGTCGCGGGGTGTTGTCTCGCGGATGCCTTGGCGGGGTATGGCGGGTGGTCACCGGTTTTTCTGGGTTACCGCTGGGCCTTGTGGGGGGCGCTCCTCGGGGGGGCGCGGATTCTCTATCACGCCTTGGATGGGCTCGCGGCGGGGCGCTTCGGGGCGGATCTCGCGTTGGCGCTCGCCTGTCTCGCGGCGATCGCGCTCGGTGAGGCGACGACCGCCGGCCTGGTGGTTCTGATCAGCCTGTTCGGCGAAAGTCTGGAAGGGTACACGGTCGATCGCGCGCGGTGGGCGATCCGGCAAACGTTCGTCCGGCAACCCGAAGTGGCCCATCTGCTGGGTGATGGAAACGAGCGCGAAGTCCCGCTCGATGAAGTCCGTGTCGGCGATCGGTTGGCGGTGCGCCCGGGTGAGCGGATTCCCGTCGATGGCGAAGTGGTCGCGGGACAGTCGACGGTCGATGAGTCGACCTTTACGGGCGAGCCGCTGCCCACCCCCAAGACGCCCGGCGATCTCGTCTATGCGGGGACGCTGAACCAGCATGGCGGGTTCGAGCTAATTGCCAAGCGTGTGGGGGCCGACACCCAGTTGGCGCGACTCGGCGAATTGGTGACCGCAGAGGCGACGCGGAAAGCGGCGTGTGAACGGACGGCGGATCGGTGGAGCCGACGGTTCCTGCCCATCGTCCTGGGGTGCGCGCTGCTGGTGGGACTCGGATGGTGGTGGCGGACGGGGAACCTTCGCACGGCGGCTTCGCCCGCGCTGGCCGTGCTTGTAGTCGCGTGCCCGTGTCCCTTGGCGTTGGCGACGCCGTGCGCGGTGATGGCGGCGTTGGCGTGGTTGGCGCGACGAGGGATCTTGGTCAAAGGGTCGGCGGCGCTGGAACGATTGGCGGGGGTCGACACGTTCGCCTTCGATAAAACCGGGACGCTGACCCGGGGCCGGCCGCAATTGGGCGACGTGCTGCCGATGGACGGGCTGACCACGCGCGATGTCATCCGGTTGGCGGCGATCGCCGAGCGACGCAGCGAGCATCTGTTCGCGCGGGTTCTGGTGGCCGCGGCGGAAGGGGATGAAACTCCGCCACCGAGTCCGTACGAGTTTCAGGCGACGACCGGGGCGGGAGTGACGGCGTGGCTGCGATCGACCGCCTTGGTGGGAATCGCGGCGGAGCGATGGACGAGTGCGGAATCGCCGGTCGATCGTCGGTTGGTGGTGGGGAATCTCCGCCAATTGACCGAGGCGGGGTGTGAGGTGTCCGCCGTCTGGCGGAATGGAATCACCACATTGGGGGAACGTGGCCAGACCCCGTTGCTGGTGGCGGTAGATGCCGAGATCGTGGGTTTGATCGGGCTGCGCGACGAAGTACGGGAGGAGTCCGGTGCCGTATTGCAACGACTGCGCGCTCTGGGGATTTCAAGATTCGCGCTGTTGACGGGGGATCGCGCGGCGCCGGCCGCCGTGGTGGTGCGGGAATTGGGGGCGATGGGGTACGTCGCCACCGAGCAAACACCGGACGACAAGCATCGCTGGATCGAGAAAGAACGGGCGGCGGGCCGATGTGTCGCGATGGTGGGGGATGGGATCAACGATGCCCCCGCGCTGGCGGCCGCCGATGTGGGGATCGTCATCGGTCGACCCGGGGCCGATCTGGCGGCCCAAGCGGGCGATGTGATTCTGTTGGGAGATCCGCTGCGACGGCTGCCCGACTTGTTGCGGTTGTCGCGGGCTTTGTTGGCGAACATTCAAACCAGCATCGTGCTGTTCGCGGGGGGGCTGAATGGGTTGGGGATGTTGGCGTGCGCGTTGGGGTGGCTCACGCCGGTGACCGCGGCCCTGTTTCACGAGGCGGGCTCGCTCGCCGTGATGCTGAATGCGATGCGGCTGCTATGGTTCCGGGAGACGGCTGTCGCGGACGAGGAATCCGCCCCGGGAACCACCGGTGACGATCGTCGGTGGATAGATGTCGCGATCATCGGTCGCTGGTTGTCACCGGCGCATTGGGTCCCTTGGGGATTGCGGCATCGGGCGCGGTTGGGACAAGTCGGCGTTGCGGGCATGGGGCTGGCGTGGCTGCTGTCGAATGTCGTGTGGCTGCGGAGTGACGAGGCCGCCGTCGTGCTGCGACATGGACGGTATCACATGACGTTGTCGCCGGGAGTCGCGTGGCGCTGGCCGCCCCCGTTCGAGGCGGTCTTGCGGGAACGGCCGGACTTGCTGCGGCGGGTGGGGTTGGGGCTGGAGGAGAGCTCGGCGGCCACCGGCGCGCGGCTGATCGAATGGACCAGCGAGCATCATGCGGGGGGGCCGGCCGCGCCGCGGGAAATCCTGCTGGTGACCTCGGACGAAGTCCTCGTCGACGTCTCGGCGGAATTGGAATATCGGATCGCCGATTTGCCGACGTATCTGCTGCGCGGAGGGCCGGTCGTCGAGCGGTTGTTACGGGCCGAGCTGGAGGGGACGCTGCGTGAATTGGCGGCGGGGCACCCGCTCGAGACGTGGTTGAGCGCCACGCGGGAGACGTTGGCAGAGCGCGCCGCGGCGGATTTACGGGAGCGCTTGTCGCGGATGCCGGTGGGAGTCGCGGTGGTCGGGGTCAGGCTGTTGGAAGTTCATCCGCCCCGGCCGGTGGTGGGGGATTACCGCGCCGTCGCCGATGCGTGGGAGGAGCAGGTTCAACAACGGAACGACGCGGAGACGGCCGCCGAGCGACGGTTGATCGGTCTGGTCGGCGAGGCGATTCATCATGACTTGGCGGCGCGGCCTGATCCGGAGACATCGATCACCGCGGAAGAGTGGGGCGGATGGATCACACCGAACTCCGACGGAACACATCGACTCGGCGGATCGGCGGCGTCGACCTTGGAAGCGAGTCAGGGAGCCGCGGCGGAGCGCCGATCTCGGGCCGAGGTTGAGGGGGCGCGAATCGATGCACTATCGCCACTGCAAGCGGCGGCCCCGGATTTGGTTTGGCCGCAGCTGTATTGGCGCGAATTGGGTGAGGCGCTGCACGGCCGCAGCCTGACGGTTGTCGACCCGCGAGCCGCTCGGGGACAGCAGTGGTGGATCGGCGAGCCGGCGACCCCACGGTCGTTCGTCATGCCGAGTCATGCCGGATCACCCGGGGATGACGCCCCCCCGCACGATCCGAATCTTCCGTAAGGCTCGGACGATCGTTACGACCCGCGCCGCTGTCAGGCTCGCGGGGGTGGGAGGGAGCCGCCGCGTCACATGGCGTGACCTATGGTTGTGTCAGTCGGCGCGGATCGTGCGCTCAGCGTGTGGTCTGAGACCGTGCCGACGGTGACCGGGAGGGATTCCGGGATCACGTCCCCTGTGGTGTCGCGGCTCGGGCCATCATGCAGCATCGCTCCCTCGCCGTGCTGGCCTTCATGCTGTTTCAGTTATTGACGGCGACACTGTTCCTGCGCCCGGCGGAAGTCTTCTCCTGGTTGGAGGGCTTGCCGATCTACGAAGGGCTGATCCTCGGGACGTTCGCGCTCACCGTCTCTTCGGTCATCGCGAACTTCCAACCGTTTGCGATGACCCGGCAGCCGATCACCTACTGCGCGGCGGGGATGCTGCCGGCGATCGTCATGTCGCATTTGACCCACCTGTATCTGGGCGGGGTCCGCGATTCCGCGGATCAGTTCGTGCGGACGCTGCTGTACTACGGGTTGGTGGTGACGTGCGTCAATTCGCCGTCGCGGATGAAGGCGTTCCTGGCGAACGTGGCGGTCTGCACCAGCGTGATGGTCTCGTTGTGCCTGTTCGACTATTGGGAATGGGTCGACTTTGAATTCATCGTCCATCTCCAGGACATCGACGGGCACGATGAAGAAGGGATGCCGATCTTCTTCCAGCGGATGCGCGGCACCGGGATTTTCCAGGATCCGAACGACCTGGCGATGGTGATCGTCGCCGGCGGGATCTTGTGCCTGTACTTCCTGACCGACCGTGCGGTGGGAGTGTTCCGGTGGTTGTGGGTCGCGCCGTTGGCGGTCTTCGCCGCCGCGATTCTTGAGACGAAATCCCGCGGGGGCCTGTTGGCCGGGGTCGTGGCGGTGATGACCCTTGCGACCTTCAGGTTCGGGGCGCGGTTCGGCGTGGTGATGGCGACGCTGGCGTTGTGCGGCCTCCCCGTCGTGGCGGGCCGCTCGGCGAACATCGAGTTCGGCGACGGCAGCACCAGTCATGAACGGATCGAGATGTGGCGCGAAGGGTTTGAGGCCCTCAAGTCACCCGATCTCTTCTTCGGCATCGGCCATAACATGTACGCCGAGCTCGCGGGGTTGGTCGCGCACAATTCGTTTCTGCATGCCTATGTCGAACTGGGGATCGTCGGAGGGACGTTGTTCTTCGGCTGTTTCTTCTTCGCGTTCCTGCAGATTTATCGACTGGGACGGCTGGAGGCACCCGTCTGGCATCACGAACTGCGACGGATGCGGCCCTATATCGCCGGGGTGCTCGCGGGGTGGTGCATGTCGATGTTCTCGCTCTCGCGGTGCTATATCGTGCCGACCTTTTTGGTGCTGGGGATGGCGTCGGCGTTTCTGAATTTGAGTTGGATTCATACCGCCGAGATGCGGCCGCTGATCGTGTGGAATCGCGGGCTGGTGCTGAAGCTGGCGAGTTCGAGCGCGGCGATGTTTGTCGGTTTGTACCTGATGACCCGCCTGTTGGCCTGACGGGGCGCGGACGACGGATTCGGTTGGGGAACCGTGGTTTATGCCCAGGGAAACGTGCCCGTGAGCGTGATGCTGGATCGTACGACACCCTTCACTCCCGCCCTCGACTCGCACGAGTCGGTCGGTTCGTGGGAGGTGCGCTGGACGGGAGCCGACGGCCAACGGTCGATGCTCGCGGTCTGGGATGCGCTGGAACGCGAAGCGGGGGCGTTTCCCCTGATGGCGTCGCGCGAGTGGGTGGAATGCTGGTTGAAACACTACGGCGATCTGGTTCCGCATCGGTTCGTGACGGTGCGCGGCGATGAACGATATGTGGGCATCGCCTTGGTCACGCGGGGCATGGAGTCCGCGCTGCAGCGGTGGACCGATCGTTCGTGGCATGTCGGGACCGCCGGCGAACCCGAAGGGGATTCGGTCTGTGTCGAGTACAACGCCTGGGCCTGTCTCCCCGCGTTTCGTGACCGGTTTCTGCGGGAGCTGGTCAAGGGGGCGCAACGGGAACCCGACTGGGACTCGCTGCAGTTCGACGGCTTCGCGGAGTACGACCTCCCCGATTGGCTGCTCGACGACCCGGCGTGGAGTTGTGAACGCAAGCCCGCGCGCTGGGTCGATTTGGATGACGTCCGACGCAACGGACAAGACCTGATTCAGTCGTTCGGCGACTCGACGCGGAAGGGGATCCGGCAGAATCTCAAGAAAATGGGCCACGTGCGGTTCGAGTGGGCCGAAACGGTCGATCATGCCCACGACATCTTCACCGACCTCATCGCGCTCCATCAGGCGCGGTGGACCGCGGTCGGCAAGCCGGGCTGCTATGCCAGCGAGCGATTCACGGCGTTTCATCGGGAGTTGATCACGCGAATGGTCCCTCAAGGGAAGATGGTGCTGGTGCGCGTCTCGGGGGCCGACCATCCGGTCGGGTGTTCGCAACTGATCGTCGATCGTGGTCGGGTACTGGTCTATCAGGGAGGCCGGCTCGCGGAGGAGTCTGGGAGCCCGGGATTGGTGACCGATTTCCTGGCGATGCAGGAGTGTCTGGCGCGAGGCTACTCCGCGTACGACTTCATGGCCGGCGACTCGATGCACAAACGGCGATTGACGACGTGTCAGACCCCGCTCGTCTGGGCGACCTGGCGGCGACCGCGCTGGACGCGGCGCGTCCTCGACACGCTGAAGTCGGCCAAACGCTTGTGTCGCGGCGTGTTGAGCGGTGGTCCGCGGCAGGTATCAGCCACGCGCGGACCCGAGGAGGAGGGATGATGGCCATCGCGGAACACCCGACAGCGACGAGTGCGCCGCGTCCGTCCGCAAACGGCCGACCGTGGCGGGTGTGTCATGTCAGCCTGACGCTGAAAACGGGGGGACTCGAGCGGATCCTCGCCGATTTGGCGCGGCATCATCACCGCGACGTGGTGACGCCGTCGTTCGTCGCGCTGCGGGAGGTTGGCCGATTCGCGGAGGAGATTCGCCGAACCGGTTGCGTGGTCCATCGGATTCAAGCGACCCGGCGTTGGGGTCAAGTGCGCGAGTTGGCGACTTGGCTGCGGCGGGAGCGGATCGACGTGGTCCATACGCACAACACCTATCCGCATCTGTACGCCACGCTCGCCGCGCGCTGGGCCGGGGTGCCGGTGGTGGTGCAGACACGGCATGGACAGCGGGCGGGGCATGGATGGAAGTCGAGTTTTCTGTATCGACAGGCGACACGCCTCGCCGACCGCGTCGTCGCGGTCTCGGATGACGCGGCGGGGTTATGTCTGACGGTCGATCACTTGCCGCCAGGAAAAGTCACGCGAATCTGGAACGGGATCGATCTGAGCACGTTCGCGTATCACGGGCCGGTCGCCGCGCCGATCGCGATCTCGGTGGCGCGGCTCTCACCCGAGAAGGACTTTCCGACGTTGTTGCGGGCGATGGCCGGCGCGGTCCAAATCGTCCCGGAATTGCGGCTCAAACTGGTGGGGGATGGTCCGGAGCGCGCCAAGCTGGAACAACTCACGCAAGACTTGGGCCTCGGTCGGCATGTGGAGTTCCTGGGGGAACGGACCGACGTGCCCGAGCTTCTACAGACGGCGGGTTTCTTCGTGACGTCGTCCTCGACCGAGGGAATCTCGCTGACCTTGCTGGAAGCGATGG
>CAYRVS010000047.1:0-29449 GCA_964427725.1 uncultured Planctomycetaceae bacterium | reverse complement strand
ATGTGGAGCACGCCGCGAAGCTTGTTGACGACGAGCGCGGTCAGCGCTTCGCTGTCGACGTCTTCGGCGACCACCAGGAGCGGCTTGCCCGTCTGGGCGACCTTCTCGAGCAGCGGCACGAAGTCGCGGAGGTTCGAGATCTTCTTTTCATGCAGCAGGATGTAGCAGTTTTCGAGGACCGCCTTCATGTCCTGCGGGCTGGTGACGAAGTAGGGGGAGATGTACCCCTTGTCGAACTGCATCCCTTCGGCGAGTTCGAGGGTCGTCTTGTTCCCTTTGCCTTCTTCGACGGTGATCACGCCGTCGCGGCCGACCTTCTCCATCGCGTCGGCGATCAGGTCGCCGATTTCCTTGTCGCTGTTGGCGGAAATCGCGCCGACCTGGGCGATCTCTTCCTTCGAGCTGACCGGCTTGGCAAGCGACTCGAGCTTGGCGATCGCGGCTTCGACCGCCTTGTCGATCCCGCGGCGGACGACGGTCGGGTTCGCCCCGAGGGTCAGGCCGCGGAGCCCTTCGCTGTAGATCGCGCGGGCGAGGACGGTGGCGGTGGTGGTCCCGTCGCCGGCGACGTCGCTGGTCTTGGAGGCGACTTCGTTGACGAGCTTGGCCCCCATGTGCTCGAACGGGTCTTCGAGTTCGACCTCTTTCGAGACGGTGACGCCGTCTTTGGTCACGACGGGGTTGCCGAAGGACTTGTCGATGATGACGTTGCGGCCGGTGGGGCCCATCGTGACCGCGACCGCCTGGGCGAGGGTCTCGACGCCGCGTTGCAACTTCAGGCGGGCCCGATCGTCAAACAGCAATTGCTTGGCCACGCGAGATCACTCCTGTGCGAGGGTAGGCGCGTTGATTGTGTGATGGGAAGCCCAGGGAAAGCGTTCCCTGGGCTTCAAATGTGCAAAAACTACTTCGACACCTTCGCGAGGATGTCGCTTTCACGGAGGATCTTCACCTCGACGCCGTCGACTTCGATTTCCGTCCCGCCGTACTTGGCGAACAGGACTTCATCGCCGACCGACAACGCGATCGGGTGCCGATTGCCGGAGTCGAGGAGCCGGCCGGGACCGACCGCGACCACCTTGCCGCGCTGCGGCTTTTCCTTGGCCGAATCGGGCAGCACGATGCCGCCGGCGGTCTTTTCTTCGGCGCTCAGGGGTTCGACAACAACGCGGTCATCCAAAGGTTTCAGAGCCATCGATCGCATCTCCCAGGGATTTCAGTCGCGAGTGACTGTGATGTTTGTCTGTCAGACGTATTGAAAACGGCGTTCGACCTATGCGGCGGCGAACAGCAACGGCGACGATCAGCCCACGGCTCCCGCCCGTCATCACAACGGACCACGAGCCACGGACAACGGACTTGCTTAGAAGTCCATGCCACCCATCCCGCCCATGCCACCCATCCCCATGCCTCCCATCCCACCCATGCCTCCGCCATCGTGATGGTGGTCGTGGTGGCCGTCGGCTTCCTTCGGCTTCGGGGCTTCGACGATGATCGCCTCCGTGGTCAGCAGCAGGCTGGCGACCGAGGCGGCGTTTTGGAGCGCGGTCCGCACCACCTTGGTCGGGTCGACGACGCCGAACTCGAACATGTCGCCGTACCGCTCGTTCAGGGCGTCGTAGCCGTGGGTCTTGTCCTTGGCCTTGCGGACGTGGTTGGCGACCACGGCTCCGTCAAGCCCGGCGTTCTGGGCGATCGTCTTCAGGGGCATCGACAAGACCGACTTGATCAGGTCGGCCCCGTGGGCTTCATCCCCCTCAAGCTTCAGCTTCTCGACCGCGCCGGTGCAGCGGAGCAAGGCGACGCCGCCGCCGGGGACGACCCCCTCCTCGATCGCCGCGCGGGTGGCGGCGAGGGCGTCGTCGATGAGGTCCTTACGCTCCTTCATCTCGGTTTCGGTGTGGGCCCCGACCGAAATCTGAGCCACGCCGCCGGCGAGCTTGGCGAGTCGCTCCTGCAGCTTCTCGCGGTCGTATTCGCTGTCGGTCTTGCTGATCTCCGAGCGGATCACCGAGGCGCGACCTTCGATCGCCGCCTTGCTGCCGCCCCCTTGCACGACCGTGGTGTTCTCGGCGTCGATCCGCACCTTCTTGGCGGTCCCGAGGTCCGACAGCTCGACGTTTTCGAGCTTGATCCCCAGATCCTTGAAGATCGCCTTGCCGTTGGTGAGGATCGCGAGGTCCTCCAGCATCGCCTTGCGACGATCGCCGTAACCGGGGGCCTTGACCGCCGCGACCTTCAGGATGCCGCGGAGTTTGTTGACGACGAGGGTCGCGAGAGCCTCCCCTTCGACGTCCTCGGCGATGATCAACAGGTTGATCCCAGCCTTCGAGGTCTTCTCGAGCAGCGGAACCAGCGTCTTCGCGGAGCTGATTTTTTCTTCATAGATCAGGATGCGGCAGTTCTCGAGTTCAACCACCTGATCGTCCTGATCGGTCACGAAGTGCGGCGAGAGATAACCCCGCTCGAATTGCATCCCTTCGACAAGATCGACTTCCGTCGCGATCTGGCGACCTTCTTCGACGGTGATCACCCCGTCTTTGCCGACCTTGAGGAGCGCGTCGGCGAGGATGCTGCCGATCTCCTTGTCGTTATTCCCGGCGATCGCGGCGACCGTTTCAATCGCCTTGCGATCCTTGGCATCGACCGGCTTCGCGAGCTTCTTCAGGTCGGCGACGACGGCGTCGACCGCCTTCTGCACGCCGCGACTGAGGGCCATGGGGTCGGCCCCGGCGGCGATGTAGCGGAGGCCATCACGGAAGATCGCTTCGGCGAGGACCGTCGCGGTGGTGGTCCCGTCGCCGGCGACATCGCTGGTCTTGGAGGCCGCCTCCTTGACGAGTTGGACCCCCATGTTTTCATACTTGTCTTCGAGCTCGATGTCCTGGGCGACGGTCACGCCGTCCTTGGTCACCTTGGGGGAGCCCCAGCCCTTATCGAGCACGGCGTTGCGGCCGCGGGGACCGAGCGTGCTTTTGACCGCCTTGGACAGCTTCGAGACCCCTTCCAGGAGGCTCTTGCGAACGTCTTCATCGAAGCAGATCAGCTTAGCCACAATCTCTCCTCAACCAGCAATCGCCTGCAAAGTTGTCGCTTGGACGGCCAGCCCGCCCGACGATTTGGTCACAAAGGGCCGCGCCGGAACGGTGGGTCGCGGAATCAGCCATGGGGTGAGACCATCGACCCGATTCCGCTTGCGTCACCGTCGGAATCGATCGCGGGCCGACCCGACCATCGTCGCCCCTGAGATCAGGGGGCACGATTTCGTCCGGCGGGGCGCAGACCTCCGACCTGTGGGGACGGCAATATGTCTTGCAGTTTTTGTGCCAGCCGCAGTCCGTGTGACGCAACATGAATCTTGCATTGAACTAACGCGATCGTCCGTCAATGGATCTCGGGCGAAATCTGCCATCTTGGCAGCGTAGCCCCCTGTCCCGCGAAGTGATCTGACAGGCGATGCGCGACAGACAGCCTCAACGAGGGATGGTCGACCGCCCCACCAGAACTTAGGGGGGATCCGCCGGAATTCCGGTGGCGGCGTTGACTTCTAACCCCGCATATGGACGATGGTTACGCGAATTCCCACCAACGAATCCCTCCGCCGAACGACTGCGGACCTGGCGACAACGATCATGGAGCAGTTGGAAATCACCCCGGTCACGGGCCCCGTTTCGGGAAGCGTGCGACCGCCGGGCTCGAAGAGCCTGACGAATCGGGCGCTTGTGATTGCCGCCCTCGCCGAGGGGACTTCGGAACTGCACGGCGTCCTCGACAGCCGGGACACCCAGGTGATGGTCGAAAGCCTGCGTCGGCTGGGACTCGGCATCGAGCAGGATGTCGGGGCGCGGACCCTGAAGATCGTCGGGTGCGGGGGGACGCTCCCCGTCCCCGAGGCCGACCTCTATCTGGAGAACAGCGGCACCAGCATCCGGTTTCTGACGGCGATGTGCGCGCTCGGCCGTGGCCGCTATCGGCTCGATGGCAACGAACGGATGCGGCAGCGGCCGATCGGTGACCTGCTGCACGCGCTGAACCAGTTGGGGGCCGAGACGTCGTCGTTGTCGGGGACCGACTGCCCGCCGGTGAGCGTCATCGCGAACGGGTTGGCAGGCGGGATCGTGACGGTCGAGACGTCGGTCTCCAGCCAGTTCCTCTCGGCGTTGTTGATGGCGGTCCCCGGAGCGCGGGAAGCGGTCGAAATCCGACTCAGCGGCACGCCGGTCTCGGAGCCGTACATTGACATGACATTGGGGGTGATGGCCCGGTTCGGGGTCGTCGTCGACACCGGCACGCGGGGGGTCTATCGGATTCGCCCGGAACGCTATCGGGGGGGCGTCTATCACATCGAACCCGACGCCTCGGCGGCGAGCTACTTTTTCGCGGCGGCGGCGATCACGGGGGGCCGGGTGACCGTCGAGGGGCTCTCGCAATACGCCTTGCAAGGGGATGTCCACTTCGTCGATGTCCTCGAGAAAATGGGCTGCGACGTGACCTGGGGCCAAGACCGCGTGACGCTGTGCGGCGGGCCGTTGCGGGGGGTCGATGTCGACATGAACGCCATCAGCGACACGGCTCAAACGTTGGCATGCGTCGCGGTTTTCGCCGACGGACCGACCCGGATCCGCAATGTGCAACACATGCGGGTGAAAGAAACCGATCGGGTCTCGGCGGTCGTGCAAGAGCTGCGGCGCTTGGGGATCGCCGCCGACGAACGGCCCGACGGATTGACGGTCCATCCCGGCCCCGTGTCGCCGGGCGTGGTTGAAACGTACGACGATCACCGGATGGCGATGAGTTTCGCGCTGCTGGGTTTGCGGGCCCCCGGCGTGGTGATCTCGAACCCCGGCTGTACGTCCAAGACCTATCCGGCCTATTTCGAGGATCTGGCGGCGCTCTGTCGCGCGGGGCGATAGGCAAACGAACCGACTGCATCGTCCGTCTGGGGTCGGGCGGCTTCGTCCGCTCACCGATCGGTTGCGACGACGCATGATCGATCGCAACCGGTGCGATGACTTCGGCGAGCGTGCTCCGCACGAAGGCAGGCCATCCTCGGCATGGGACCCGTGTGGAAGCGTCGCTGTTCCGAGGTAGGGCGTAGCGCTTGGGAGTGGTGCGCGGTGGCGAAGGCCCGGCGCGGCCTTCTTGTGGAGCTCGTCACACGGGACCCCGCGCGACCTCCGTTCGATGGCGTCGCATGGAGCAGGCTACTATCGTGAGTCGCACCGGGAGACGGGCGGTTCCCCAGGAGGTTGCCATGACGCCGACCACGACGATCGTTTGTGCCGACACCACGCAGGCGGCGGTCGCCAATCGCAATCTGCTGGTGATTCTCGGGGCGTCGGGCGACTTGACGAAACGGCTGCTGGTCCCCGCGCTCTACAACCTGGCGCGCGACGGGTTGCTCCCCGAGGAGTTCGCGGTCATCGGGATGGCGCGGCGTGATTTGGGGGTCGAAGGGTTTCGCCGCGGTCTCCGCGAGGACTTCGAGAAGTTCAAGACGACGGACGGCATCGACCCCCAAGTCTGGGACTGGCTCGCCGCGCGCATGCATTACGTCGCGGGGGACTTCACCGATCCCGCCGCGTATTGGCGATTGAAGGATGCGGTGCGGGAGGTCGGGGAGCGGTACCGCGCGACGGGCAACACGCTGCTTTACATGGCGATTTCCCCTGATCAGTTCGATCTGGTCAACCGGCAGCTTGATGCGGCGGGCTTTCCCCGGCTGCCCGGTCAGAAGCGGATCATCGTCGAAAAGCCGTTCGGCAAAGACCTGGAATCGGCCCGGGCGCTGAACGCCGCGCTGTTGGCGACATGGCGCGAGGACGAGATCTATCGGATCGATCATTACCTCGGGAAGGAGACGGTGCAGAACCTGCTGGCGTTCCGCGTGGCGAACGGGATCTTCGCCCCGTTGTGGAACGCCGAGCACATCGATCATATCCAAATCTCGGCGATGGAGACCGTGGGGGTCGAGACGCGCGGCGACTACTACGAAAAGTCGGGCGTGATCCGCGACATGATCCAGAACCATCTGATGCAGATGCTCGCCTACATCTGCATGGAGCTGCCCTCGTCGCTCGACCCCGCCGTCGTCCGCGAAGAGAAATCGCGGCTGCTGAATTCGGTCCGGCTGCTGGAGGTCGACGACGTCCGGACCGATTGCGTCCGCGGGCAATATGGCGACGGAGTGAAGGCCGATGGTTCGCCGGCGGTCGGGTATCGGCAGGAACCGAAGGTCGCGGCCGATTCCAACACCGAGACGTACGCGGCGGTGAAGCTGCATATCGACAACGAACGTTGGCAGGGGATGCCGGTCTTTCTGCGATCCGGGAAGTCGCTGTGGAAGCGGGGGACCGAGATCGTCGTGCAGTTCAAGCCCGCGCCGTCGGCGCTGGTGGCGAATACGCCGGCGGCGGGCTCGATCGAGCCGAACCTCATCATCTTCCACATTCAGCCGATTCAGGGGGTCGAGATTCGGATGCAGGCGAAGCGTCCGGGGCCGACGCTGCTGCTGCAACGGGCGGGGATGCGTTTCGACTATAAGGAGACGTTCGAGGCCTCGCGCGGGACGGGCTATGAAGTCCTGCTTTACAGCGCGATGAACAACGATCCGACGCTCTTTTCCCGAACCGACTTCGTCGAGCGGTCGTGGGAGATCGTGCAGCCGATCCTCGATTTGTGGAGCCAGGAGCGGGCCCTCGATTATCCGAATTACCACGCGGGGACCTGGGGGCCGCGGATGGCGAACCAACTGCTGCAGCGCGACGGGCGGCATTGGCACGAAATCCTCACCAAGGATGTCCTCAAACGCAGCTCGATTTTCGCCACCGCCCCCGACGTGCTCCTCAACAACCTGATGCTCGCGCTGCGGCCGATGGCGATCGGCGCGGAAACCGTCGTCGCCCAACACGGCGAAGTGAAATGCGAGATGTACTTCGTCTGCCGCGGCGAACTCGAGGCGCTCGACGAACAGCACCGCCGGATCGGCCTGGTGCGGACGGGGGAATTCTTCGGCGAGATGTCGCTGGTCTTCAATCAACCACGCTCGGCGACCGTCCGCAGCCTACGCAGTTGCGACCTGTTCGTCCTCGACGGGGACGACTTCCACCGCATCGTCCGCGACTTCCCGGAAGCGGAGGAAGAGTTCAAGCGGATCGCGCTCGAGCGCCAGGCGGCGAACGCGGCAAGGGCCGATGGTGGTTGATGGTCGAGAGTCGATGGTCTCAGAGCGTGATGCGGAAGGTTTTGGTTTTTGACCTTCAACCCTCCACCTTCAACCCTCCACCACTCCCCGCGGCGGGCTGACGCCGCGCCGCTCGTTGGGGAGGCGACGTTCGTTATTGAGCGGCGGCGCGGAAGGGGAGGGTGATCTCGGTTCCGGTCGCGTCGGGGGCCACTTCGAGCGGGACGTTCCAGCGTTGCGTGCCGAGCCGGCAGACGCCTCCCGCCCCTTCGCGGCAGTAGGTGTAGGCGAGGGTCAGGTCGAGCGTCGTCTTACCCGGTTGGGCCGTCAGCGGGAGGGTGAAGGTCACGGTGGTCCCTTCGCCGATCGCTTCGTTCCGTTCGCCGAGGGCCGCGGGATCGAGGATGCCGGCCGCTTCGCCGCGGGCGAGGAAGGTGATCGCCCCCGCCGGGTTGAGCTTGTGCTCGACGGGGAGCTCGAGCGTCACGCGGAAGGTGACCTTCTCGCCGGGGGCGACCCGTTGCGGCGGGAGTTCGAGCGCCGTGCCGCTGGTTTCGGTCGAGGCGGACGAGGTTACCGCGGGTGGGGTCAAGCCGGGGATCTCCAGCACCTTCAAAGCCTTGGTCGTCAGATCGACCGTGCAGATGCGGTGATGGTTCGTGTCGGCGATGAACAATGTGTTCCCTGCGATCGCGAGCCCCGCCGGCTCCGAGAAATTCGGCGGGACGATCCCCGCCTGCGGATCGGCCCCCGTGAGCCAGGTCTCGGTTGTTTTGGTCGTCGGGTTGATCCGCTTGAGCTTATGGTTGTAGGTGTCGGCGACGTAGAGCACCCCGTCATGATGGACGATCCCCAACGGATGCTGCAGGCGGGCGACCTCCACGGGACCATCGATGTCGCCGAATTCAAACAGGGATCGGCCATTGGGGAGATCGGAGGTCCCCGCGATCGTGGTGAGGCTGCCGGTCGGCCGGCGGAGATTGTTGTCGGGCTTGGTGGTCATCTTGCGGATCGCCGAGCCTTCGCTGTCGCAGATGTATACGAAGCGGCCATCGGTGGCGAGCCCCGAGGGCTGGGCGAGTTCGGCGTCGTCGAGCGGGCCGTTCTTGATGTCTTCCCCGCCGTTGCCGGCATAGGGCTGGATCGCGTCTTCACCCAACTTGTGCGACCAGATTTGGTGCGGCCCGGCCATGGCGATATACAGGACGCCGTCGAGCACCAAGAGATCCCAAGGGCTGGCGATCGCCGTCTCGCGGAGCGTGCCCGAACCGGACCGCCGATGTCCCTGCTCGCCGGTCCCCGCGTAAGTCCGAACCTGCTTCGCGGTCAGGTCGACCATGCGCAGCAGATGATTCTCGGTGTCGGCGACGATGAGCTTGTCGGCGACGAGCGCCATCCCTTGCGGGTGATCGAATTCGGCGGTCGCAAAGTCCCCATCGGCTTTTCCGATGCGGCCGGAACCGATGATGTCGAGGAGTTGCCCCTCGAGCGTGGTCACCACGATGCGGTTATGGTTACTGTCCGAGATGAAGAGCCGATTGGTGGCGGCGTCGGCGAGCACCTTGCCGGGGAAGCGCAAGGGGGTCGGGGCCTGTTTGGCGCGTTCGAGATCGAAGTGGAGCGGCGTCTCGTCAAGGGTGTTCTTCCAGCGGTGATGCGCGATCAACCGCTCGACCACCTGCTCGAGGAGATCGCGATGCCCTTCCCCCGAGACATACCCGCAGTAATAGCCCTCGGGATCGATCAGCACGAGGGTCGGCCACGCACGGACCTGAAACTTCCGCCAGAGGATCATGTCGGCGTCGTTGACGACGGGATGGGCGATCTCATAGCGCAGAATCGCCTTGCGGATGTTGTCCGATTCCTTTTCGTTCTCGAATTTCGCGGAATGGACCCCGATGACGACCAGTTCGTTGGGATACTTCGCCTCGAGATACGCCAGATCGGGCAGGACGTGCATGCAGTTGATGCAGCAGTAGGTCCAAAAGTCGAGCAGGACCACCTTGCCGCGAAGGTCCTTCAGCGAGATCGGTCCGGCGGCGTTGAGCCATTCGCGGCCGCCGTCGAGATCAACCGCCTTCACCCGCTCGGGGAAGGGGTTGGGGACTTCCTTGGCGGGGGGTTGGGCCGGCAACGTCGCGGCGAGGAGCCCCCACGCCATCAGGCCCGCCATACCGACGCTTCGCCAGGTTCGCCGTGATTGCACCATCCGCTCGTCCTTTCCGAAGTCGTGCCGCGCGGCAGCGCATCGCGGAGGGACCACGCGGCATCACCAGCATCGTAGCAGGGCAGGGGAGGCGATCCCAATCGTGATCGGTGATCAACACGGCCCAAGCGGAGGCTGAGTGTGGACGGACGCGAGGGTTCCGACCGATGTGGGGACCCTGGTTTCCTCCCCACCGTGGGCGACTTCGCCACGACAGAGCATGATGGGCCGTGCCAGATCGAAAGGGGGAAGCTCGCGCCGAACCCTTGCCGACGGCGTGCATCGGCGGATCATCTTGTCACGTCGTAAGCGATCGCATGGTGGGGAGTCAGGCGGACCGGCGGACGATGGAGGGATCAGCCGCGCGTTGTCGCAGCCAATCGAGGACCCGTTCGAGCTGCATCGCGCGCGAACCCTTCACCAACACGGTGTCCCCCGGCTCCAGCCAGCAGTCGAGGACCGTCAGCAGCACGTCGAGCGAGGTGGTCGCGGCGATTTGACCGTGCCGCCAGCCGCCGCGCAACGCGCCGTCGGCGTAGTCACGGGCATGTTCCCCGTAGGCCAAGAGCCCCGCGATGGGGAGCCCGGCGAGGAGCGCGCCCACCCGGCGATGCTCGGCGACCGCGACCGCCCCCAACTCGCGCATGTCCCCCAGCACGGCGTACAACCGCCCGCCGCGTGGTCGCTGATACAAGGCGAGTCGTTCACACGCCGCGATGACCGACAACGGGCTGGCGTTGTAACTGTCGTCGATGACCCGCCAAGGGCCGATGGTGGTCAAGCGGCCGCGACCCGCGAGAGGTTCAAAGGCCTCCAACCCTTCGGCGATCGGCTCGAGCGGCACCCCCACTTCGCGGGCGACCGCGATCGCGCATAAGGCGTTCGACAGCAGCGTCGGTCCCGGCAGCGCCACGCGGAACGGTACGCTCTCCACGGTGAAGCGGACCTCCTCGGGACTCGCGACGACCTCCTTCGCGACGAGGTCGTTGTCGGGCCCCGTGCCGACGAAGACGCTGCGACATGTCGCGCGGGACGCCATACCGCGGGTGACCGGGTCATCCCCCGGCAAGACGGCGAACCCGGTGGCGGGGAGCGCTTCAAGCAGTTCCCCTTTCCCTTGAATGATCCCCTCGACCCCGCCGAACGTCTCCCAATGGGCCTGGCCGATCGCCGTGATGATGCCGACTTCCGGCTCGGCGATCGCGGCGAGGGCCCGAATCTCTCCCACGCGCGACGCCCCCAGTTCGAAGACCGCGAATTCGTGCTCGGCGGTGAGCTCGAGCAGACTTTTGGGGAGCCCGATCTGATTGTTGTAGTTCCCCGGGCTCCGCAGACCCTGAAACTGCGCGCTCAGCGCGGCGTGGACCAGTTCCTTCGTCGTCGTTTTGCCGACGCTCCCCGTGACGCCGATGACCAAGGCCTCGTGTCGCCGACGATGCCAGCGCGCCAAGCGACCCAAAGCCGCGATCGGATCGGCGACATGCAACTGCGGAATCGTCGTCGCGGGACAGCGCGCCGCTTCGCCGACGATCAGCGCCGCTCCCCGAGCGACCGCCTCGGGAATGTAGGCATGCCCGTCGTGTCGCTCGCCGGGGAGCGCCCAGAAGACGTCGCCCGGATTCAACGTGCGGCTGTCGGTCGAGATGGCGGTGCAGCGACCCCACGCCCGCGCGGGGACCAGTCGGCCCTGCACGGCGGTCGCCAGATCATGCCATCCGAGAGGTTCCATCACGACTTCCCCCTCACGGTCGAGGGAACGGATGGGGGGCGGCTCAACGGGTCCTCCGTCACGGGAAAATGGGGCGCGGGAGCGGTCCGGTCACGTCCCAGCGCGGCCACCGCCACATCGCGATCCTCGAACGGCCGCACCTCCCGTCCGATCGTCTGAGTGCGTTCATGCCCTTTGCCGGCGAGGACCACGCAATCGCCCGGTTGGGCCATGTCGATCGCCTGCTCAATCGCCGCCGCCCGATCCAGCACGATCCGCGGCGCGATGCCGCCCCCCAGCATCCCCGCCGCGATTTCGGCGGCGATGGCCTCCGGCGGTTCCGACCGCGGATTGTCGCTGGTGATGATCGCCAGATCGGCGGCCTGCGCGGCCCGGCCGAGTTTCGGGCGCTTCAGGCGATCCCGATCTCCTCCCGCGCCGAACACCACGATCAACCGACCGGCGGTCAGCGGTCGCAGCGTCGCCAGACACCGCGCCAAGGCGTCATCGGTATGGGCATAGTCGACGACGACGCCGAACGGCTGGCCGACATCGATCCGTTCCATCCGCCCAGGGACCCCCGGAAACCGCGCCAAACCTTCGACCACGGCATCGAGCGGCAGCCCCAACGTCAACGCGGCGGCGATCCCCCCTAACGCATTCGCGACGTTGTGTCGCCCGGCCATGGGAAACCACGCTTCGCGATGGCCCCACGGCGTATGCAGCTCGAAAGTGCTCCCCTGAAGCGTCGCCGACGTGAGCTCCGCCCGCAGTTCCGCCGGATGTTCCAGGCTCAGCGTCAACGTGCGGCAACCCGCCGGGACGATCGTCAGCATCCGCCGACTCCCGGGGTCATCGAGATTCACCACGGCAGTGCCGGTCCCGTCCAGCAGATCGAAGATGCGGGCCTTGCTGGCCCAATAGGCCTCGTAGGTGCCGTGATAATCGAGATGATCGTGCGTGACGTTGGTCACAGCCGCCACGGTCAAGGGCAGTCCCGCCGCCCGATCCTGATGAAGCGCGTGGCTCGACAGCTCGAGCGCCGCCGCGTCGCAATCCCGCGCAGCCATCCGTTGCAGCCAATGCCATAACGTCGCGGGATCGGGGGTTGTGAGCGTGGCGGCGGCGGCGGCGACCCCATCGTGATACTCGATCGTCCCCAACAGCCCGCAGCGTCTCCCCGCGGCCGCGCACAACCAACGCGTCAGCCACGCCGTCGTCGATTTCCCGTTGGTCCCCGTCACCCCCACGATGGGCAATCGGGTCGCGGCGGCCCCCGCGAGCGCCCGACAGACCAACGCATACGCGCGGCGGACTTCCGGGACGACGAACTGCGGCACCGCGATGTCCGGGAAGTACCGATCGGTCAACAGGGCGACCGCCCCGCGCGACATTGCCTCGGGAACGTGCCGCGCCCCATCGTCCCGCGATCCGGGAATCACCGCGAACAGAGCACCCGGCGTCACCCGCGCCGCGTGCGCCTGCGCGGAACGAACCAACACCTCCGCGCCGCCATGCCAACGTCCTTCCGGGAACAACCCGGACAGCGAAATCGGCGGCGACTCGTCAGCGGGGGTCAAGACGGCGTCCTAGCGCGGGGACTCGTCGGTCGGACTACGGTTCCAAGGTTTATTGCGGTCGACCGGGAGCATACGGCCAGTTGGTGATCACGTTGGGATCGGCCGTATTGCCGGCCGGACGACCATTCGCGGGCGGGGTCGCCGATCGACTCGGCGTGACGATCGGCAGATCGTTCGTCGCCATCGGTCGCGGTCCGGGAGCGCTCACGCCGTCGCGCGGCCATTCGGGGGGCGGCCCCGGATTCTGTGGCATCGAACCATAACCGGCCGGCCCTGACGGCGTGGGGGCTGGCGTGACCGGCGCGTCACCCCATGTCGCGGGACCGGCGACATCGTTCCAAGGCGAGGGAGGGACGCTCCCCGCAGACAGACTCCCCCCGGGAATCGTCGTGACGTTGGCTTCATAGCCACGATAGCTTCGTTGACCGTCGGTGAATTGCACTTCCTTGGGCGCGGGACCGGGCCAAGCCGGACCTCCCGCCTGCACGACCCCTGAACCACCCCCCGGGTTGCCCAGCGGCACCTCCCACGGCGAAGTCTGACCCCAGGCGGGAGAGGTCGCCGAACCCCAGGACGATGACGAGGCGCCCCACGCCGACGAGTTGGTCGAGCCTTGCGGGGCTTGAGAACTGTAGCCGCCGGAATTCCCGGCCGACGGCTGCGCGCCATACGGAGCGGGGTTCGAGGTGGACGGGGCCGGACCGCGCGCGGGGCCCGACGGGAACATGCTTCCCGGTCCCATCTGCAATCCCAGCATGGCGGCGGCGCGCGGGCCATCAACCGGTTGACCAGCATTGGGCGCGGGTCCGAAGGGCGCGGGCTCACGATGACCGGCTTGCTCGATCGCTTGCCCCGGACCGGTCCCCCAGCCCGAGCCCATCGCCGGGGGACTCGCGGCGTTGTTCGACCACGGCATGCCGGGAATCGAGTTGGCCACGGGCGGAGTCTGCGGATTCTGGCCCCAAGCCGGACCGTTGGAGAGGGGCGGATTCGATCCCTGCGGGGACATCGAGGCAGGGGGATTCGCGGGATTCCCCAGCGCCCCTTCCCAGAAACTGCGGGCCGTGTCGGGCTTGGCGGCGAGACTCGGCGCGGGAGTCATCGGAGGCGCGGTGTTCGTCGTCGGCATCGGCCAAGGGGGCGCGGCCCAGTGATTGTCCGATGACGCAGGAGCCATCGGCGGTTGCTGCGCGAGCAGACCCGTCCCCCCAGGCGCTGCTTGCATGGGCGCAGGCTGCGGCGGGGCGAAGGGAGTCGTATTCGCGGCGAGTGGCGTTCCTCCCCACGGATTGACGCTCGTAGGGGGATTCGCCGCCATCGCCGGGGGCGGACTCATCGGGGGTTGTCCCGATGGCGGCTGTCCCAACGCGAAGTTCGGCGCGGAACCTTGCGGCGCGTTCTGACCCGGTCGTCCCCACGGCGCGACTCCCGACGTCGTAGTGACCGTCGGTTCCAACTCCGGCGGGAACGGGGGCGCGGCGTTCCCCGGATTGCCGGGTGGTGACCGCGGTGCCGCGCCATTCATCGCGTACTGCGGACCCGCGCCCGGTCGGCCTTGCGGGAAGAGCCGGGCCACGCCCTGCTGCGCCTCGGCTTCGGTGCCGGTTAGCCGCAACATGGCGAGCGCGCCGTAGTAGTTCCCTTGCTTGGCATGCACCAGCGCCAAATTGTTCGCCGCCGAACGATGATTCTCATCATAGCGCAAGGCGTCTTTGAGCTTCGTTTCCGACTCGTTCAGCCGCCCGCGCAGGTACAACGAATACCCCATGTCGCTCAGCAGATCGGGATCGCGGGGATTGACGGCGTACGCCTGCGCATAGTGCTCATCCGCCGTTTGCGGATCCTGCGCCATGTCGGCGATCACCCCCAACCGGTGATGGGCCTCGGCATGTTGCGGATACAGGGCGACGACATCGAGATACGCCGCGCGGGCCCCGTCCAAGTCGCCGCTTTCCTCCGACGCCGCGCCACGTTTGAGCATTTCGGCGACGGCGGGACTCGGCTTCTTCGGCTTGTCGCGGTTGGCGGCGAGCTCCGCGGAAATCTGCTGCTTCAGTTCCTCGGGCGTCTTCGCGGCGGCAACCTCTTCTTTGGGTTTCCGCGACCACGGATTGCCGTACTTCACCCGTTCCGGCGTTTTGCCCGGGGGGAGGTCCTTCTTCGCCAAACCCAGGCGCGGTGTCGAGCAGCCCGTCAGACCGACGGACAACCCTCCGACCAACAGCAACGAGGTCAGATATCGCATGCCACCATCCCTGGTGAGGGGCCTACCCCCCGATTCCGGCGCCGCTTCGACTCCGAGAACCCTGACGAGTCCAATGCGAACCGACGCCCAGCCCACATCCGTCCGCATCCTGCCGACGGAATTTTTCACGAACGAACTCTAAAGTCTGAGGGTAAACCTGTCGAGACGAGGTTTTCCGGTGGACGGGCGTGTAGAGGGTCGAAGGTTGAGGGTTGAGGGTCGAAGGTCAGAGGAATGCCATGGCGTGCGGAGTGACCAAGCCTTGTCTCACTGCCCTCCACCCACTGTCCTCCACCCACTGTCCACTGACCACGGACCACTGACCACGGACTCTCGCTCACTTCGTCCGAATCTGCCGTTCATCGTCGCGCTCGTCGTACGGGCGGACTTGCTGGTACCAGGCGTCCCACGCGCGTTTCGCTTGTTCGCGCCAAGTCGGCAAGGCGGGATCGGGCTCGGCGCTTTCCGACAACGCGCCGGGCGGGGTGATCGGGATCGTCACCGGACTCCCGGAAGGGGTGATCCCCGTCGGCATCCGCGCGATGACGCACAGCCCCAGGCTCGCCTCCCACGCCACCACCAGGTCGGGGTCATCCAGCATCGCGATGAGTTGCGGCGCGACGCGGTAATCTCCCGATCGCGACAACGCCCAGGCCACCACCTGACGTACCTCCGGTTGCGGATGATCAACCAGTTTCCGCAACCGCTCGATCTGGCCGACCAGCGCCTCGGGATCGCTGAGATCCAACTGTTGGACGAGCTTCTCCGGAGCCTGTTCGACGGTCGCCTCGACCGGTTGCTCGAGCTGCGTCAGCAACGTATCGACCGCCCCCTTCGGGACCACCGGCTTCACATTCCCTTCCGCGACGTTCACCGCCGTCAGATCGCTCGGCAACCCCCGACCCCCGACCAACAAGCCCCCCGCGATCTTCCGCGGCGGCCGCCCCTTGGGGACCAGCGATTTCGTCGCCCGGGACAGAAACAGGATGGCGAACGAGGTGTCGATCTCCGCCGCGTAGCCGCCGGACACCTTCCAGAACCCCGCCGCGTTCTGCCGCTGCAGCAGGTAGTCGACGCCGCGTGAATACCACGCGACGTCCCCCAACGTGCTGCTCCCTTTGAGGGCCCCGGCCCGCTCGCAGCCGTACAGAAAATAGACCGGATGGGGCGCGGGACCGTTGCCGAAGTTCAACCCCGATTCAAACAGTTTCCCGAGCGCCCCCTCCGCCTTGGGGATCATCGACTTGAACATGTCGCGCGTCGCCCCGCCGTCCCCCGCCTGCTGTCGCTTCTGTTCCTTCTCGACATCGGTCTCTTCGGGCCGCTGCTCGAGCACTCCGAACCGCCGCCGCGTGACCGGGGTCGCCGCCGGCGCTTCGCTCGTCGGCCCGAACAGGATCAATCGCAGGATCAACGCGGAGCCCAACCCCGCCGCCGTCATCGACGCCGTCGAGCGGGTCGGCTCGGTCCCGGGGGGCTCGAACGGGTGATAGGCGAAGCCGCCGTCTCCCTTTTGCGTCGCCGTGAAGTACTTCGCCGCCTTGCCCCAGACTTCGCGCGGGACCTCGATCTCGGCCCGCTCGATCGCCCACAGCCCGAGGATCGCATACTGCGTGATGCTGGTGTCCCCCGTCGGATCCGCCGGCGCCGAAGCGTAGTACCAGCCGCCGCTGGACAGTTGGTTCCGCACGAGAAAATCGCGGATCAGCGTCAACTCGGCTTGATGGGCTTGCGGATCGACCGCCTCCAGAAACATCGCATCGCAGCCGGCCTCGTAGACGAAATGCCGCGGGACCGACCGACTGCCGTAACAGCCCCCTTCGATCTTCTTGAGGAGCGCCGCGCGCTGCCCCTGAATCACCGGATCGTCGACCGACACGCCACCCTTGATCAGGGCGTAACCGACCAGCGAACCCTCCGCCGTCCCCTCCGCCGCCCCTTTCTCTTTCAGCCAGACGATCCCTTTCTTAAGGGCCTCGTCGACCTTCGCCTGTTCCTCGCGCGGCAACGTGATGTCGGCGGCATCCAGGTCCGCCCGAGACGGCCAACCGGCCAAGAGCACGGCCAGTCCCACGACGACGCCAAATCGTCGGTCCCCATCACGGCTCTTCGTCATGCCACCACTCCCATCCCATGACCAACGCCCGACGAATGCCCCGCTCCACTTCGATTATGCCGCCCCGGATCGTCCGAAGCGACGGCGCGACCGACTGCAGGAGCGGTGGGACGTCAGTCCCACCGGTGATGGTCGCCATCAGTGTGATGTTTCAGACACGGCGGGCTGACGCCGCGCCGCTCGTTGAAGGCGATTTCCGACTATGGCCCGCCGACCGTCACCTGCCGCGGCGCCGCGTCTCCCGCCAAGTCCAACATCATTCCGGGGCGATTGGCGCGGGTCTTCACGTAGCCCAGCCCGACCCAGCCCGTTCCCGACTGGTCGACCGCCGCCGACGTGATCGTCCCCACGGACTCTCCCGAAGCGGGATCAAGAAGACTCGTCCCCGGCGCGACTGGTTCCACCCCGGTGATCGTCAATCGTCGCAATTCGCGATTCGTATGCCCCAACGCGTCCAACCGGGCGATCGGTTCCTGTCCCAGGTAACATCCCTTGGTGAAACTGAGGAGCCGTTCGTTCCGCGCGAGCTCTTGCGGTAAGTGCTCTTCGGTGACGTCGACGCCATACTCCGGCCAACCCGCCGCGATCCGCCGCGTCTCCCACCGCGCATGCGACGCCGGCAACGCGCCCGCGGCCGACAACCCGGCTTGCACCCGGCTCACCTCCGCGCGCGGTCCCGCCACGATCACCATCGGCTCGCCGAGCCAATCGACCCGGCGACACTGCAACCCCGTGGTCGTCTCCACGACGCGGATGCCCGGCGTGTTCCACATCTCGGCGAACTCCCGGATCGCCGGCTCGTCCGGGAAGCGCATCGACAACCACTCCGGCGCATCCTGCCCCCAGAGCGCGAACAGGCCCCAATCCGCCGTCAGATCATCGATGGTGACCGCCTCGCGGATCAGGTACCGATCGAGATGCGCCCACAACTTCGGCCCCGCGCCGGGAACGCTGTCGAGCCATAACGCCTCCGCCGTGGCGAAGACCGTCCCATGTCCCAGAATGCGTCCCTTGGCGTTGCACAAGCAGAGTTCACAGCCCCCGCCCGCGGGCAACTTCAGGATGTCGTTCGTGCAGAAGTTGTGGAGAAACTTCGCCCGATCGGCCCCCGTCAGCCGCAATTGGCTCCGCCCCGTCAAATCATGAATCGTCGCCACGCTCATCTCGCGTCTTCATTCAAGCTCGGGCATGGACTACACTGCCGCAAGATGCTTCTGGTGAACAAGGACGCGGCATGTCAGTCAGCACGATCTCGGCATTCGTCGGCATTCTACTCGGCTCGCCGCTGTGGGGCGCGGACCCGACCACCCCCGCGCCCACCAAAGATCAGACCACCGACGCGGCCCCTGCGATCGCCCCTCCGCCCCCCGTCCCCGAAGCCGCCGTGCCGCTCAATCCCCAGAAGTCGGTGCTGCTCGACAAGGCGGGTCAGCGGCTGTGGCTGAGGGGGGAGGTCTGCCTGACCGAAGGGGTCCTCGAAATGCTGGTCTGTCTCAAGAAGACCAAAGAGCACGAGGCGATCTTCGCCGTCGATACGCAGGCGCAAACCGTCCATGCGGGGCTCTTGGCGTTGGGACTGGAACCGGGTCATCCGGTGCGGTTCGCTCCCGAATATCAACCCGCCACCGGTCCCAAGCTCGACATCTTCATCACATGGAATTCTCCGGCAGGGAAACCGAAACGGGTCGCGGCGCGGGAACTCGTCCGCAATTCCGTCCGGCGGTACTGGGTCGAGAAAGTCGATCCCATGCCGACCGACCTGAAACTCGATCCCGACGGCGACCTGCGTTACGACGAAAAACGCAAGGAGCTCTTCTGGTACGGTCCGATGTCGGACGCCCAACGTGACGCCGCACTGAAGGAGTCGAAGGATCCCAGGTTCCAAGCCGCGGTGCGCAAAATCCATGCATCGACGCAACTCAAGCTGCTCGACGCCGAGTTCCTGTTCGCGGGAAGCGGGTTTCATGTCGACGAACAGACGAAAGAGCGATTCTATCTGGCCGAGTCCGGCGACCTGATCTGTGTCGCGAATTTCGCCACCGCGACGATCGATCTCGCCATCACCAGTTCGGCGAACAAGGACGAGCTCCTCTACGAAGCCTACAGCGAGCGACTCCCCGCGCGCGGCACGCCGGTCGTCATCGAACTGATCCCCCGCCCCGCCAAGGCCCATGCTCCGGCTCCTTGAGACCCACGACCTCCCGGGCCCGGTGACCAGGGCGGGGCGTTGTCTGACGGCGGAGTGGCATGGCCGGCCGCATTCCGCGATGACGGTTCGGAGTCACGATGCCGGTGTCGATCTCAGTCCGAGGGGTCCCTTGGATGGCGCTCCCCCGGCCTATCGGCTCATGCCGCCGGCCGCCAGTCAAGTTCCCAACGGTCATAGGCCAAACGCGTCCGGGGGAAGACCGCCAGCGCATCGGCCAGACCAATCGGATCGTCCCCGGTTTGCTGGGGGTCGACATGCGTCAGGATCAGCTCGCCGACCCCCGCGGCTTTCGCCAGCCGGGCCACTTGCGTGGTGTGGCTATGACCGGTCGGTTCGCACCACCGCGACAAGCGGTCGGGATAGTTGCATTCGTGGATCAGCAGATCGACCCCGCGGAGAAAGGGGATCGAATCGTCGTGCGCGCAGGTGTCGCTGATATAGGCGAGGGAGGTGCCGTCGTCCCGATCGTAACGATACCCGATCGCGCCCCCGGGATGATGCAAGGGGCACCAGCGGATCACGCCGCCGGGAACCGGAGTCCGCTCGGTGATCGGGACCAGCTCGAACGGGGGCCGAATCGGGAAGATCGCCGAACTCAGGAGCCGGGTCTCGACCGCCTCGAGGACCTCCGGCAACCCGTAGACGCGGCAGCGCGTCAGCGTCTTTTGCAGGAGTGGCGCGAGGAGGTAGGTCAAGCCGCAGATATGGTCGAGATGCGCATGCGTCAGGAAGAGCTGAAGATCAGGGGTTTCGAGCCGCGAATTGAGCCGAAACAGGCTCGTGCCGGCGTCGAAGACGAGGCCCGCTTCGGGGAGCATGATCGAGGCGGTGTGCCGCTCCTCGTTGGGATGATAGCCCCCGGTCCCGAGAAACAGCACTTTCATGAGCCGCCACCACGTTGAGACATCCCGGAGATACGACGTTCACATCTTAAGCCGGTGTGCGTGTCGGCGGGAGGGGAACGGCTCCGCGATGCCGTGATGAACGGGCGCGGGCTCGGATGACAATCCCCAGCCGCGCCGTCAGACTGACCGAATGGTCCCAAGTGATCGACGAAGTGGCCGGGGAGCCTGGGGGCTGGTGGTGCTCATCGCCGTCGGCGCGCGCTGGGCCGCGATGACGTATTGGTCCGCCGAGTCCGCCTCCGATCCGGATGCCTATGTGGGGCTCGCGCGCGGAATCGCCGAGGGTCGGGGGTATGTCATCCCCGGCACGACGACGCCGACGGCGTATCGACCACCCGGTTATCCCTTCTGGCTGGCGGTGGGGCACCTGGTGCCGGTCATGCCGATCACGCTCTGGATCCCGTTTTCGAATCTGCTGTTTGATCTGGGAACGCTCGCCGCCGTGGGGGTGTGGTGTCATCTGGCCCGTCTCGAACGAAGCTTGAGGCGGATCGCCCTGCTGGGAGTGGCGGTCGATCCGCTGATGGTCCGTTACGTACCGCTCCCCATGACCGAGTCCCTGTTTACGTGCCTGACGACCTGGGGACTATGCGGCCTGACCTGGTGGACCATGACCCGCCGGGAGGGGACGAATGACGCGCCGCAAGTCCGACCACGCGATGGGGGATGGGTGGGACTGATCTGGGGTCTTGCCGCGTTGTGCCGGCCATCGGTCGGCGTGTTTCTCGCGGGGGCGATCCTCGGTCTGGGAGGGTTCGCCGGGAGCGCGACGGGCTCGGCGACACGCAGCCCGCGGTGGACCGGGCTGCTCTGCTGGGGCGTCGGCCTCGGGTTGTTCGTTGGGGCGTGGGGGCTTCGCAATCAACTTGTGTTGGGACACCCGATCTTCACGACGACCCATGGCGGGTACACGCTGCTCCTCGGGAACAACCGGGTCTTTTACGACGAGGTCGCGCGCCAACCGTGGGGGACGGTCTGGTCGGGTCCGTCGCTCGAACATTGGCAGCGGACGATGCTCGCTCGGATGGATGCCGACTTGGGGCCCGCGACCGACGAAGTCGCGAAGGATCGCTGGCAACGGCACGCGGCACAATCGGCGATCGCGGCCGATCCGGCAGGCTTCGTCGCCGCCGTTGTCCATCGGGTCCGCAGCTTCTGGAGCCTGTCGCCGCGCGGGCCGGTGCACGAGCAAGTCGCCTGGCTGCGATGGGGCGTGATGGCGTGGTACGCCGGACTGTTCACATTCGCCGCGATCGGGGCGCATCACGCGTGGCGACGTCGATTCCCCGGCGTGGGATGGGCGTTCTGGTTCGTGATCGCCCTGCAGGGGGTCCATCTGGTCTATTGGACCGATACCCGGATGCGGTTGCCGCTGACTCCGCTCCTCGCGATCGCCGCCGCGCTCGGCTACGGCCGGCTCCGTGAGGTCATCGGCTCACGCGGTGGGGCTCAACCGGCGTCGGTCACCAAGCCGGGTGAATAGGTGATCGGTTTCAGGACGGCGGGGTACTCGTGTTCGGTCCGGCCCGTCAGTCGTACCAGATCGCGCGGGGCCCGCAGGCGAAGCCACACCATCAAACAAAGCAGTCCGACGTAGTGAGCCAGCAGCAACATCACCGAGGCGGTTTCGGTTTCCGCATCGGGCGTCAACCACGGGGCGAAACAGGCCATCCAGAGAAAGACCCATGGCGAGTTCATTTCAAGAGTCAGGAGCCCCAACCGCATGAGCAGCCACGGCGTCAAGGCGAGACCGACGATCAGCCCGAGACACGCCGTCAGCGCCGCGACCTGCGAACGGAACCGCAGCCCCGCATGGAACCCCACCCAGCCGACGACCCACGGATAGACCAGAAACGCCCCCACGGCGCGCGTCACCCAATACAGCTGCGGTTGAAAGCGATCCATGGTCTGAAACTGGCTGTACCACCACAGCCGCGTCGCCACGATCGTCCCCAACGGGATCAACAGGACGGCCGTCAGCCGGCGCACCCCGGCGAATTTCTCGTGGATGATCCGCCGCGGGGACAACGGCGTCGAGAGGAGCACATCCAGCGATTGTCGCGACCGTTCCCCGGTGATCAGCCCGGTCGACGACGCCAGGATCGTGAAGATGGCGACCCACCAGACGAGCACACTCACCGTGTTCAGCCACGGCGAGTCGGCGTTGTACCCCCGATAGTCGCCCAACGGGATGATCAGCGCGAACGCCAGCGGCACTTCGATCATGATCAGCAGCCGGATCAGATAACTGAGCCGCCCCAGCGACCGTTTTTGCGTCTCGCGCCATTCCAAGGGGCGTTCCCGCGGCAGCCGTTCTTCATCGCGGATCAATTCGATCCCGCGCGTGAGCGAGTTCTGATTGAGCCGCTGAAAATAGGCGTCGACCGCGCCCAGCAGTTTCAGGAACCAGGGATTCGGCTTGAGAAACGCCCGCGGCCATAGCGCGGATTTGGCGATCATCCAGCACAAGAGCGCGGGGAGCGCGCCCAAAACCACGAACCAGAACGCTCCGGCGATCCAGGCATCCACGGGGGCAAGATTTCGCAGCGCGTCACTCAGCGGATCAGCGAAAGTCATCACCAGCAGGCCGCTCGGAAACGCCCCCAGATACCCCGCCAGCAACGCCTGCGCGGTCGTGCGACACCACACCGACGCAAGCACGCCCACGCTGCCCACCTGCAACACGGCGATCGTCAAGTAGAGCGCCACCACGAGCAGCTCGGCGACCGTGATCCCCCCCAGGCTGTAGGCGACGCCCCACAACGGGAGACCCATCAGCAGATAGAGGCTCATCGGGACGACGCGGCCGAGAAACTTTTCCAGAACGATCTTTCCCGGCGACAACCGCGTGATCAGTAGTAACCCCAGGGTGTCCCGTTCCTTCTCCGATGTGACCACCCCCGCCATGAGCGCCGGCAGAAAGAGATAGACCGTTCCGAATTGAAGTTGTACGACGCCGCGAAACAGTTCCGCCCCGCTGCCGAGCAGATTCAAATCCCCCCGCGACCAGGCCTCCCCCGCGTGCCGCAGGTACAGCCACAACGTCAGACCGTAGAACAAGACGGCAAAGACCGTGCGCAGGATGTACGTCCGCGGCCGAGACGACTGTTCGGCCAACTCCTTCCCCAACAACGGCAGCGACAGCCCCCACGCCATGGAATCAGCAAACCACGCTTAAGTGTCCGCGGCAAGCGACACCCCGCCTGGACCCTCCGCGACTCGGGGGTGGCGTCGCATGGCAACTCATCGCCCTTCATGGCGCGGGAAAGGCCTCCCTAGGGCGACCAAAGCCGAGGAAAAATCCCTGCCCGGGATGATGGCCTCCTGGACATTCCATGGGCCTTCGGACTTCGTGCTTCCCAGGATCGATTTCCCACATCGCATGAGCTACGGAATCCGACCCCCGCCCGATTCCACACGTTGACTTCCCCCCCGCCAGCCTCCACGATGGCAACCACCGCGGCGGTGCTCGCGGTCGGCCACTTCCGAGCCCGAGGGATGTGATCATGGATGTCGACTCGCGCGCCAATCGTCGCAGGCGCTGGTGGCTGCGCGCGCAGGCGGCGCTCCAATCCCGCGCATGGCTCGAAACCAACGCCGCCGTCACAGCCGAACCAACTCAGCCTCCCACCGTCAACTCCGACCCACCCACCCCGCGCGAACCGACGTGGTACGAACGCTGGACCGTTGCGATGCCGGTTCCGGCGGGAGTCACCCTCGAACTCATCCAATCGACCACCGGGACCCAACTGCGCGTCCCGTTCACCGCTCCCTGCCTCCTCGTGGGGCAAGGGGCCGACTGCGGCGTGCGGCTGAATGATCCCCGCCTCGCCGCGCGCGAGTTGGCCCTCCTTTGGATCGGGGGAGAGCTCCACGTCATCCATCTCGGCGACTCCGAGCACCGGACGGGCGGCGTCGCCCAGCCGTGGCCGCGCGGCCGCAAGTTGCGCTGCGGGTCGTGGCAGATCGCGCTCCGTGGCTGGGAGCCCGACAATCCCTCCGAGAGCGCCGGTCGACTCCGCGGCGCGCACGATCTGCGGATCGAACTCCACTGGAGCGGCACCGAACGTCTCCCGACGCCGATCGACCCCGGTCTGAATCTTTACGGTTCGGCTCGCGACAGCGAAATCTGGCTGCGCGGCAGTCAGGTCGCTGCCGTGCAAGGGGGCCTGGTGCGGACGACGACCGGCGTTTGGGTCATGGACTTCGCCGGGGAAGGCCGGACCCGCGTCAACGGGCGCGCGGTCGATTTCGCCCCGCTCGAACCGGGCGATGTGTTGGGCTGCGGCACCGAAGCGGGCTGGCTGATGGTCACGTGGCCGACCGAGACGGGTCGGGCGCGCGTGTCGGTGGGTGCTCCGGAAGCATGACCCGCGACGGTTGTTTCCCGCGCTGCGGTACTCCCCGGTGCTTGATGGTCAGAATACTGACCAGATTTCGAGGTCAGACGCGGCGAAACCGGAATTCCACTTCGCGCTCGACGTACTCCCATTCCGGGGTCGCCCGCAAACGAGCAAGGAGCTGATCAAAGGCCGGCGTGTCTTCCCGGGCGAATTCAAACCAAGTCAAGAAATCGAACGGTTCGGCTTCGGTGAGATCGCGGCAATGGTGAAGGCGCCGAGCGATCGCGGGGAGGTATTCCAGACCGATCGCATTATGGTGGGAAGACTCCTCGAAGATTACCCGCCGTTCGTCTTGGGTGAGCGCCCACCATGCCGTGCTCTTTCGGATCGGGATCAAGACCCCGCAATCGGCCTCGGGACGACCGAGAGCGGGTTGCTTGTCCAGCAGCAACGTCTTCTCCGGACGCGTCACATAACGTTCGTTGCTGGTCGCGCCTCGAAGCACCCACGCCGCATCGTTCGGGATCAACGCGACGTTCCCCGCCTCAATCCGGAGTCCCTCGACGGCGGGGAGTCCTTCGCCGCGAATCGACCGAGAGTCGGTTGTCATCCATGAGGCCGCCGGTCCGCCCACAAAGGAAAAGAGTCGCGGGTTCGTGGTCACGGGCTTCACCTCAGCTTTCTCTTGTGCCTGGCCGGGTTGCCATCCGCCAAAGGCTCCGGCCAGAAGTCCTGTCGCGACTTGACCGATCCATCCGCGGCGGCTGTGGCACGGCCTTCCTAATTGGAAACCGTCGAGTGGCGTCGGTCCTGGTTGATGACGCGATGCTACGTGTCGACTTACCTTCACCAGCCTGCCTCCAATGTCATCCCGGCGCACCTTGGAGACACCCCCCAAGCCGGTTCACGCCACGCGGCGAGCTACGGATGCGTCAACGCTCGCGACCTGTCGACAAGACGGCGCGAGTGTCCCTGACGGCTTGTTCCGACGGGTGCGTAGTGGTCTTGCATTCCATCACGAGTGCCGCGCGAGCATGTCCGGCGTGGCTGACCAAACTTCGGATCCGCTTCGATCTCGACGCGATGCCGGCTGCGGATCTTACGTTCGATCCGGCTCAGCCGGGAAAAACTCTGGATCAACCGTCGCGGAGACCGCAATGACCGTATGCACGCGATGCATGCTCCCGCATGGTGGTTATCGACACTGAAGGTGTGGATCGCGCGCCCGGGGCGCGGACGCCGACCGGGTGGAGTATGGGCGATAAGTCCGCCCATCGTGGGCTCGGAACTGATGGGACGACGCCCTTTCGCCACAGCCGGCGCAAACCGCGCGAATCGGAATCCACTGCGGATTGTCGGCGAATGGCCCTCAACGTGAGTTCGGAGTTGTTTCCGACGAATGCGGCGTGTACCGTATCGCCAATTCTATAGAATCTTGATGGGGGCGGTCACGGTGAAGTGGATCAATCTGCCGCGGTTCGTCATCGGGGGCGTGCTCCTCTACGCCGTCGCGTCGGTCGCGACGCACCATGTCGCGGCGGAAGAGGAGCCGCGCTTTGGCCGGGACATCCTGCCGATCCTCTCCGCGAACTGCTTCGCCTGCCATGGCCCCGATGAATCGGTCCGCCAAGCCAACCTCCGGCTCGATCAGGAGGCCGACGCCAAAGCCGCGCATGACGGCGGAACGACCATCGTTCCCGGCCAACCCGATGTGAGCACCTTGATCGCGCGGATCACCAGCGATGATCCGAACCTGGTGATGCCCCCGCCCGATTCGCACAAGTCCTTGAAGCCCGCGCAGATCGACACGCTGAAACGCTGGATCGCCCAAGGAGCGAAATGGGGTCGGCACTGGTCGTTCGAGCCGATCGAACGCCCCCGGCTCGACGTCACCGCCGCAACTTCGCCCATCGATCACTTCGTCGGCCAGGAACTCGCCCGCCATGGGCTCACACTGCGGCCGCAGGCGAACCCCTATCAGCTCGTGCGGCGGTTGCATCTCGATCTGATCGGCATCCCGCCGGCGCCCGAAGTCGCCGAGGCCTTCGCCGCCGACCCCACCGACGCCGCGTATGCCCGGCTGGTCGAGGAACTGCTGTCGCGGCCGGAGTTCGGCGAGCACTGGGCCCGCATGTGGCTCGACCTGGCCCGCTACGCCGACACGAAGGGTTATGAGAAAGACCTCGGCCGGACGATGTGGCCCTACCGCGACTGGCTGGTCAACGCCTTGAACGCCGACCGGCCGCTCGATCACATGACGATCGAGCAGCTCGCCGGCGATCTGCTTCCCAACCCCACGCAGGAGCAGCTCATCGCGACGGCGTTCCATCGTCAGACCATGAGCAACGACGAAGGGGGGACCGACGACGAAGAGTTCCGCACCATCGCCGTGAAAGACCGCGTCGACACCACGCTGCAAGTCTGGATGGGGCTGACGGCGGGCTGCGCGAAGTGTCATTCGCACAAATACGATCCGATCTCGCAGCACGAGTATTACGGTCTCTATGCGATCTTCAATCAGACGCAGGATGCCGATCGCTACGATGATTTCCCGACGATGGAGCTGGTGAGCCCCGAACAGACGGCGGAACGGGACCGGCGACAGCAACGGGTCACCAGCCTGCGGACCCAACTCGCCGCCGCCAACGACGCCGACGCGGTCCGTAACGATGGTCGCTGGCGGGTCCCGGAACTCGGCACCCTTCAGACGGCGCATGGCGCGACGCTGACCCCCCAACCCGATGGTTCGATCCTCGCCGGCGGCCCGGCTCCCGCCGAAGAGGTCTACACCCTCACGCTGACGTTCGCCGCGGGCACCCACACCATGCTGCGGTTGCAGGCCTTCGCCAACGCGGAAGGTCAACCCGCCGGCGTCGGTCGCAATCCGAACGACCCCAACTTCGTCCTTTCCGATTTGGAGATCGAACGGCTTTCGGGCGAGGCCGCCACCCGCATCGCGCTCGGCACACCGAGGGCCGATTTCGAGCAAGGGGGCTGGCCGATCACCGCCACCCTCGATGGCGACACCAAGACCGGCTGGGCCGTCAGCCCCCGCCAACGCGAGAACCACACCGCCTGGTTCCCCTTCGCCGAACCGTTGACCCTCGGCGAACCCGCGTCATTCCGCGTGACTCTGCGACAGCACTACGGCGACTCGCTGACCCTGCGGCGGTTCCGCTTATCGACGACCGCCGAAGGGGCCGAGACCGCCCTCGTCGCCGAGACCAGCGACACGACCAAACGCCTGACCGATGAACTCAACGCCGCCGAGAAGGATCTGCAAAGCTACGTCGCCGCGATCCCCAAACTCCCCGTGATGCGCGCGGTCGACGACAAACAGCGCCGCGAGACCAAGCTCCATCGGCGCGGGAACTTCCTCGATCCGGGCGATGTCGTCACGCCCACCTTGCCGGCGGCGTTCCCCGCGAGCGACTCGGCCTCAACCCCGGCGGAACTCGATCGGCTGGCCCTCGCGAACTGGCTGATGGACCCGGCGAACACCCTCACGCCGCGCGTCTGGGCCAACCGCTTATGGGCCCGCTTGTTCGGCGTGGGATTGGTCGAAACGGAAGAGGACTTCGGCGCGCTCGGGTCGCTTCCTAGTCATCCCGAGCTCTTGGATTGGCTCGCCGCCGAATATCGCGACGGGGGGTGGTCCCTCAGGCGGCAGCTCCGGACGATGGTCCTCTCGCGGACCTATCGACAAGCCTCCGAAGTCACGCCCGAGCTCGCGGCGGCCGATCCGCGCAATCTGCTCCTTTCGCGCGGAGCCCGCTACCGCCTCTCCGCCGAAACGATCCGCGATCAAACTCTCGCGGCGGCGGGGCTCCTGACGCAACAACTCGGCGGGCCCCCCGTCATGCCCCCGCAACCGGCGGGCTTGTGGCGGTCGACCTACAACGGCCAGAAATGGATCGACGCCGACGGCGCGGATCGCTTCCGCCGGGCCCTCTACACCTATTTGAAGCGGACCACCCCCTATCCTTCGATGACCACATTCGATGCGGGCAGCGGCGAGGTCTGCCAGATTCGCCGCATTCGGACCAACACGCCGCTGCAGGCCCTCGTGACGCTGAATGATCCGGTCTATCTGGAAGCGGCGGGCGGGCTCGCGCGACGGATGCTCGAAGACCCCGCCGACCCCGTCACGCGCGGGATCCGCCTGACCCTCACGCGGCCCGCGCGGCCCGAGGAAATCGAACCGTTGCGGCGGCTGCAACAGGACATCGCCGCCGAATTGCGATCCGACCCCGCACGGGCGGGTCAACTCATTGCCGTCACCCGCACCACTCCTCCCGCAGGGGTCGAGGCCGCCGACTACGCCGGGTGGATCGTCGTGGCGAATACGCTGCTGAACCTGGATGAGTTTTTGACGCGGCAATAAATTCGACTCTGGCCATCCCCACCGGGATGGGTTCCGACGGACTGCGGGAGCACGAAGTGCCTGCAAGCCGGTGGGTTCGCGGGGCTTACAGGCCCTGAATCCGTACGATGGACGCATGACGCGACCTGCCCGACTCGGTGGTCCGTGCGGATGGAATTGCACTCACTCGGGCCAATCCGTAAGAATTCACGCCGTTTGAAACGGTACAACTCCCATGGAAACGCAATGCCCGTCATCCGCTTCACCCCCCATTTGCGGATGCATCTCGCCTGCCCCGACCTCACGGTCGAAGGGGCGGACGTGCGCGCCGTGTTGGAAGCGGCGTTCCTTGCCGAGCCCAGGCTGCGGAGCTACCTGCTGGACGATCAGGGGGCGCTGCGGCAGCATGTGACGATCTTCGTGAATCAGGAACTGCTACGCGATCGTCGGCGGCAGACCGATCGGGTCGCCGCCGACGATGAAGTCTTCATTTTCCAGGCGTTGTCGGGGGGGTGACCTTCCCGGCCCGCGTTCGTGACTTCCGCATGTCCGAAGAAAGTCCAGCCAAGTCGAACGTCCTTTGGGTCTCGT
>CAYRVS010000046.1:23513-30044 GCA_964427725.1 uncultured Planctomycetaceae bacterium | reverse complement strand
AAATCCGACCGCCTCTTCGCCATGCTGGGCCTGTTGTAACAGGCGAAAGCCCTGCCGTTGCCGGGCGGGCCGCACAGAAACATGGCGCGGCCGCCGGTGATCGCGCGACCGAGCCGACTCAAGAGCGCGGGATCGATGCTCAGATCGCCCAAGGCCCGCTTGAGACTGTCGATCGTCAGTTTCGCCCGGGTGGGGGATTGGAGTTCCACGCTGCGGACATAATCGCGGTACGAGACGGGGGCCGCCTCGCAATACGCGGTCCGACTCGCCTCCTGCCGGGCCTGTTGCAGGCCTTTGTCGGTCAGGACATATTCGTAATCATGACTGCCGACCGATTGTCGGATCTCCAGCAGCCGTTGTTCACGCAGATTCTTGACCAGCGGTTCCAGCAGTCGATGCGGAATCCGCAGCGCGTCGGAGATGCCGGAGCCGGATTGCCCGTTCCGTTGCAACAGCAGCCGCAGCATCAGCGCTTCGACATCGCGAATCCGCAGGTCGAGCGCCTCGAACGTCGTCGGTTTCGGCGGAAAGAACGGAACGGCCCCCTGACGGATCGCGCTGTCGGTCGGCCCGGGCGCTGGAGCCGCGGCCGTAGGTGCCGGCGTGGGGGGCCGCCGCGCGGGATCGCCCAGGACTTCCCGCAGCAACCAGCCGGAATCGGTCGCGGGTTGGGTCTCGTTGAGCAGCGTCGACGCCACGATGATGATCCGCGGGGAACCTACGAACGGACTCCGCCCCTCATGGGCGCGATGCTGAACCCTAGGTCACCCTCGCGCCTCGCGCGGGACGGCCGCGCGCTTTTCCGTTCGGCATGACGCTGTAGGTGCCGAAGTTCGGGGAACTGACGATCATGCCGACAACGCCGACCGCCTCTCGGATTTCGCCTGGATAGAGTCTGATCGGTCGACAGGGACTGGCCTTCGAGGCCCTGACGTCGGTCACACTGATCGAAGGTCACCAACCGCATCCGTCGGTCAGACAGGCGGTTATTGCGTCTGGCCTTCGGTCAATTTCATGAAGGCGGTTTCCATGTCCATCACTTCGGGTTGGAACATCCGCAGGCGGGCCCCCTGCTCGACCAGGAATTGATGGAGATCCTCGACCGCCAAGGTCGCCTCGTCGAAGCGAATCGACCAACGATCGGCGGAGAGCTCCGCCTGCGTGACGCCCGGCAGCCCGCGCAGTTGCTCGAGCAACCCGTCCGGCGCGCTCGCGAGTTGGGCGTGCACGATCCGCATCAGTCCCAGGCGACGATAGATTTCGTGGACCGAGCCCTGCGCGACGATCCGCCCCGCCTCGATGATGCCGATTTGCGTGCAGAGCTGCGCGAGCTCATGCAGGATGTGGCTGGAGATCACGATCGTCTTCCCCATCTCCTTGAGCGCCTTGAGGAGTTCGCGCATCTCGATGCGGGCGCGGGGATCAAGCCCCGACGCGGGTTCGTCGAGCAGCAGCACCGCCGGGTCATGCAGCAAGACGCGGGCCAGCGACAGCCGCTGCTTCATCCCGCGCGACAAGGCATCGACCGGGGTGTCGATCTTGTGCGTCAGGTCGGTCAACTGCAGGACATCGTCCACCGTCGTCGCGCGGCGAACCTGTGGGAGTTCATACGCGGCGGCGAAGAAGTGGAGATATTCCCGCACGGTGAGATCTTCGTAGACCCCGAAGAAATCGGGAACGTACCCGATGTGCCTTCGAACCAGTTGCGGCGCGCGGCGGACGTTGTGCCCCAGAATGCTGACCGAACCCATGAACGCCGCTTGCAACGTCGCCAGGACGCGGATCGTCGACGACTTCCCCGCCCCGTTCGGCCCGATGAACCCGAAGACCTCCCCTTGCGGGATTTCGAGCGAAATCCCCTTCACCGCGACGAATTTGCCGTACTGAATCCATAGATTGTTGATGTTGACCGCGAGTGGCGGAAGCGCCTCGTCCGTCGGCGGGTCGGATTCGTGGTGAGGTTCGGTGGCGGTCATCCGGCGGCCCAACAAGGAATTCGCGGCATCAAAACGTCACACGACGAGGGATGAGTCGACGATAGACCGTGGTTTGATGATCGCCGGTCTGATGGGCCACCAGCAAGGCGGCCGACGCGCGACCCTCGGCAAGCGGATAGAGAAAAATCTGACGCAGCAGATCCCCCTGCCAAGGGCCGCTTAATCGCGTCGTGCCGGCGGCTCCCGGCGGGAGCGTCAATCCGCGAAACAGCGGAATCACCCGTCGGTTGCGAAATGGACGATCCGCCATGGGCGAGAACCCTTCCGGCTGGCCCCCCACCGTCTGCATCAGGCAAACCCAGACGCTCCCCTCGAGTTGCCGCGATGCGGCCGTCACCACCTCCTCGGGCAACACATCGCGGCGGGCGCCGAGCGCCTTGAGCAATACCGGCCAATCGAGCGGGCTCATCGGCGGCTCCTCGGCGGTCGGCAGGCGATACACCATCGACAGTTCGGAGACCCATTGCACCAACGGTTGCGTCGCCGAGTAGCTCGTCGGGAACCGCCCCACCAGTTCCGGCAATTGCGTCACGCGCCGGTGGTCGAAGTCGCGGAATGTGGCGGCGTTGGTCCCCGTGGGGGGAAGTTGACTGACCGGATCGGGGCGACCGTTCCCCAACGGCACCCAAATCGCCGCGGCGACATCACGCCCCACCGGCCGCGTCCGGCTGGGAAAGGTCAACCGGAATTCGAGCGTCCGCACGATCCGCCCGGACGGATCGACGTCATGAATCACCAATTCCTCGGGGGGCTCGGTCGACTGGAGATACCAGTTCGACAAGCCGACGAGGAGCAGCGTGACCGTCACCGTCCACACCGGCCAGGTGATCCAGGTCCACCGTCGCCGCTGGATTCTTCCCAGCCACCACCAATCGATGGGACCGATCAGCAGCACAAGCCCCGTCAATAACCCGCCGACGAGGGGGAGCGGGACCAACCGCACACTTTCGGGGCGCAACATCGATTCGATCGCTTCGATCAGGGCGAGTTTGGGATTCGAGCGAACGTTGTCTTGCCGCCAACCTCCCATCGCCGGCATGGCGAATCGCTCTTGTTGGATCCATCGATGCGCGTCGGTCCGCGGGGGCATCCGCCAGACCTCCGACACCAACTCCGCCGGCGCGGGTTCGGGATGTCGCTGCGGATCAAGAATCACGACCCGTCCCAAACCACAATCGGTCGCGATCACGCCATGGTCCGTGATCAACTCCCAGGCGAGCTGTCCGGTTCCATCGACCCGCCAATCCACCGCGGGCTGTCGCTCGCGCGTGAGTTCGGTCAGACATTCGAGGTGTGGCGCTTCCAGCACTCCGTTCGGTTCGAGATACAGGCTCCCTCCCCCACTGACCCAATGCCTGATCGCCAACAGTTGCGGCCGACGAAGCTGCGCGAACTCCCCTTCCCCGATCGCGATCGCGTCGTAACTCAGCAACGCATGCGGATCGGGAGGGCTTTCCTCGGCGGTCCAGCCGATCAGGACCGTCTGAAGCGGCGTCTGCTGCATGATTGCCGCGGCGTTGGGAAAGAACTGCGTCGGTTCGGGGGGTTGCGCGTGCTGTTCCAGCATCAAATTGTTGAGCCGGTCGTTCCAATCCGGTGACCGCGACAGTCCCCGCCGGCGTTCGATCACCCCCAACAGCAAGGTCCGCTGGGCATTGAACGGCACCCGCAGCAACTGCGGCCGCAAGGGAATGGCCGTCCCGCCATCCTTCGGGAGCCACGCGACGTCGATCTCGATCTCCGGCGCGCGGAGATTCGTGATGATCGGCGGGAACAGAAACCGCAGCCGGTGATCGGGTTCGTGCAGCACGACCTCATCGGTCGTGTACCGGTAGAACTCCTCGCTGCCGAGATGAACGCGGAACGAGAATCGTCCTTCGAGCAAGCCCGGTTGATACTTCTGAATCTCCCACCAGGTGGGCATCGGTTCGCCGATCCGCACCGGCGGCGAGCTCGCGGAGAGATCGGCCGCTAGGAGCGGGATGTTTTCCTCTTGGGCCGACAACGAGCTTGCCGGCCCTAACAGACCGACCACCAGGCCGACGAACACACCCATGCGTCGCGGAGTCACGCAGCGCTCCTCGTCGGCCGCCGCTGGAAGTACCACCATTCGCCGAGCAGCAGCAAGAGCCCCAACCCCGCGAACCAACTCCACAACGGGCGATCGGTTTTGAGGGCCTCGGTCGTCGTCGAGACCTTCGTTTCCGGGAACCGCAGCTCGTCGACCGTCGCCAACTGTGTCTCCGTGACCGTCAGGAGTCCCGTTCCCAATGAAGTGACCGGTTGCTCGTCCGCCGAGATGACATACCGGCCGGGTTGATCGGCGGTCACTCCGGAAAGGATCCCGCCGGGCGAACTGGTGGCGCGTTCCGTGCGCCCCGCCGGTCCCGTGATGACATGCTCCACCTCCGGCGCGACACGTCGGGGCGGCAGAATCCCCGTCGGCCAGGAGCGCGCCTCGCCGAGCTCCGACCGATCGATCGCAATCTGCACGGCGTTGGCGATCAGGATCGGAAAGCCGACGCGGTACGGCAACGACGAACGATCGGTATGGAACAGTAGATAATAGTCGACCCCGGTGGTCGTATCCTGTTCGAGGACGAGCGGCCCGCGCGCCCCTTGCGCCAGAATCTGATAGCCCGCCAGTTCGTAGTCCCGCTCCCCGACCCCCGGCTGCGAAACGGGATCGTCGCCGATCTGGACATCGAGCAGTTGCACGTGCCGTAACAGCGGGGCCGTGCGATTCCAATCGACGACGTCGGCGAACGCCGTCTCGGTCGCGACCAGTTCCTTCAAGGCGTCGGGAATCACGCCGGTGTGGAACGCGACGCGGGCGGGCGGTCCGGTCGGAATCGGTTCGTCACTGAAGCGCAAATCGACATCGGCGGGGAGCGGACGATCTGCGGCCGGATAGAGCTCGATGTTCCCCAACGCGGCCAGGGCATGCCGATAGCTGGTCATCGATTCGGGACAGTAGACCCGCACGGGACGCGGTTCGGGCAACTCGAGATACGCCACGTCATCGAGCGACAACGCATCGAAGCCATCGGGCTTGATCCGCACCTCGAGCGATGCGGCCGTCTCCGTTTCAAGCGAGAACGAGACGCGCGAAGGTTCGCCGCCACGCACCGAGACCGACTCGCGCTGCAAAACTTCATCGCCCCGGCGTAGTTCGACCTCTACAAGTCGTTCCGGCCCGGTCGCGGCGGCCGGTTGTTTCTCCGCTTCGGTCTCGGCGGGCGTTGGAAGTTCGCTGGACTTCTCCGGTGGCACGCCCCCCGAACCTTCCAACCGCACGAAGACCTCCCATCCCGCCTTCACCCGGCGGGCATTGAACTCGGTGATTCCGACATTGGCCCCGGCCGGCGGAAGTTTCTGATAGGTCAACTGAAACGGCAGCTCGAATTCGATCGCGGGAGGCACATTCCCATCGGTCACCAGCACGACCCGCTTGACGGCGGCGGTCCGCGCTAGGGCATGCGCCATCCGTAGTCCATCCTCCAACCGACTGGGGACCGGGCGCACCGTCAAGCCATTCAAGGCGTCGCGCAGCACGCGCTGATTGTCCGTGAAGTCGGTCAATCGCCGCGCGGTCGAATCGACGGCGATCAGGCTCAATCGCTGCTCGGGCAGCAGGTTGTCGATCAGCTTGCGGACCTCCGCCTTGGCGGCGTCGAGTCGCGAGCTGCCCCCCGGCTTATCGAGCGCCCCCATGCTCGCGGAAACGTCGATCAGGACCGGAATCGCCTGCGAGCCATCGTTCCCCGCCGGCCAATAGGGCTGCATCGCCCCCATGATCAGCGCGCATAAGAGCAGTATCTGCAACAGCAGCAGCAGGTTTCGTTTGAACTTCTGAAACGGCGAATTGACCCGCTGATCGCTGATCACCTGCCGCCATAACGCCAGCGAAGGGACCTCGTAGCGGGGCCGCCGCAGCTTCAGAAAATAGACGAGGATCAGCGGCCCCAAGAGCAGGAACAGCCACGCGGCGGGGAGCGCTGCGAACCCGGGCCAGTTCATCGGACCCATCCTTGGCGACGTAACATCTCGAACAGCACGCTCTCGACCGGAGTCGACGCATCGACACACAGATACCGCCCGCTGCGTTGCCGGCAGTGGAGCGCCAGCTCATCCCGCAACCGTTGCAGGTGGTCCTGATAGATTCCCAGCAGATCGCCCGCCGACGAGATGTCAAGCGTTTCCTGCGTTTCGCTGTCGACGAACCGCAAATCCCCGGCCAGTTCGGGATTCAACTCTTCCGGCGCGAGCAGCTGCAAGGCGAACACTTCCAGCCCCGCGCTGAACAGGAGATTCAGGGGGCGTTCGAGATCGCCGAAGGTCAGAAAGTCGCTCAGCAGAATGGCGACCCCGCGACCGCGATGCTGCTTCAGGACATCATCGACCGCCTGCTCGATGGGATACTCGCCGCCGGTCGGACTCTGTTCCAGGAACTCCAGCAGCCGCTTGAGTTTCGTCTTCCCGGTCCCCGGCGGAAAGAGGAGCGGCGCGGTTCCCTGCTGTTGGCAGACGTAGA
>CAYRVS010000046.1:6978-23503 GCA_964427725.1 uncultured Planctomycetaceae bacterium | reverse complement strand
GCCCCATGATCCCCAGCGCCGCGGCGAGTTGCCTGGCCCGCAGGAATTTCTCGCCGGACTGCATCGACGCCGACGCATCGACCAAGATGACGACGTGCAGTTCCTCTTCGTGCCGATAGAGTTTGAGATACGGGCGTTGGATGCGGGCGAAGATATTCCAGTCGACGTAGCGGATGTCGTCGCCGGCGGTATAGTCGCGGAAGTCGTGGAACTCGGTGCTGGTCCCCCCCTTGCCCGCGAGATGTTCGCCGCGACTGCGATTGGTCAACCGGCGGGTCGGCAACAACCGCATCCGCTCGACCCGCGCAAGGGTGCCGTTGTCGAACAACGTCGTGAAACGGGTGGTGGACATGCGATGGCCGACGGGGAGGAAACTCTCGCGAACGACATCCTGCGGGCTCAAGAGTTCGATCGCGTCCAAATTCTGTCGCGCCGCCGGGTGATTCGCCAGCCGAGCATCCTCACGATCTCCAATCGAACGCGGCGATGATGAAGAATCTCGCAGACTGGCCAGCCAGGTCCCTCGGTCGTTACAATCCGCGATTCTCATCCGGCGGGTTCCGTCGGAAGGTGGGTTCGTGGTCCGAGGAAGGTGAATCGAAGCATGGCGCGGAAGACCTCTAGCCGTTTGGAGTTGCGTCGTCAGGCTGAGGCCGTCGAGGCGCAGGGAGGCGAGGAAGCCGTCGCGGCCGCCCCCGCCGCCAAAACGAAGAAAGCCGCCGCCCCGAAAGCGAAGCGGACCAAGGAAAAGCCCGTCGCCCGCAAGCGGCTGATTTGGGTCTTGTACAACGGCAGTATGAAGGAAGAAGGCCGGTTCGCCTACGATCAGCGGGCCGCCGCCGAAGAAAAGCTCGAGCTCCTGCGGTCGAAGTCGAAGAAGCTCTACTTCATCCATCCGGTGAAGGAAGTGATCGGCGATCCGTCGCAAACGATCGGCTTGGCCGCCGCGGCCGCCGCCGCGAAACTCGCCGCGTCTCTGATTCCCGAGATCCCGGAAGAGCCGGAAGAACCGCTGCCCGACCTCGACGCCGCCTTCGAGGAAGAGGCCGAGGAAGAGGAAGAAGAAGCCGACGATGGTGGCGGCGACGAATAACCGTCACCGCTCCTTCCATGGCTTGATCGTGGTCCACAGCACCGACTCGACGTCGCGAACCTCGACCGGGGTGCGTTGTCAGGACATTGTCGTAAGTGCCACGACGCCCGAGCCGTCCTTGACGCTCTTCGGGGCGACGGATAAAGTCACGAACGATGCGGGTGTAGTTCAATGGTAGAACGAAAGCTTCCCAAGCTTTAGGCGAGGGTTCGATTCCCTTCACCCGCTGATCGCCCCCGACCTAACCCGTTGGGGGCGTCTTTTTTGTGTCGCGGAAAATCAACCCGTCGCGCAGCCCCCTCTCTGCGGCAGTCTCGGCGGGCATTCTCCCGTCCGGGTGCGCTTCGCGCGTGGTCTGATGCGCGGTTCTCGGCTATGCTCCCGCCGGAACATCGTCCGTCATGCGCCGAAGATCCGGACTGCATGACGTGACCCGAGTCGTTTCGCCCCGATCGCGGACTGTATCATGCCGTTGGCCGACAACTTCGGTGCGGGCCGGTTTGGCCTCTCGATTGAAATCTTCCCGCCGAAAACCCCCGACGGCGACGCCTCGCTCCGCGAGACGCTCACGGAACTCGCCCCGTACCAACCCGGGTTCATCTCATGCACCTACGGGGCCGGCGGCTCGACCAGCAAACGGACGATCGACTGGTGCCGCGAGATTCAAACGCGGTTTCATCGCCGGGCGATGGCGCACTTCACCTGTGTCGGCAGCAGCCGCGAGGAACTGCTGATGTGGCTGCGGGAAGCGGTCGCGGCGGGGATCGAAAACATCATGGCGTTGCGGGGCGATCCCCCCGCCGGGCAAACCGACTTCCGACCCGTCGAGGGTGGACTGAGTCATGCCAACGAGCTGGTCACGCTGATTCGTGAACACTTTCCGAATCTCGGGATCGGCGTCGCGGGCTATCCCGAGAAGCATCCGCAGGCGGATTCGTTCGAGGTCGATCTCGACAACCTCCAGCGGAAGGTCGCCGCCGGGGCGACCGCCGTCTTCACGCAGCTCTTCTTCGACAATCAGACCTATTTCCGCTTCCGCGAGGCGTGCGTGCGCCGGGGGATCGTCGTGCCGATCGTCCCGGGGATCATGCCGATCACCGAATTCGCGCGGATCCAGCGGATCGCGGCCTTAAGCCACGCGACGATTCCGCCGGCGCTGGCGGCGCGGCTGGAGGGTGTGAGGGACGACAAGCCGGCACAATTCACGATCGGGGTCGAGTACGCCATCGCGCAGTGCCGCGAACTGATCGACCAAGGCGCGCCGGGGCTCCACCTCTACGCGCTGAACAAGAGCCAGGCGTGCCGGGAGATTTTGGAAGCGTTGGGGTTCGTTAAGGAAGTCTGAGCAAACTCTGCCAAGACGCGGCCCCGGCATGTGAAGCTGAGGCGATTCCAACGGAGTTTTGCCGATTCGTCCGGGTAGGAAACCTTCGAGTTCCACGTAGCCGATGGCCCATCGGTCATGAGTGAGCAAGTCCCGGGCATCAAAGTTTGCGCCCGTGATCCGCGGTAGGCCTCCATTCAAGGACGTGGAGGACACGATCAGCGGCGTGCCAATTGACCATCGGGAGATTTCAGCGAGGCCTCGAGCCGGCGCCATCGAAATTCCAACGCGCGCGTTTCATGGCGAATATCGCGCCACGCTTGTTCCGCGGGGGTCAGGGTGAGGGGAATGTGGGTCGCCGGGCGCGGGACGGCGGGCGTCCGAACTGAGGCGGAACCCAGCGATACGGTCCAAATGCCCGCCGAGGCCGGAGCGGGATCGCTCACGCCGTTCGCGCCGATGCGGTCGCACAGGAGACACAACCGGCCGAACGTTTGCCGCATCCCGGTCGCGTCGGTCGGATTGGTCGCGGCGAGTTGTCCGAGCAAACCGCGAAATTCCTTGAGATCCGGCCCCGCAAGAGGAACCAAGCGGCCCGCGGCGGCCCCCTCTTCGCAGAGGCGAACGAGTCGCCAAGCGTGCTGTTCCAACCGCATCGTTCGGGTGATTTCGCACGAAGCGTCGGCGTGCGGCGGCCAGGACGGGAACGCCATGAAGGTGATGAAACACCAAAGCGCGAGAGGACGAGGGCTGGTCATGGACGTACATGCTCCGTCGAGGGGGGAGGCTGTCGAGGAGTTCCGCGGCCCGACTTGTCCCTATGCACACGGAGTGCCAAACTGACTCGCCCGCGATCACCCCCCGGGAGCCATATTCTTGGAACGACTCGAAATCCCCGGGGTTCGGCAGTTCCCGCCGCGCTATCCATCCTGGATTGCACGTCAGCCTGTCGCACTGGGCGCACCGGCCGTGCCGCCAATCAGCGGCGCTGTGTCGTCAGTAAGACTTCGCTCCATTGGCCAGCTGCCAGGATCGATCGACCCCGAGAAAGGAATTCGATGGCCCCGCTGAAGTCCGTGGTTCGTGAGTACGCCGGATTGACCTGCCGCGTGATCGACGCCTTGCCCGCCGGGACGACTCCGCGTCTGGGGGTGGTTTTCTGTCATGGCTACGGGGCGTCGGGGACCGATTTGGTGCCGCTGGCGCAAGCCTTGTTTCAAGCGGAACCCGCTCTGATGGAGGGGGTGCAGTTCTGCTTCCCGGAAGCACCGCTAAGCCTGGCTGACATGGGCATGCCGGGGGGGCGGGCCTGGTGGCACCTCAGTCTGCAGCGGCTACAGCAGCAGTTGACGCAACGCCGGTTTCACGAGATCCGCGAGACGATTCCCGATGGGATCGACGCGGTTCGTGACCAGTTGCACTCCGCGTTGGACGCATGGTGCGGTGATGTGGGCCTCGAGTGGTCGCGGTTGGTGATCGGCGGGTTCTCGCAGGGGGCGATGGTCAGCGTCGAAACGGTCGCGACCGCCAAGACCGCGCCCGCCGGCCTGATCGCCTTCTCGGGGACCTTAATTCGCGAATCGGCCTGGCGCGCGGGGCTGGCTCGGCACACGGGATTACCGGTCTTCCAGAGCCATGGCGAATATGACATGGTCCTGCCGTACATCGGCGGGGTGTGGCTCAAAGAGCTCTTCGAGGCCAGTGGGCATGCGCTCAGTTTTCTCGAATTCCCGGGTGGCCACGAAATCCCCTGGGAGGCGTTGGAGGGGGTCGCAGCCTTCTTGCGCGAACGTGCGTAAGTCTGATCCGGCTGTCATGGGGGAGATCGGCGAAGTCCGCCGGTTGGGATGATGCGTCATCTCGGGGACTTTTGACGAGGTCCACGGATGCATGATGCTCCCGTAATCTCCGTGTGGTCGCCGCAGTCTCACAATTGACGCTGGACTCTAACGGCCGCCCGCGTGGTCATGAAGTCCTCTCATGGGGTTGTCCGATGGACCAGCCAGATGGTTCCAGCGTGCGAGCCGTCGGGGATCACCACCGGGCCGAGGATCAGGGATGGATGCGCGGGAGTGTCAGGAGCTGCGCGGGCGGGTCACGGAACTCGAGCAGCAGGTCCGGTCGCTGCGGCAGCAACTGTTGCAGGCGCAGAAACTGAGCACCGTGGGGGCGTTGGCCAGTTCGATCACCCACGAATTCAACAACATCCTGACTACGGTCATCAACTACGCCAAGATGGGAGTGCGACATAAGGATGTTGCCACCCGCGACAAGGCGTTCGACAAGATTCTCGCCGCCGGACAACGCGCCTCGAAGATCACGACCGGCATGCTGTCCTACGCTCGGCAGCAGTCCGATCGCCGCGAGCAGGTTGATCTAGTGACCATGGTCGAAGAGGTGCTGATCCTCTGCGAGAAAGACCTGCAACGATACCGTGTCCGGCTGGAGACGCGGTTCGAGGGCCGGCCGCAGGCGGAGCTTCATTCGGGACAGGTGCAGCAGGTCTTGTTGAACCTGATCGTCAACGCGCGACAGGCGATGCCCAACGGCGGCGTCTTGACGATCGGCGTAGGGATCGGGGCCGAACGGGAATTCGCCGAGATCAGCGTCCGCGACACCGGCACGGGGATCCCCGCCGAAAAGCTGCGGCGGATTTTCGAGCCCTTCTTCACCACGAAGACCGCCGATGAGCAGGGACAAGGCGGGACGGGATTGGGGCTGTCGCTCGCGAAAGACGTGATGGAAAGCCACGGCGGCCGGTTGCGGGTCGAGAGCGTCGTCGGCACGGGGACGACCTTCACGTTGAAGTTCCCGCTGTCGGCGATCGCCAAGCCGCCGGTCTTGCAGCGCGTGGGGTGAGAGCTGTTGGGTGGCCCGGCCGGCTACGGCCGGGTGCCGCAGGCACAAGACGCTCGCGCCATGCGGGCGATCTGTTACCGCCGTGTCATTCGCGTCGTGATGGGGATTATCCTGGCGGCGCAAGCGGAGTGGTTCATGGACGTCCATGGCGCAAGCGTCTTGTCGCTGCGCGACCCGGCCGGCTACGGCCGGGCCACCCAATCAACCCGCTGCGGGAAAAGACATCGGCGAGACTCCACGAAGCTGCGATTGATTCCGCCTGACGTGGTCGGGGATGATGCCCCTGTGACGAGGGCCGTTCGCCCCCGGCGCGCGGAGCCCCAGCGGCATGTCGACGATCGATCTCTCGGCCCCGACTCAGATCGGCAAATTCCCCGTGATTCGCCCGCTGGGCGTCGGCGCGATGGGGGAGGTCTTTCTGTGCATGCAGCCGGAACTCGAACGGCAGGTCGCCGTCAAGGTCATGCGGGGCGGCCGCGCCGAATGGCCCCGGTTTCAGCGCGAGGCCCGATCCGCGGCGCGGCTGGTCCATCCCAACATCGTCCGCGTGTATGACGTCGGGCTCGATCACGATCGCCCTTATATCGTCATGGAGTTCATCGACGGTCGCCCGCTGTCGGAACTCATCGGGACCCCTTATCTGACCCTGCCGGTCACGCTGCGGCTCCTCTATCACATCGCGGAAGCCCTGCAGGCGGCCCATCGGCAGTCGATCATTCATCGCGACCTCAAGCCGTCGAACATTCTGATCGATACGCAAGGTCGGCCGCATCTCACCGACTTCGGGCTCGCCAAGTCGTTGTTGCAGGATCCGACGCTCAGCGGGACGGGGGATTTGATCGGCACGCCGCGGTACATGGCCCCGGAGCAGATTCTGGGGGACAAGCAGGAACTCGATCAACGCGGCGATCTGTTTTCGCTCGGTGTCGTGATGTACGAGATGCTCGCCGGACGCCCGCCGTTCGATGGGCCGACGGTGGTCCATATCCTGCGGCAAGTTGCCGACGATGATCCCCCAAACCTCAGCGACATCAACCAGACGATCCCCGCCGAGGTGATCGCGATCTGCGCCAAGGCGATGGCGAAGCGGCCGGAGGATCGCTTCAGCACGGCGACCGAATTCAGCGCCGCCTTGCGGACCGTCTTGCTGGCCGATCCGACGGCCAATCCCGAGGGGAGTCTGTCGACGGGGGAGTATCTGGCGGCGTTCGTCCCGCCGACGTCGACCATCGTCCTGACCACAGAACCCATGCCGTGGTGGCGGCGATGGTTGACGCATCCGTTGACGGCGGGGTTCGCGGTGGCGGTGGTGATGGGACTTCTGTTCTGGAACTCGCCCACCCCACCGGTGATCGAGGACGAGCCTCTAGCGCTCAGCGTCGACTTCGCGGCGCGGCGCGCGCGGTTGCTGCCGGAAGTCGCGCTCATCGTGCGGGGCGAATTGCGGGTGCCCCAGAACAAGGCCCCGCGGGATGTCTTGAAGGAAGCGCTCGATGACGCGACCGCGCTCGTGAAGCAGGCGCCGGCCGACCTCGAGCTGCGCTTGGCCCGCGTGCGACTCTTACGGCGGACGGGGGAATGCCTGGCGGCCGAGGGGGAAGCGAGCGTGATCCTCGCCGAGCAGCCCTCCCTCGAAGGGGCGCGGGTCGAGCGGGTCCTCGCGCGGTGGCAGTTGTGGGGACTCTATCTGGGGGCGTGGGAAGACGCCGTCCTCCGGTACCCCGTCACGCGGTTATTGACCGAAGATTTGGCCTTTCTTAAGAGCGTCAACGACCCCCATCTGCAAGGACTCGCCGGGTTATTGACCCGATTGACGACCACGCCCGGCGACGATCTGCTCGCGTACCTGAAGACCGTCCCCGCGACGCCCCATGATGATGTCGCGGTGTCCGACTTGCGGGCGTTGCAGGTGGAACTGCTCCATCGGCTGGCGGAAGACGCGCCGACCGAAGTTTCGCCGGATGAACCGCCGGTCCCCACCTTCGCTCAGCTCGACAACGCCGCGCGACCGCTGCTGCGGATCGGGCTCGAACAGGATCCGTATCATCTGCCGCTGCTGTTCATCCGCGCGAATTCCTACACGCGGCGGGTCGGTTGGTTCACGGGGGATCACACCGATGACCGCTGGCAATCGATCCAGCGTTCGCTGCCGCAGTTCGACCACACGAACGATCGGCTGCGGCGCGTGACGTTGCGACAGGGGTGCGATTCGTACGTGGCCCGCGCGGTGCTGTTGATGAACCGCAATCAAGCCGCTTCGGCGCTCGATCAACTCGACGACGCGCTGAGTTGCACGCCGACTGTGTCGCAATTGCAGGCGGTCCGCACGTGGTTTCGGCTCTTCTCGCCGGAGGACGGGACGCATACGGCCGAGTCGCTCGATCGGCTCAGCCGCGCGTTCCGCGAGGTCAGTCCCGGCGATGAAGAGGAGTACCTCGCCGATTTCGTCCGCGGGTTGTTGACGGCGGCGATGGGGCGGTTCGCCGAGGCGCGGCGCGAGCTGCGCGCCTGTCGGCGGAAACTCGCCGATCCGCAAGGTTGGCCCGACATCTCGGACGAACATCGTCAATGGCTGGAGGCGGTCGAGCCGTCCGAGACGGCGTTTCTGTTGGCGACGCGACCGATCCTTGGGCAACTACCGATCACGCTCGACACTTCCGTGCGGCTCCATGAAGAATTGCTGACACGCTTCGAGGACGAAGAGTTGATGCAAAGTGAAGGCTGGGCCGCCGACCAGGTGCGTGATTTGCGCGCGACGGTCCACTTCACGTTCGCCGAGACGTTCGCGAATTTGGAATCACGGGATCAGGTGCTGGAACAACTGGAAGCGGCGCTCGAAGCGAAGTCCCCCGCGATCACCAGCGACACCTGCCGCGATCACTGGCGGTTCGGCGGCTACAACGAGGATGAGGAGTTTCTCGAGCTGTATGCCCGTTTCCCCGTGCCGGAGAGGCCCGCCGAATCGACCGACGGTGAGAGCATGCCCGCCGACGAACCGACGATGGAAGCGCCAACCGAGACTGCGGACGACGGGGACGGAGCACCCCTTTCCGCCGAGGTCGTACCCGACCGCGAAGCGGAGCCCGAAGCGTCGCCGGTGCCCGAGTCGGCCATGGACGGGGAGGCGACCGATGGCGGATGAGGAGCCGGATGACGCGGCGCTCGTGGCCCGGGGTTTGGCGGGGGATCGTGGCGCTGTTGACGCCTTGTGTGAGCGACATCGCGCGCGGTTGCAGCGGATCCTCACGGGGCTGTTGTGGGATGCCGACGAGGCGGAGACCGTCACGCAAGAGACCTTCATCCGCGTCCTCGATAAGCTGGCTGAGTATCGTCCCGAGCACGAATTCCAGGCGTGGGTCGCGGGGATTGCGATCAACCTGGCCCGGAACGTCCTGCGGTCCCGCGCCCGCCGGGCGGCGGTCACTGATCCGAGTATGCTCACGGAGCAAGCGGCGGAAGAAGGTCGCAAACGGGGTGTCCTGTCGGGCATCCTGCGGCGGGAACTGCACGAGCAGCTTTATCGGGCGATCGATCAGCTACCGGTCTCGCTGCGCGAGGCGTTCGTCCTCAACGAACTGGAAGGGTTATCGTTCGCGGAGATCGCGGCGCTCACCGGGGTCGCGGAAGGAACCTTGCGGGTCCGGTCTCATCGGGCCAAGGCGTTGCTCCGCGAAACGCTGGGCTCGGCGGTCGAAACGTGGTGGCAGAAGACGGACCCGTGAGCGAGCGCCGGTAAGCCACCAACACACACGACTTGTGAAGCAGGAGCGACGGAGTTGCCCGCGATTTGGAACATCGCCGCGTATCGATTTGTGACGTTGACCGAACTCGCTTCCTTACGGCAATGGTGGCTCGCCGCCGGCGAGTCGTTGGGCGTGCGCGGCACGATTCTGTTGAGCGCCGAAGGGATCAACCTCTTCCTCGCCGGACCGCCAGCCGCCGTCCGAGAGTTGCTCGCGGTTGTGGAGGCCGAGCCGGGACTCGCGGAGTTGCCGCTGAAGGAAAGTTGGAGTGAACGGCTTCCGTTCGCGCGCTATCGCGTGCGGATTCGGCCACAGATCATCCCGTTCGATGAGCCGCGGATCAGCCCGGAGAGGCACACCTCCCGGCGGCTGGCTCCCGCGGAACTGAAAGCGTGGCTCGACGCCGGTCGCCGGGTGATCCTGCTCGATACCCGGAACGACTTCGAGTCTGACCACGGCACGTTCGTGGGCGCGGCACGGGCGGGGCTTGGCGACTTCCGCCAGTTCACGTCCCGGGCCGCGGAATTCCCGGAAGACTGGAAGTCGCAGCCGGTGGTGACGTTCTGCACCGGGGGCATCCGTTGCGAGAAGGCGGCCCCATACCTCGAATCGCTGGGCTATCGCGAGGTCTATCAGCTCGACGGGGGGATCTTGAATTACTTCGAGACCTGCGGCGGGGCGTATTATCGCGGCAACTGTTTCGTCTTTGACGAACGCGTCGCCCTCACGCCCGAGCTCAAGCCCGTGCGCGACATTTGACCGGTAAGGTGCGGATCGACGCACCGCGAGGATTCGTCTCGTCCTGGTGGGGCAAGACGCACCCTGCTCCGGATGGTGGTGTTCCTCCGGGGACCACGCGCGAAAAAACACCGTTCGTCGAGGCGGAGATAACCTCGACGAACGGTGCGGGTGATCCGAAGTCCGCCGGGAATCCGTCCCTGATTCCGGCGGACGTTCCTGCGACGCCCGGATCAGACGAGCTGCTTCTTGCGGCCCACGAGCGTGCGGATCCGTTCGGCGAGCAAGGCGGCGTCGAACGGCTTGCGGAAGGTTTCGTTGAAGACCGAGCGGTCGAACCCGCTGGCGGTGTCGTCGTCGCTGAGGAGCGCGACCAGCACCGCGTCGGCGTAATCGCCATTCTTGCGGAGGTTCTGCGCGATCAGCATCGCTTCGGTGCGGCCCATCGCGAAGTCGATGACCACGCAATCGGGATGGAGCGATTCGGCTTGGATGCCGGCCTCGAAGCCGCTGTTGGCGGTTTCGATCTTGTAATCTTCGGGGGGCATCAGGTCGAGCAGGTTGCCGCGAACCGCGACCTCGACGCCGACGAGGAGCAGTTTGCCCATCGCCTCGTCTTCGAGTTCGCCGAGGGGCATGCCGTGCTCTTTGAGGAAGCGGATCAGGTGCTCGCGGGGAATGCGGCGGTCCTGGGATCCGGGAATGCGGTATCCACGCAGCCGGCCGGAGTCAAACCATTTGCTGACGGTCCGGGGTGCAACTTTACAGATCTTGGCGACCTGACCAGTCGTGAAGATCGTCCTCATGCGGGCTCTCCAATCACCTATGTGTTGTCGCAAGGAAGGGCGTCGCGACCCTCCGGATCTTCACCCCTCGAACAGGTAGTCTGCGCGGCCGTCCTAGCCCACGGGCGTTTCATCGAGGGCCCGCGGTCACGGGGGCCTGTCTGACGGTTGGGACGGAACGTCACCGCGAGCGGGGACGTCTTGTGACCGACAATGCGGGCAGGAACGGCGAACGGGGCGTGACGATCATGCCAACCGATCCAGGTTCGCATGATCCGTGAGGGGAGAGGACCGATCGGGCTTTGCGGGCACAAAGCCGGTCCGGCGCACAGGCGAGAGCATCGACTTGTCCAAACCCCCCGACGTCGGCGACCGGGAACCGCCGCGGACTTCCGATTTTCCGCGACTTCGGCGTAGACCGATTGGTCCCTACGCAAACGTCTGCGTTAATTTTCGGCAGAATCGATCTTGCACTTGACACGAGTTCTTGCGCAACAACCCGCGACGTCGCGAAGACCCCGTTTCGGGGCATACGCGGGACAGGCGGCGTCCGCACATCTTGCGGAGCTTGCCGCATCCTCGAACGATCCGGCTCCATGCGGAATCACCCGGGCCTGCTCAAGGAGATGGCATGACGTGCCATGCGGAGTGAGACGCGATGCTTCCTCGCAGCCGCGACATCACGCCGGTTGGACGGAAAATGAGAGTGCCCGCGAGCGGAGGAAGTTCGCCGGCGATGATGAGCCCCAGGAAAAAAGAAAGACCCTCCGTCAGGCTGGTCGCCCGGCGGAGGGTCTGTTTCTCTGACACATCAGTTGCCAGGACGGGGTTACTCGCCTTTGGCTTGATTGTCGAGGATTTGCTGAATCGCGACGGCTTGATTGGTGAAGCGCCGGGCGTGGAATTCCCACGTCGCCCGCTTCACCGCGCTCCCCGCGACCATCGCCAACCGCTTGTGCTTGTCGGCCAGCATCAGCTTCACTTGCCGCTTCTTTTCGAGAGACTTCGCCATGATTGTCGGGGGTTCTACCGGTGGTCGAGAAACGGTCCCAGCCGCCCGAGCGACATAGGAGAACCATAACCTAACGCTTCGGCAGGGAAAACTCAACCGCTTGATTTCCGACGTGTGCGCAAGGCCACTGCCGCGTTCGACTCAGAATGTGGTCATGTCGGTCGAGTCAGTGATCTGAGATCGAACAAGAATATCCTGCGGAAAACATCACAAGCTATTACACCACAATGCTTTGAGGTTTTCGTCATGTCGCATGAGTCATCGGGTTGCGGGTGCCCCAAGAGACTCCAACCACTCGGGCAGGTCAGCGACGCTCGGTAAGGTGACGTGGGCCCCCGCAACCTGAAATTCGGCGGAGATCCGCGCCAACCGACTCGCGAGTTCCTCGGCCGGCAGCGCGGCGACATCCTCGGCGGAGAGGCCCAGCGCGTTGCCGGTCCGAGTGATGGCGAGCGTCATCGCCCCCGCGAAGAGGCCGGCCTGAATCCCGACCGGTGTGTCGTCGACGACCAGGACGTCCGACATCGGATAAACCCCCAGACGCTCGGCCGCCCGGAAGATTTGCCATGGGGCGGGCCGACCGACGGGGACCTCATCGGAAGCGATCATCACCTCGGGGGCATACCCTTCGCGGGCGGCTATCGGCATGACGACCTCCATCAACTCCCGCGTGTAGCCGGTGGTCGACCCGATCTTGATGCCGCGGGCCCGTAGCTTGGCGATCGCCTCGGGGACGCCGGGAATGACGTTGGAGCCGATGCGCGACAACGTCTCCTTCTGCAGCGGCAGAAACTCGCGGTACATCTCATGGACGTCGGCCGGCGTTGGCTCCCGAGCGTACAGCTCTCGCCAAGCGGCGGTGATCCGCGGGAGAGCCAGGATGTCGGCGATGTGTTCGTCTTTCGCCCGGCCCATCGGTCCTCGCGCTTCGGGAACGGTGATCTCGACCCCGCGCCGGCGGAAGATCTCCATGAAAACTTCCGTCGGGGCGCGACTCCCATGGTCGACGGTGCAACCGGCCCAATCGAGGATGATCGCCCGGGGAATGACGGGGAGTCGGGTCATGTCCACTGGTTCCAATGAAGTTCCGCGAGACCGAACGACATCGTCATCCCCAGGCCGCCGGTGCCGGTGCAAATCCGCACGCCGGGAAGGGGTTCGGCGGTGAAACAGAGCGCGTTCGGGTGTTTGGCGTAGATCCCATGCCACCGGGCGGACAGGGACCAATCGGGCAGCCGGATGAGGCGGCGCAATTCGGTCAGGATCAACGCGTCGATCTCGGCCTGATCGAAGGACTCGATGTCGTCGCCGTATTCGTGCGAGTCTCCCAGAACGATTTCGCCGACCTCATTCTGAGAGGCCATCACGTGAATCCCCCACTGATCGAGTTGGGGGGCTTCTGCGGCGACCCGGGCTTGCAGTTGCGGGAGGCTGGGGCAGACGGCGAAGTTCTGATAGTGCCGTAGGGTCAACCCGCCCGCCAGATGCGGCCCCATCCGCCAGCCCTGCGGCTGCGCGCGGGTCTTCATCATCTGCAACTTGCAGGGACGTAACCCTGAGGTCGCAAGGACATGCGGAAACAAGGTCGCGAAGTCGGCGCCGCCGCAAATGATGATCCGATCGAACTCCCACCGGCCGCCGGCGCTGGAACGGACGGAACCGGTGTCGACCTCGACGATCGTGGTCTCGAAATGAGACGTGACGCCGAAGCGTTCCGTCAGCCAGCGCGGCATCGCGCGGATGACATCGGGGGGCGTCACGCAAAGTTCGGTGGGACTGGCGAGCCCACCCAAAAGTCCGTCCGGATTCGCCGCCGGCGTCCGTTCCAGAATCTGCGCGGGGGTGAGCAACTCGCAGGCGACATCGTGCCGCACGGCATGCGCCTGGAACTCCTGCAAGACGGCCCATTCATCGGGCCGATGGGCGAGATGAATCGAACCGCACCGTGCCACCCAGACGCGGGCCGACACGGCGAGTTGCAGCCATCGTTCACGACTGCGGAGCGCGATTTGGTAGCGCTCGCCGGCGGGCTGACCGATCGGCCAGACCATGCCGAAATTGCGGATCGAAGCCCCCTGGGCCCGTGAGCCGCGTTCAAACAGCGTGACCCGATGTCCCCGCTCCGCCGCCGACCAGGCATGCGCCAAACCGACAATCCCGGCGCCGATGATCGCCACCCGCTCGGGGGTCATGCCGCGGACTCCGGCCGGCTCGTTCGCAGGGTCTGATCCAGAATCGCGGCGTAGTGTTCGAGACCGGGGGTCTGAAGTTTGGGCACCTTCGCGGCATCATCCCACTGCCGCAGAGCGACCGCCCCCTCGAAGTACGGGGATCCGCGAAACGCCGCTTGTTCCTCGTTCGACATCGGCCCCCCTTGCAGCGTCAGACTGAGCTGCGACGGTGGGCTGAGCCGGCGTTGGTAATCGTCGTCGACGGCGCACAGATACCGCTTCGCCGCGACATGCAGCCGCACCGGCTCGACGACTTCTGGGCCAAACCGTTGGATCAGCCAGCGCGCGGCGAGTTCCTCGTGAACGTCGTCGATCCCTTGTTCCGGAGCGTCGTCAGGCAGGTCGTGCAGCAGGTGACCAAGGTCATGCAGCAAAGCGGCAGAGATCAAAGCGGGAGACGCCGACGCCCGTTCGGCGAAGAAGGCGGCCTGCAAGCCATGTTCGAGTTGCGAGACGGCTTCCTTGCCGTACTGCGATCCGCCATGCCGGGCGAAGAGAGTGAGGATTTCGGTGGTGACGGCGTGCCGAGGGGGAGGCGTCGAGCGTTCGTCGAGGTTCATGGGTCGCCCTCATCAAGTCTTCATCATGAGTGGTCATGCTGTCGCCGCCAGACATCCGGCACAAGCGGCTCGCGCGGATGTTACGAGGTTGGGCGGTCGGGTTTCGAGTCTCCAGCACGCGGGATCGGCAAGACTCATGAATTCTTCATCGGAGCGCGAAACCACAAGCCACGGCACGGGGCCGCAAGTGCTTTGGGCGGCATGGGTCATTCTCGCGGCGTTCGGCAGCTACTTCTGCATGTACGGGTTCCGCAAGCCGTTCACGGCGGGGGGCTATGCCGACACCGAAGTCTGGGGGATCGGCTTCAAGACGGTCTTGGTGACCTCGCAGGTGGCGGGGTACATGCTGTCGAAGTTTCTGGGAATCAAGATCATCGCCGAGATGCCGAGCGGACGACGAGCGGCGACGATGCTGGGGCTGATTCTCACGGCGGAGCTGGCCTTGGTGCTCTATGGCCTGATCCCGCGGCCGTGGAACGCCGTCTGCCTGTTCTTCAACGGCTTGCCGCTGGGGATGGTGTTTGGGCTGGTCTTGGGCTTTCTGGAAGGACGACGGCTGACCGAATTGCTCAGCGCGGGGTTATGCGCCAGCTTCATTCTGGCCGACGGCGTGACGAAATCGGTGGGGCGCTGGATCTTGGAATTGGGTGTGCGCGAGGACTGGATGCCCGCGACGGCGGGGCTGGTCTTTTTGTTGCCGCTGTGCGTCTGCGTGGCGATGCTGACGCGAATCACGCCGCCGACCGATCACGACGTCGCCGCGCGGAGTGAGCGAGCGCCGATGGACGGGACGATGCGCGCCTCCTTCGTAAGGCGCTATGCCTGGGGCCTGATCCCCTTGGTGATGATGTACCTGTTGGTGACGATCGTCCGCAGCATCCGGGCCGATTTCGCGCTCGAACTGTGGCAGGGATTGGGCAACCCCACCGTTCCCAGCGATTTCACGAACTCGGAAATCCTGGTCGCGTTGGGCGTGTTGGTGGTGAACGGGGCGGCGGTGCTGATTACGGACAATCGGACCGCGTTCTTCGTCGCGCTGGCGACCTGCGCCTGCGGTTTTCTCTTACTGGGGTTGGCGCTGGTGGGGCGTGAAGCCGCGACGATTCCCGGCTTCACGTTCATGGTACTGCTGGGGCTTGGTCTCTATCTCCCGTACGTCGCGATGCATACCACGATCTTCGAGCGGATGCTGGGGATGACCCGTGAGCGCGGCAACATCGGCTTTCTGATGTACATCGCCGACGCGTTCGGCTACCTGGGATATGTCGCGGTGATGCTGATCCGCAACTTCCTGCCTCGAAACGGCGATGTGCTCGAGCTCCTGACGGCGGTCTGCTGGTTCACGATTCTGCTATCGTTGAGTTGTTTGGTCGTGAGTTGGCGTTACTTTCTGCGGAAGGTGCCGCAGGCTATACCGCAACCCGCGTGAGCTGGTGTCAGCGAATATGGGGGCCGCATGCCATCGCCCAATCAACGGAAGCCATTGTGACGCCGCGCACCGCCCTGGCCGCCGTGTTTGACGGCATCCCCCATCAGATCGAGGTCCATCCGTTGACGCTCCCCGTACTCGTCGGGACGGAGGTCTTGGTCCGGATCCTGGGCTGCACCTTATGCGGCAGTGATCTGCATACTTACGAGGGTCGCCGAAACGTGCCGATCCCGACGATTCTGGGGCATGAAATCGTCGGCGAGATCGTCGAATTCGGTCCCGCGGCGGTGCGGGTCGACCTCGCGGGACGCCCGCTGGAGTTAGGGGATCGCGTCACCTGGGCGATCGTCGCCCATTGCGGTCACTGCGTGATGTGTCGAAACGATCTGCCGCAGAAATGTCTCGCCGCGATCAAGTACGGGCATGAAGCGCTCCGGCCGCGGCTCGAGTGGCTGGGGGGCTTCGCCGAGTATTGTCTGCTGGTCGCGGGGACGTCGCTCGTGAAGCTCCCCGAGGTGTTGCCGCTGGAGGTCGTCTGTCCCACGAGCTGCGCCACGGCGACGATCGCCGCCGCGCTGGAGGCGGCAGGCGACTTGCAAGACCGCCACGTGGCGCTCTGTGGCGCGGGGATGCTCGGTCTGACGGCGTGCGCGATGGCGCGCCGCCGCGGCGCGGCGAGCGTAACCTGCGTCGATCCCGCCGAACCACGTCGAGCGCTCGCCGAACGGTTCGGCGCGACACGGGTCGTCAC
>CAYRVS010000046.1:0-6968 GCA_964427725.1 uncultured Planctomycetaceae bacterium | reverse complement strand
CACCTACGGAGTTCGCCGCGCTCGCGCCGCCTTCGTTCGGGGAGGTGGGGCTGGATGTGGTGATTGAATTGTCGGGTCAGCCGTCGGCGTTCGAGGCGGCTTGGCCGCTGGTGCGAACGGGGGGGACGATCGTGTTGGTCGGCTCGGTCTTCCCGTCGGCTCCGATATCGATGGTCCTTGAGCAAGTTGTCCGGCGACAGTTGACGCTGCGCGGCGTGCACAATTACGGGCCGCGCCATTTGCTGGCGGCGGTCGAATTCCTGACCAAGCACGGCGAGACCTATCCTTTCGCCGAGTTGGTCGCGGGCTGGTACCCGCTCAGCCGAATCCATGACGCGATGGCGGCCGGCGCGCGGGGCGTCGCCATCCGGATCGGCGTGCGGCCCGATGGATTGTCTCGATGATTTCACGACGGAAGTGGCGATCCTCACGCGCGAGGGGCGGGTGCCCCTCGCGATGCAGGCGCTTGGAAGGTCCCCACATCAAAACCCATGCTACGAGGCCTATACATCAAGGCCCGTGCGTCACATAGGCCGGGGCACCCGCCCCGGCCGCGTGGACCGTCCAACATGGCGGATGGCGCCATGTCCAACAGCCCTGCGCCATGGGATGACCCACAGCGGGGAGCCCGCCTTACGGCAGCACCAGGACCTTCTCCGCCGGCGCGACGAACGTTGGTGCGACGGACAACACCGGCTCGGCGGTCGCGGTCACGATCAGTTCGCGCTGTTCGCGGAGATCGACCAATTGGCCCGGGGCGAGCGTCAAGGGATCCCAGAGCTGTACGGTCGGACGGGTGTAGTCTTCGCGGTTGCAGCGGACCACCTGCGCAAGTTGGCCGTCACTCAGCCGGACATGCGACCCGACCGGGAAGAGGGAGATCGTATGGAGCAGCGCTCGCACGACGCCGGGATCGAACAGCCCCTGCTTGGTCGCGAACAAAATCCGTTCGACCGCCTGATACGGCGCCAGCGCCGCGCGGAACGGCCGCGGCGACGAGAGCGCAAGATAGGTGTCGGCGACGGCGGCGATCCTGGCCATCGGATGAATCTGTGGTCCCGACTTCCCGCGCGGGTAGCCGGTGCCGTTCATCCGCTCGTGCATCTGATAGACGACGTGCCGCGCTCCCTGCGGGACGTCGTGAATGTGCTGAAGGATGTTGGAGGCGTGGATGGGATGCTTCTGGACTTCGAGCCGCTCGTTCGGGGACAACCGCCGCGGACTGGCGAGGAGCTCCGGCGGGACCAGCAGCATGCCGACGTCGTGCAGCAGGCAGCCGCAGCCGAGCTCCAGCAACTCGTCGCGGCCGAAGCCCATGATCACCCCCATGGACGTCGCGAGCATCGCCGTTTGCAGGCTGTGGCGACTGGGGTAATCGGAACCAATAGGGGCGGCGGCCCGATGCAGGAATTCGTCGAGGTCTTCACGGACCTCGGCCAGATGGCGATCGGTGACGCCGATCGCGGAGTCGGTGTTCATCGCCCGATCGCGGACGAGCACGTTCATCAGCGACGTGGCGCACCGCAGGGCCTGATCGTAACTGGCCTGATAAGCGGCGACGCGTTCGGGATCGCGAGCGGGATTCTCGGGGGTCCGCAAAGTATGGATGAAGGAGTCGGGATGCAGCTTCCAGCCCGACCATTGCGGCGCCGCGACGTTACCGGAAGGGGTCGTCGGAGTGGCCCGCGTGATGGTTCGTTTCTGATGCGGGGCGAGGCGTCGCGCATCCGTGGATCGTTGCTGTTCGCTGAGCCGCTCCCAATCCTTCCGATGGATCAGAATCCGCGCGATGTTGCGTTTGCGGAGCGAATCGATCTGCGAGGGGACGACCTGCTTCCCCGCCGAGAGGAGCAGAATCTGTTGCCCGGGTCGATCATCGTAAAGCGGCCGCTGCAGGCGCGCGCCGATCGGGAGCCTCTCGAGCGGGACCGACACATAGTCGTCCGTCGAGTCTCGTGCGGCTGCCGGACGCGCGGCCACCATCCTCGCGATCCCCCTCTGATGCGAGCCAAGGCGGTGCCGCGTGGTCCCCATCGACCACGGTCATCCACCGGACCTCCTGCCGCATCTCGCGACGCCAAGAGACCGCACGAAACATAGATCATGACCGGGAAGGGGCAAGCCGGGACCGAGGGGCGTGACGAAATCGAGAGGAATTACGGACGTTATCGGGGGATCGAGCCAGCGCTGCGGGATGTGTCGTCGTCAAAGACGGAAGAATCGGCGCATCGACAGAGATGCACACGGTGCATGAGGAGCGGTGGGACGTCAGTCCCACCGGTGACGTGACAGGATGAAAACGTGAATCACCGGGGCGACTGACGTCCCCCCGCTCCTTGCCTGTTCGTCATTATTCCAGCTTGTAATCCGCTTCCTTCGCCGCGTCGGCACCGAACGACTTGCGGAAGGCCTCGGCGGCCGCGGTGACGGTCTTCTCCGGTCCCGTGAGCCGCAGGAAATAGTTCCCCTCATCGGGCACTTGCAGGATCACGCTCAGTGAGCGATAGCCCGGCATCGGGGTCTTCTTGCCGGGGGCGAACGGGCCGCCCCCTTCGGATTTCAGGTAGGTCCCGCCAAGGTCGCTGAGGTAGTAGGTTCCCTGTTCGCAGGCCCCCTTGGTCAACTTCAGCTTCCGTTCCTTGGCTTGAAACTGCTCGGTCCACCGCGACAGGTTCGGGTTGATCCCCCCGCCGTCGCCGCGGAAGAACGAGATCACCAGCTCCGCCGGTTCGGGATCCCCTTCCACGGCGGGGATCGAAAATTGTGCGAGCCGCAGTCGATTCGACGGCTCCTGCTGCGCCCACGTCTTGGGCGTCGTCAGCGTGATCCCTTCGATCTTGACCGACTGGGTTTCCTCGTCGGCAAGCAGCCGGCGACTGACCAAACGAACGGGGACTGACTGATCGCGTCGGCTGATCCGGGCGGTCGGCTTGGGACCGGACGCCATCAGCGGCGCGCCGGCGACCTGCATCGCGACGGAGTACAGGCTGGTCCGCGCGGTGATGTACAAGGTCTTGCCGTCGGGACCGCCGAACTTGCAGTTGGCCGGGCGCTCGGGGACGGGAATCCGGCCGATCAAACCCCCGTCGGGATTTAGGACGACGATCCCCGCGTAGGTCGCGTAGATCCGTCCGTCGGCGTCGAGCGCCATCCCATCGGGGCCGCCGCCATCCAGCGTCTTGTCGCCGGTGTAGATCAGCTTGCCCGTACCGATTTTGCCCGCCTCGAGAATCTCGTAGCGCCAAAGTTCCCCTTTGTTCGGCTCGGCGACATACAGCGTCTTGCCGTCGTTCGAGACGAGAATCCCGTTCGGCCGTTGGAGTGAATCAATCACCCGGCGGATCGCGCCGGCGGCGTCAATGTAGTAGACCCCCATGACCGGCTGCTCGACGTCGTCCTCGTTGCCGTATCGCGGGTCGGTGAAATAGAGTCCGCCGACGTGATCGAGCGCCAGATCGTTCGGGCTGTTGAGCGCCTTGCCGTCGTAAGTCGCCGCGAGGATTTCGATCTTGCCGTCGACCGTTCCGATCTTCACGACCCGCCGCGCGCCCCCTTGGCAGGCGTAGAGATTGCCGGCGGCGTCGAACATTAAGCCGTTCGCTTTCCCGGACGGCTTCTGGAAGTCGCTTGATCCGCCATCAAGGTCGAAACGGACGATCCGCTCGTTCGGGATGTCGCTGAAGAGCAGGAAGCCCTGCGGGCTGTAGGCGGGGCCCTCGGTGAACGCACAGTCGCCCACCAACTTGACGGCTTGCGCGTTCGGCGCGACCAGTTCCTCGAGCCCCGCGGCGACGACACTTCCCGCGCCCCACGCGAGAACACAAGCCACGGCCCACAGACGGAAACCACGCATCATCGGACGGCTCCTGGAAAAATGTTCGTCACCAATAAGAATTCTTGGGGGAACGGCGGCGAAATGCAACAACCGCGTGTGACGTGTCCGCATCTCGCGTGATGACGGGTTGGTTTCAACACCTCCGAAAGACGTCGCACCCTTGACGACACGGCCCCAAGTCTGGACCCTGACGCCTCGAAACCTCGGCCTTTGACCCGGTGATTGAACGCCAAGCATGGATTCGCTGCTCGCGACCTATCGGCTGCGCTGTCCGCCCGCCGAAGCCCCGACCATCGCCCGAGAGATCGCCCTCGAACAAACGGTCGAGGTGGCGGCGGAGTTGGTGACCGACCCCCGGATCGCGAACGAGATCGTCGGACACGTGCTCGAAGTCCGTCCCGCCGAAGACGGCGCGGTCATCCGCATCGCCTACAACGCCGAGTTGGCCCGGCCGCATGCCGGACAATTGTGGAATCTGCTGTACGGCAACATCTCGCTGAAACGCGGGATTCGACTCGTCGACGTCGTGTTTCCCGCATCGCTTCGCACGGTCTTGCCGGGCCCGAAGCTGGGGATCGACGGATTGCGGCGGCGGGTGGGGGTGCATGGTCGCCCGCTGCTGGCGACGGCCCTGAAGCCGCGCGGTTCCTCCCCCGAACAACTCGCCGAGTTGGCCTATCAGTTCGCACTCGGCGGAGGGGATTTCGTCAAAGACGATCATAACTTGGTCGATGCGGATTTCCACGACTTCCGCCGCAGAGTCGAACTCTGCCAGGCGGCGGTCGACCGGGCCGCGGCCGAGACCGGTCGACCATGTATGTACGCACCCAACCTCTCACCGTCGGCGTTCGAGCTGCCGCGGTACATCGAGTTCCTGCGAGAATGCGGGATTCAGGCGGTTCTGTTGGCCCCAATGCTGTTGGGGTTCGACACCGTACGGCAGTTGGCGCGGGAGACGCCGTGGTTCCTCATGGCGCACCCGACGTTCTGCGGTTCGTTCTTTCATGATCCGGGCCATGGCGTCGCCCCGGAAATCCTGCTCGGTCAATTCTTCCGTGGGCTCGGCTGCGACTCGGTGATCTTTCCGAATCATGGGGGCCGCTTCGCCTTAAGCGCGGCGGAATGCCAGGCCATCGCGACCGCTGCGCATGGTCCGTCCGACCTGTGGTCCCCCGCGTGGCCCGCCCCGGCTGGCGGGATGACCTACGAACGCATACCGGAGATGGGCCGGACCTTCGGCAGCGAAGCGATTTTCCTGATCGGTGGCGCGCTCTTGGCGGGTGGCGCTTCGCTGGTCGAAACGACGCGACAGTTCCAAGCGCGCATCGCTGAAACCTTCCCGGCGGCGACACACACTACGCCTTTGCCGCTCGAAGATCCGCCGTCTTCGTGTGAGCTTCCCCCTATGACGCGACCAGTCGCCGCACCGCTCTTGGAACGGCTCGCCTTTCAAACCGGGTTCCGTTGGGACGGCCGCTCACCCACCGCTTACAAACAGAACGCGGAACTCCCCTTCGCCGGCGTCTCGCGGACCGAACTCATCGGGACCACCGGCGAACGGACGGCGTTCGACGTCCGCTATTTCGAGATCGCGGCGGGGGGCTATTCCAGCCGCGAAAAGCATGGCCACACCCACGTCATCATCGGTCTGCGCGGCGTCGGCGAACTCCAACTGACCGATCGCGTGATCACCGTCGCGCCGCACGACATCGCATACGTCGCACCGTGGGAGGTCCATCAACTCAAAACGGTCGGACCGGAACCGTTCGGGTTCTTCTGCATCGTCGATCATGACCGCGACCGCCCGCAGGCGCCGTGATGGGTGATGCCCAGGGAAGGCCTTCCTTGGGCATCTTGAAATCACTCCCCGAGACGATACAGCGCCGCTTCCGAACGCAGCAGCAAACTGCCGTCGATCGCCGCCGGAGACGCCATCAGTTGGCCGTCCAGATGGTTCACCGCCAGTTTTTCAAAGCGGCGGCCGGGCTTGATGACCGTCGTCTGCCCTTCACGATTGCTGAAGTACAGTTTGCCGTCGGCGAATAACGGTGACCCGGAGTAGTTCCCCTCGATCCGTTCCTGCCAGAGTTGATCCCCCGACAAGGCGTCGAGGCAGCTCGCGATGCCTTGATCCGAGACGAGGTACAACTCGCGGCCGATCAGGATCGGCGAGGGTTGGGCCGGAATCTGCCGTTTGACGCGGAACAGGACGTCCGATTCGCCGATCTCCCCTTGCGCCGTCTCCCGGATCGCGACCAGTTCCGGCCGCATGAACCCGGTGCAGATGTAGATCATCCCATGCCCGACGATGGGCCGAGGGACGTTCGAGAACCCGACGCCGTGGTTCAGCCGCCAAATCTCCTTCCCCGTCCGCGGCTCATACGCCACGACCCATTGCGCGCCGACGACGATCGCCTGCGGCGTCCCGTTCACGGTGTGGAGGTAAGGCGTGCTGAAGGCCTTGTGCAGGTCCCCCTTGTCACCCTGCATGGCGGGTCGCGGCGTCCGCCAGACTTCCTTGCCCGTGAAGAGATCGAGCGCGGCGACGTACTGCGATTCGGTCCCGTCGCAGGGGATGATCAGTCGATCCTCAAACAACGCGGGAGAGCTTCCCGGCCCCACCGAGTGCTGGTTGTCGAGCTTCGCCTTCCACAGGACTTTGCCGTCCGCCGCGTTGACGCATGCCGTGCCATACGTGCCGAAATGACAAATCAGCCGATGTTCCGACAGAATCGGGCTGGGCGAGGCGTAGCTGTTCAGCGAATGGACCGGATCGGGCTGTTTCACCGTGAACAGCGGGATGTCGTGCCGGATCTTCCCCGTGGCGAGGTCGACCCCCACCGCATGGAGGGCGACCGAATCGATGATCGCCATCTGTTCGGCGATCGGGTTCCCTTGCAGGGCTTTCTTCGCCACTTCGATCTGTTCGGGCGTCGCCGCCTTCTCGATCGCCGTCGTCACCCAGACCAAGCCCTCCCCGATGACCGGCGAAGACCAGCCGCGACCCGGAATCGCGGCTTTCCACACGACATGCTCGGTCTCGCTCCAGGTCGTCGGCAACCCAACGGCGGTGCCGTGCCCGTCTCCGGCGGGCCCGCGGAACTGCCCCCACTCGACCTGCGCGGTCGCGGCC
>CAYRVS010000045.1:15224-30270 GCA_964427725.1 uncultured Planctomycetaceae bacterium | reverse complement strand
ATATATGCCGCCGCGTCGGTCAGGCTGGAGGCGTCATACGGGGGGAGTACGTTGCGTAATCCCTTCGTGACCGCCACGCGATAGTGGCCTTGCGGATCCCCTTCGGCGGACCAGCCGGCCGTAATGAGGATTTGTCCGGGGAGTTCGGCCTCGAACATATCCTCGCCGAGGTCGATCGGATTGTCGGCGGTGTAGAGCGCGCCCGTCACCACCCAGGGCGGCGGAAGCTGCGGGATCAGGTTCATGGGTTTCCCTTCTGGGCGCGCTGCAGGAACTGGTTCAAGACGTCGGTCGAGATCGGCCGGCCGTGAACATCCCCGGACACGTGCCATTCCGCGAAGACGATCGTCGTCAGTTCGCCGTTGCAAACTCCGACTATCACGCCTGGTCGACGAGCTTGAAGATCGAGGTAGTACGTACGCTTGTGGTCGGTCGCCGAGATCAAATTCCCCTCAAGGACACATAACAATTCCAACTCGCGCACCCACTCATCATGGTGGAACTCGTACGGGTTGTACTGCGCTTCTCCCGGATGCTTGCTCCATGCCCGGGCATCACCGGAGTCCCAACTCGTGATGTTGGCTTTGCGATGTTTGTTTCGGCGTTGCCAGCGTAGAGGCCAATCGGTGGATGACACAAACAAACCTACAGCCGACCCGCGACGATGTCGCGTCGAGAACGCTATGCAATGCTAGGACTGACAATCACTTAAGTCAACGAAAAGTCACCGAGCATCCAGGGGACTGCCACGAAGGATCCCTACGGAATCCCACCATCCCCGACTGGCTTGAAGGTGCGGGGGCTCGATAGGCTGGGGTGACTTGGGGGATTGCCGATGGGTGTTCGTCATTGGGTCAGCGCGGATCGTGTCGCCTTGCGCGGTGGCTGGTTGCTGGTGTGGGGCTGGCTGACGGTCTTCGGGACCGCCGCCGAGCTCGAGCCGACGCAGCCGCAAGGCTATCGGCCGACCACCTTGGCGGTGACCGAAGCCCGGATCGTCACCGAACCCGGCGTGGTGCTCGAGCGGGGGACCGTCTTGCTGCGGGACGGGCGGATCGTCGCCGTCGGCCCGGAAGTCGTGGTTCCCCCCGACGCGGTCGTGCTGAAGCTGCCGGGGTTCACGGTCGTCCCCGGTTTCATCGATGCCGGGTCATCGAGGTTGATTCCCGAGAACGTGACATTGCCGCAGGTGGCGCGGCGGCCGGTCGATGCGTCGAAGGAGGCGATCGCGGGACTCCAACCCGATGATCACGCCGCGATGACGCCGCAGTTCGAGACCCATCTGGTCGTTTCGACCAGCGAGGCGGACTTGGCGAAGTATCGCCGGGGAGGGTTCTGTGTGGTCCACGTCGTCCCGAAGGGGCGGATCGCGAGTGGTCAGTCGTGCCTCGTGTCGTTGACCGGCGCGCCGCCGCGCGAGGCGGTGATTCGGGCGAACGCGATGTCGTCGTTCCGCATCTGGGAACGATCGGCGGATCATTACCCCTCGACAATGATGGGGGTCTTCGCCCATCTGCGACAGAAGTTTCTCGATGCGGAGCGGGCGGCGTTGCAGACGAAGCTGGCGGCGGATCAACCGACGATCGATCCGGCCCCCCTCGATCCCGTCTGGACGGCCCTCGCGACGCTCCGCGCGACCGAGCAACCGGTCTTATGGGACGTCGCGCGGCAGGATGATTACGAACGCGCCCTGACGTTCTCGAACGAGTGGGGGCTCTCCCCCGTGTTGTGGGGGCTGCACGAGCCGCCGCGGGATTATGCGCCTTGGCGCGACCAGGAACTGACGGCGTTCGTGAGTCTCGATTTCGGCGAGGAACCGGCCGAGCCGAAAGACGACTCGGCGGCGGATGATCCGCGGGGTCACTATCCGAAACGGCTCGAGGACGCCCGGATCACGGCGGAGCGCAAGGCGCGCTGGCGGGAGCGGGTGGGCCTTGCCGCCGCGCTCCATGAACACCAGATCGAATTCGGCTTTTCAACCGAGGGACTCAAGTCGGCGGAGGAGGCGCTGGCCGCCGTGCGGCGGACGATATCGGCGGGACTCCCCGCGGAACTGGCGTTGGGGGCGCTGACGCTGTTGCCGGCGAATCTGCTGGGGATCGACGCCGATCATGGCAAGCTCGCGCCGGGGTATTGGGGCAACCTGACGATCCTGACGGGTCCGCTCGAGCACGCCGACAGCAAGGTGCGCGGGACGATTGTGCGGGGGCGGCTGTTTGATGAGCACCCGACGATCAAACCGGTCGCGCCGCCGACTCAGAACACATCGCCAGGGGTTACGATCGAGGGGACTTGGGACGTCACGTTCGAGACGGGGGAGCCGCCCTTCCAGGCGACGTGGGAGTTGCAGCCCGCCGGCCAGGGGTTCGGGGGTCGGTTCCTCAGTCCGCAAGGGGACGGCGTCATCACGCGGGGGGTGGTGAAGGAGCAGTCGCTGGAACTCGACGTTTCGATCGGCGCGGGAGCGGGCGCGGTCAGCCTGAAGTTCACGGGGGAGGTGCGGGAGGGGCGAATCACCGGTCGCGTGAAGTCCCCGTTCGCGGCGGCGACGTCGTTCACGGCGAAGCGGCGGGCGACGGTCACGCCCCCGGCGAATCCCGTCGAGTTGGGAGGGGTTGAAGGGGACGACGCGATCTCCGCGTTGACGGCGACTCAGAGTGGTCAACCAGCAGAATCGAAGTCGGGCCGACCGCTCGAGTTCCCCGCCGATCGCCGTTCGCGGCCGCTCGTCACGGGGGGGAATGTCCTCATTCGTGGCGGGACGATCCTCACCGGGACGGGAGAGACGCTGCCGGACCATTCGCTGTTGATTCGTGGGGGGCTAATCGCGGCGATTGGTCCGCAAATCGAGCCCGATCCGGGGATGACGGTCATCGACGCGACGGGCCGGTTCGTGATGCCGGGGATCATCGATACGCACAGTCACATCATGATCTCGAACGGCTTGGGTGGCGTGAACGAAGCGACCCATTCGATCGTGTGTGAAGTTCGGGTCCGCGACGTCGTGAACACCGCCGATCCGCAGGAATATCGGGCGCTCGCCGGCGGCGTGACGACATTACGGCTGTTGCATGGCTCGGCGAACGTGATCGGCGGGCAAGACGCCGTCGTGCAGCTCAAGCATGGGGCGACGATCGCGGAGCATCTCTATCCGCGCGCTCATTCCGGCGTGAAGTTCGCCTTGGGCGAGAACGTGAAGTTCCGGCGCGGTCGCTTCCCGAACACGCGATTGGGGGTCGAGGCGACGTTGCAACGGGCCTTCATCGAGGGACTCGAGTACCGCCGCGAGTGGCGGGAGCACCAGCGCCGCGAGAAGGCGCGTGGCCCGAACGATCCGCCGCTGCTCGCGCCGCGGCGTGATCTGCGGTTGGAGGCGCTCGCGGAGATCGTGAGCCAGGAGAAGTTCATCCACAGTCATTGCTACCGCAGCGACGAGATTCTGATGCTGCTGCGGGTCGCGGAAAGTCATGGGCTGCGGGTCTGGTCGTTGCAGCACGTGCTGGAGGGGTACAAGGTCGCCCCGGAGATCGTGAAGCACGGCGCGAGCTGCAGCACCTTCGCCGATTGGTGGGCCTACAAGATCGAGGCGTTCGATGCGACGCCCCACAACGCCGCGCTGTTGCATGCCGCCGGCGCGAACGTGGTGATCAAGAGCGACAACGATGAGCTGATGCGGCACATGAACCAAGAGGCGGCGAAGACGGTGCGGTACGGCAGCCTGCCGCCGCGCGACGCCTTGTCGTTGATCACACGGAACGCCGCGCGGGAGTTGGGAATCGACGATCGGCTGGGAACGCTGGAGGTCGGCAAGCAAGGGGATGTCGCGATCTTCAACGCCCATCCCCTCAATACGTTCGCCCGATGCGAACTGACGTTGATCGCCGGCGAGCCCTATTTCGTCCGCGAACGGCAGCCGACGGCGATGAGCGTGCAAGGCTTGGAGTCCTCCCGGCAGCCGCGCGCGATTCCGCTTCCCGCGCCGGAGGAACGACTCCCCGAAATCGCTTGGCCCGCCATCACGCAGGGGACCTTCGCTTTGACGAACGCGGAGCTGCATCCGGTCGATGGGCCGATGATTCCCCGCGGGACGCTGCTGTCGATCGGCGGGCGGATTCAAGCGCTGGGGACCGACGTCGTGATCCCCGAGGGCTGTCCGACGATCGATCTGCGGGGTTTGCAGGTCTATCCCGGACTTATTGATGCCGGGACGACGATCGGGCTGGTGGAGATCGGCAAGGTGGTCGAGACGCACGACTACGCCGAGGTGGGCCAGTTCCAGCCCGATCTGCGGGCCGGGGTGGGGATCAATCCCGATTCGGAATTGATCCCGGTGGCGCGGGCGGGGGGGATCACGACCGCGCTCATTCGTCCGACGGGGGGCGTGATCAGCGGACAGGCGTCGGTGATGCAAACCGCCGGGTGGACCGCGCCGGAGATGACGCGGGTCCTCTCGGCGGGCCTGCAAATCCAATGGCCCGGCGTCCATAGCCAACCCGAGTTATGGAGGCAGCTCTACGATTGGTGGCAAGCGGCGAAGCGGTACGACGCCGCGCGGAACACCGCCGCCGCCGCGGGGGGGCTCGATCGGCTGATCGATCCGCGGTACGAAGCGCTGCGGCCGTATGTGCGGGGCGAGCAACCGATCTTCATCGAGGCGCAGTCGGAACAGCACCTTGCGGAGGCGCTGCTCTTCGCGGAGCGCGAGAAGCTGAGGCTCGTGCTGTGCGGGGCGTCGGATGCGTGGAAGCTGACCGACGAACTGGTGAAGGCGAAGGTGCCGGTGATCGTGGGGGCGGTGATGCGCGAGCCGCTGTCGGCGTTCGATCCGTTCGATGCGACCTACGCGAACGCGGGTCGTCTGCACGAGGCGGGGGTCCCCTTCTGCATCCGGTCCGACAACGCCGCGAACAGCCGCAACGCCCCGTTTGAAGCGGGGATGGCGGTGGCGTATGGCCTGCCGGAAGAGGCGGGCTTACGGAGCGTGACGTTGTCGGCGGCGGAGATTCTAGGGATCGCGGCCGAGACCGGTTCGCTGACCCCGGGCAAGCTGACCGACCTGGTGATTCTGGATGGCTCGCCGTTGCAGGTGACGTCGCAGGTGAAGGGGGTCGTGATCGCGGGGCAACCCCATCGCCCGGAAAGTCGGCAGACGAAGTTCTACGAGAAGTACCGACAACGCTTAACGGCGACGCCGTGATCGTCCGGTCATGTCTTCAAGGAGCGGCGCGGCGTCAGCCCGCCGTGTCTGCATGGGGATCAGCCGACGTCAGATGTTCATCGACCCTCCGCATGGGGTGCCGTCGTCTGGGAGCGTTAGGGCCCATCGCACGGCGGGCTGACGCGCGCCGCTCGTTGCGCGGGGGGTTATGAGGATCTGCCGGCGATCCGTTCGAGGCCCGCGGCGATTTCCGTGAGGCCGTTGTCGGTGCAGCGCGCGGCGACCGTTTGGGCGTTCGCAAGCCAGGCCCCATGGTCGGTGAGTTGCCGCAGCAACCCGGGGAGTTTCGCCTCGTCGAACTTCGCGGCGGGGAGCATGTCCCCCAACCCCAGACGTTGAATGTGGGCGCCGTTGTCGTACTGATCGAAGCCGAAGGGGATCACCAGTTGCGGCTTCCCGGAGGCGAGCGCCCGCGCGGTGGTGCCGATGCCGCCGTGATGAATCGTCCCCGCCGTGCGCGGCAGCAAGGGGGCGAGCGGGGCGTAATCAAACCGTCGGACGCCGGGGGGTAACGGCTCGGGGAGTTGCTCGGCGGCGCGGGTCAACACCAGCAGCCGCACGCCGATCTTGGCGGCCGCCTCGGCAAACGCGGTGTAATAGCGGCGGCCTTGAATCATCGCGCTGCCGAGCGTGCAGACGATCGGGGGCGGGCCTTCGTCCAGCCAGGTTTCGAGGTCGGCGGGCAACGTGGTCTCCGCGCCGTCGCAGATCGGGAAGTCGGTCTGCCAGACCTGCTTGGGCCAGTCCGCGGCATGGGCGTACCACGGGGGGACCGTCAGCAACACACTCGTGGGCGAGTTCATGTAGTCGATGATCGTGCCGCGGAGATTCGGCAGGCCGAGTTCCCGACGGAAGGCGAGGAGGCTTGCCTGCATCGCGGGGCGGACCAGCAGGCGATCCCCGACCCAGTAGAAGAGCTTCACCCCCCAACGCGGGGTCCACGACGGGAGATTGCCGATGGGGGTTCGCGGCGGTTGGGTGGTGCTGAGCAACGAATAGGGTTGCAGATGGAGCGTGACGTAACGACCGCCGTCCAGCTCTTGCGCCACGCGCCCGCCAAAGGCGAGCGTTCCCCCCAGCACGACCCCTTGCGGATGCGTGCGCCAGAACTCACGGACCGCGTCGCAGTGGAGCCGCATGATCTTCAGGATCGAGGGATGCCCAAGGACGACTTTCGTCCCTTTGCGGGGATCCCATAGCTCGGGATCCTGCATCGTGCTTTCGTACTCGGCGGCCGACCCGCTGGGCCGCGCCTTCAGTCCCAAGCGCGTCGCCTGCGGCAGGAAGTGCTCGTTGATGAGGAGTTCGACGTCATGGCCCCGATCCCGCAGGGTCGCGCCGATGCCGAGGAACGGGTTCGTATCCCCCGCGGAGCCGACGGGGAGCAACAGAAAATGACCGGGCATGCGGTTCCTTACCGGAATGGATCTCATGCATGATATCGGGCCGGTTCACGGTCCGTGAAGGAGCGGCGCGGCGTGAGCCCGCCGTGTCCAGTCGGTTGATCAGCCGACTTCCGGCGTTCACGAACCGGTTCGATGAGGTTGCGTTGCATGGGAGACGTTGGTGCCGACCGCACGGCGGGCTGACGCCGCGCCGCTCGTTCCTCCGACGGACACGGGGGCGTCGCGCGCGGTTCGTCGGCTTGCAAAGGGGAGGCGGGCGTTCGACGATGCGGGGGCTTTTCCGGAAACCTGATCGGGAACGGATCCCCATGGCGACGCGGCGTACGGCGACGAAGACGAAACCGGAGTCGAGCCCCTCCCCCGAGCCCCTGCAGCGTTGGGCGCGCGGGACGATTCGTGATCAGCTCGCGAACTTGACGCTCGCGCGGGTGAAAAAGCTGCTGGGGCCGGCGGGGGCCCGCCTGCTCCAACTCGGGAGCGGTTACGAGCCCTCGATCGAAGAGGATCTGGTCTGGCGCGACGACGCGGTCGAGCTCCGGTTTCCGCAGGAACAAGTCCGGGGACGAGGGGGTTGGGCGTCGACCGTCGCCTCGATCACGCAAGTCGGATCCGCGAAAGCGGGGTTGCATCTGGCCTGCACGCAATGTGGTCCGGGGGAGTGCGCCCATACGGGGGCGCTCCTGTCGTTGATCCTCGAGGACAAGCGGGCGTTGGGCCTGGCGACGACCCCCGCGACCGACGTCAAACCGTACGAGATGTTGACCGAAGCGGAGCTCGTCGAGCGGGCCTTGCGGGAGCGACGCGAACGGGCCGACACCGAGCCGATGCGCGTCGAGGCCATGACGCCCGGCGTGTTGTGGTCCGACTATCTGGTGAGCAACACGGTGTCGGGCAAGGCGTACCGCGTGGCGCTGCGCGGCCGCGAACCGGGGGCGTCGTATTGCAGTTGTCCCGACTTCCGCACGAACACGTTGGGCACCTGCAAGCACATCCTGCATGCGATTACCAAGCTGGCGCGCAAGTTCCCCGCCGAAGCGTGGTCCCGGCCGTATGTCCCGACCGAGTCGGCGATTCATCTGGAATATGGCCGGGAACTGCGGCTGCGGTGGCAGGGGCCGGCCGATCTGGGGCCCGAGGCCGAGCGCTGCGTCAAACCATGGCGGATCGAGGCGATCACCGATCCGCATGATTGTGTGAAGCGGCTGCAACGGCTCGAGCGGTTGGGTGTCGCGACGCGCATCTATCCCGACGCCGAAGCCTTCCTGCAACAGAAGTTGTGGGAGGCGCGGATGGCGGCCTTGGTGACCGAAATCCGGCGTGATCCGGCGAACCATCCGCTGCGCGAGACGCTGCTGAAGACCGCGCTCCTGCCGTATCAGTTGGATGGGGTGGCGTTCGCGGCGGGGGCGGGTCGCGCGATCCTCGCCGACGAGATGGGGTTGGGGAAGACGATTCAGGGAGTCGGGGTCGCCGAGCTGCTGGCGCGAGAGGCGGGGATTCGCAAGGTCCTGGTGATCTGTCCGACCTCGCTGAAATCGCAGTGGCGGGCGGAAATTCAGAAATTCACCGACCGCGACGTCCAACTGATCACGGGGCGGCTCGCCGAGCGGACCGGGCAGTACGCCCGGGAGACCTTCTTCACGATCGCCAACTACGAACAGGTGCCGCGCGATCTCCTTGCGATCGAACGGACGATGTGGGACCTGATCATTCTGGATGAAGGGCAACGGATCAAGAACTGGGAGGCGAAGACGACCCGGATCATCAAGGGGTTGCGGTCGCGGTTCGCGCTGGTCCTTTCGGGGACGCCGCTCGAGAACCGGCTGGAAGAGCTCTTCTCGGTGGTGCAGTTCGTCGATGACCGCCGCCTGGCCCCCGCGTTCCGCTTCTTTCAGCGGCATCGCGTCGTCGACGAGCATGGCAAGGTCGCCGGGTACAAGAATCTCGACGGACTCCGCGAGACATTACGCCCGATTTTGCTCCGCCGCACGCGCGCCTCGGTGAGGCAGGATCTCCCCGCGCGGACCACCGAGATCGTCCGCATCCCCCCCACCGAGGAACAACGCCTGATCGATCAGGAGCAATCGCGGATCATCTCGTCGATCGTCCGCAAGAAGTTCATCAGCGAGATGGACCTGTTGCGGCTGCAGAAGGCGCTCCTCGTCTGTCGGATGGCCGCCGACAGCACCTATCTCGTCGACAAACAGCCGCCCGGCCATTCCACGAAGCTCGAGCGGCTCGACGAGCTCCTCGAACAACTCCTCGACGAACCCGATCGCAAGCTGCTGCTGTTTTCCGAATGGACAACGATGCTCGATCTGATCGAGCCGTTGCTGACGAAGCGTAAGGCCGCGTTCGTCCGATTGGACGGTTCGGTCCCGCAGAAGAAACGGCAGGGGCTGGTCCACGAGTTTCAGACCCGGCCCGACTGCCGCGTCTTTCTGACGACCAACGCCGGCTCGACGGGCCTGAACCTGCAGGCGGCGAACACGGTGATCAACGTCGATCTCCCGTGGAACCCGGCGGTGCTGGAGCAGCGGATCGCGCGGGCCTATCGGATGGGGCAACGCCGACCGGTGCAGGTTTATCTGCTGGTGACGGAGCAGACGCTCGAGGAGAGTCTCCTCGCGACGCTGGCGGTGAAGCAGGACCTCGCGTCGGCGGCGCTCGATCCCGACTCGGATGTCGACCGCCTGATGGTGAAGTCGAGTCTGGACGATCTCAAGAAACGGTTGGAGGTGTTGTTGGGGTCGAAGGGGACGGCACCGGTCGATGAGTCGCAGCGGTCGCGCACCGTCGCCGAGATGGAACGGCTCGCGCGGCAGGAGAAACTCGGGGCGGCGTGCGGGCAATTGCTGTCGTCGGCGATGGCGCTCTTCGCGGAGCTCGCCCCCCCGGCGTTCCCCCGACCCGATGCGGCGGCGTTGGAGGGGGTCGCGCGACGAGTCCGCGAGGCGATCAGCATTGACGAGACGGGCCAGGCGCGGTTGAGTCTGACGCTGCCCCCCGTGGAGGCTTTGCAACCCCTCGCCGCCGCGTTGCTGGCGTGGTTACGAGCGGGACCGTCCCGTTAAGGTCGACGGACAAATCGCCATCGAACAAACCGCGCCCCGGGGTCACGATGTGGATGGTTGGGCTCATCATGGGGCGACGGGATCCAGGCGGATCGTCAGTTCCCCCGTGACCCCCGCGCGCAGCGTACGTTCCGAATTTTCGACTTGCGCCCAGATTCGAAGCTGCTGGCTGACCGGTTCGACCGTCACGTCGACGAAGACCAATCGACCGGCGATGGGCCGCGGCTTGGTCGAGGTTGGCGGTGGGACCTCCGCCGACTGCGGAGCCAGCTCGACGTCTTGTCCCGAGCGTAAGCGCGCCGCCGTGTCGACCGGGACGTAGCCTTCCACGCGCAAGGTCGTGGGGTCGACCAGCTCGACGAGGGGGTCTCCCCCCTGCACCGCCTCCCCCCGTTGCTTCATCACCCGGGTGACCACGCCGGCGAACGGAGTGGTCACCGCATGGGCTTGAAGTTCCGCTTGCGCCTGTTTTTGACGTTGCTTCAACGTCCCGTATTCCAGCCGCGCCTTGTCGATCGCGGTGAGGGCCCGTTCGGCGGCGATCCGCAGTTCGAGGAGTTCCGCGACCGAGACGGCGTCGATGTTCGTCTCCCGCGCCTTGACCGCCAGCGCGTGCCGCTGCCGCGCGAATTGCTCGGCGAGCACGGCGTCGCGGATCGCCGCGTCACTTTCCGGGCTCTCGACCTGATGCGTCAAAACCGCAAGTTCGGCCCGGGGGACGTCATCTTTCAGCCGGATCAACACTTGACCGCTGCGGACCAGATCCCCTTCGCGGACCATGATTTCGGCGACCACCCCGGGGCGCTCACTGGCCAGAATCGCTTGATGGACGAAGTTGACGCGGCAATTCGGGACCGTGATTTGCCGCGGTTCGTCCGCCCAGGCGAACGGACCGGCGCTGCTGCCGAACGACGACATGCTCGCAACGGCGGCACAAAGCCACCCAAGACGCGCCGTCTTCGCAGTCTTCCCAGGTGTTGTGGTCCTCATATTTGGGCGGCCTTCGGGACGGGGGTTCGACTTTGGCAAACAGCCTCTTGAGGAGACATTTCCGCAGCGGGATGATCGGAACATTCCGTGGTCGCCTCAAGTTTCCGTGAATCGATCATTGTGTTGCTTTCGGGCCCCCTTTCCCAGTGGTTTGCCGGTCGACCCGCCCTTTCCCGGCGTGTGTCGCTCATCGGGCGCGCACGCGAGCGATTGGAGCGGTTAAGCGACGCCGCGCTCTCGGCCGAGGCGCGGTCGTGGGCGTTTCGCCTCCGCGGTCGACCCGCCGGCCCGACCGAAGTCGATGCGGTCTTCGCCCTGGCCACCGAAGCGATCCGACGCGCGTTGGGGCTCTCGTTGTATCCCGTGCAACTCCTCGCCGGCTTGTGGCTTCAGTCCGGAGTGATCGTGGAAATGCAGACGGGCGAGGGGAAAACGGTCACCGCGGTCCCCCCCGTCACGTTGTGGGCCTTGCAAGGCCAGGGTTGTCACGTGATGACGGCGAATGAATACCTCGCCCAGCGCGACGCCGACAAACTGCGCCCCGTCTATCGGCTCCTCGGCCTGAGCGTCGGTTGCGTGACTGGCGCGTTGGAACCCCCCGCCCGCCGCGCGGCTTACGATTGTGACATCACCTACGGCACCGCCGGCGAATTCGGCTTCGACTACCTTCGCGATCGCCTCGCCCTCCCGCCGGGAACTCCCGGGCCCGAACGGCCGACCACCAGGCTCGGTGCCGGCGTGCAGCGCGGCTTGGCGCACGCCCTGATCGACGAAGCCGACAGTCTGCTGCTGGATGAAAGCCGCACGCCCCTGATCATCGCCTTGCCGATGCCCGACGACGAAGGACGATCTGCCCGCTGGCGCTGGGCCCGGTCGATCGCCCTCGGGCTGCGCGAGCCGGACGACTATGTCTGGGATCGGCGGACGAAACAGATTCATCTGACCCAGGCCGGTTGTCGCCGCGTCCTCCTGACGACCCATCGCCTCCCCGGCGGCGGGCTCGATCAGGAAAGCGTCTACGAACATGTCGAGACCGCGCTGCTCGCCGAACATGCTTATCAACGCGATCGTGATTACATGATCGATCGGGTCGACGAGGAGCCGACGCTGCTGATCGTCGATGAATCGACCGGTCGGTCACTCGATGGCCGCCGCTGGCAGCATGGGCTCCATCAGGCGATCGAGGCCAAGGAAGGCATCCCCCATACGACCGAACAAGGAGTCGCGGCGAGCATCACCCTGCAGCGATTCCTGGGGCTTTATCTGCGACTCGCCGGCATGACCGGCACCGCCTGGACCGCGCGCGCCGAGTTTCGTCGGCTGTATCGTCGACGGGTCGTCCGCATCCCCACGCATCGCCCGCAACGGCGCGCGGCATGTCCGACACGAATCTTCGCGACCATGGCGGCCAAGCACGCGGCGATCGTCGCGGAAGTCCGCGCGGAGCTGGCCCGCGGTCGGCCGATCCTCATCGGCACCCCCTCCATCGAAGCCTCCGAAGCCTTGAGCGCGGCGCTCGTCGCCGCCGCGATCCCGCATCGCGTGTTGAACGCCCGCCGGCACGCGGCGGAAGCGGAGATCGTCGCCCTTGCCGGCCTCGCCCCGCGCGTCACCATCGCCACCAACATGGCGGGGCGCGGCACCGATATCGAACTCGCCCCCGCGACCCGCTCCGCCGGCGGCCTCCATGTCATCGCCACCGAGTTGCATACGTCGCGGCGGATCGATCGCCAATTGATCGGCCGCGCGGCGCGCCAAGGGGATCCGGGTTCGTATCGGTTTCTGCTGTCGGTGGAGGACGAGCTGCTCGTGAACGCCCCGTTGAAGACGCGGTTACGTTGGCTCGGGCGCGCCGCCGCCGCCCGGACCGCCGAGTTGTCGACCCGTCATTGGCTGCCGCTCTTTCGCCGGTTGCAACGCGCGATCGAACGTCGGCACGCCCGCGAGCGTCGACGACTGAAAACGCATGAACACCAGCGATGGAAGCTGCTGCTGGAGATGGGACTCGATCCAACCCTCGACCTGGTGGAGGAACGATGACCACTCCCGACACGCACACCGGTCCGCAGGCCCCGGCGACCACCTCGGCATGGGAACTCGTCAACGCGCTCGCCGAACTCGGGCCCCTCCCGACCCCCGACTTCGCCAGACTGCTGATCGAACGCCTCGCGAACCTGCCCGGCGTGACCGGCTGTGGACTCTGGTTATGGCAGCCGCCCGACAAGATTTCGCTGGTCATCGATCGCGACCTCTCCACATCCCCCCTCGTTCATGATCCGCGGCTCGTCCCGCGGCATCTCGGCTGGCTGGCCGACCTGCTCCGGCAATCGACGGCCGCCGCGATGGAGTGGACCGATCCCGGCGATGGTGACCCGACAGGGATTCGCTCGGAAGGGGTCGCGATTCGTCCCGAGGGCGCGCCGATCGCGATTCTGGAGTGGACCCGCCGGATCGCTCCCGAGTTCGAGGATCAACCGGAACTCCTTGAGGAACTCGCGCGCCAACTTGGGGATCGTTGGGGCCGCCATGAAACCGCTCCACCGCCCGCGACTTCGCCGACCGTCCCCCAGCCTCCGCCGATCATCGTCACGACCGCCGCCGCGCCACCGCCATCCGACGAAGCCCGACCGATGTCGGGCCCCGAGACCGGCGCGGCACCAACCATCCCGATCATTCCACCTCCCCCACCCGTCGAGCCCGTCCGTCCGATCCCCCGATCCGCCGCGCCAGGACGGGAATATCCGCCGACGAGGCCTCCCCGGAACCGGGAAGCCGATCCCGTCACGGTTCCCGGCGACACGGCGACAATGCGCGCGGACCTCTGGCGACTCGCCTTGGCGTTGCAACAATCGCATGAGGTTCGCCGCGTCGCCGACATCGCCGCGCAGGACGGACGACTCTGGTTGGGTTGCGATCGGCTCACGGTCATGCTGGGGCCGCGGACCCGCGTGACGGCGATCAGCGGTGCGACGAGTTGGTCGCGCCGTTCGCCCGTCATCCGCGCCGCCGAACGGCTCGGCCGCTTGGTCCTCGCCGGACGGCGACCCCTCAACTTCCCGACCGATCCCGATCAACTCCCCCCGGAGGTCGCCGCCGCCCTCGCCGACTATGTCGCCGAAGCCCAGCCGCGCGGTTGCCGGATCATCCCGATCCGCGCCGCGGAGAACGTCGCCGCTCCCGATGGCGCTCCGGTTCGTTCGCCCCGTTGGTTGGGATGCCTGCTCGCCGAGCAGTTTCAGACCGAGCTCCCCGGTCAGGAATCGGCGTCGCGCCTCGAGCTCCTCGCCGAGACCCTCGCCCCGACCCTCGAGCATGCGCTACGGCTCGCCGCGATTCCCGGTTTCACCTGGGCCTACCGGCTCGGCGTCTTCCGTTGGTGGTTGCGCGGCTGGCGCCTGGCGGGCGCCTGGCTGATCCTTGTCGCCCTCGTGGCGACGGTCGCCGCGCTGATCCTGATCCCCTACCCCCATCGCGTCGAAGCGGAGGGCCAAATGTTTCCGGCCCAGCGCCGGGAACTGTACGCCCCCGACGACGGCAAGGTCGCCGAACTCTTGGTCCACAGCGGCGACGTCGTCACCGCCGGACAACTCCTGGCCCGGCTGCGCAACGAGGAACTTTCTGCCGAGCAGGTCGAACTGCAGGCTCGCGTCACCGAAACCAAGCGGGGCCTCCGCGCCTTGGAAACGCAGATCGATCAGGCGCGGAGAGCGGGCCGTCGCGACGAAGAGTTGCGGCGATTCGGTGAACTGGAGGAGTCCCGCGCGCGACTCGCCGGTCTCGAACGACAATCGGCCCTCGTCGACCGGCGGCTCGCGGATTTGGAAGTGCGGGCCCCCGTCGCCGGGGTCGTCGCGACGTTCCAGATCGAGCAACTCCTGGATCAGCGACCGGTGATCCGCGGGCAACGACTCCTCAGCATCATGCAGCCCGAGGGCCCCTGGCGGATCGAATTGACGCTCGAAGAACAGCGCCTGGGGCATCTGCTGCGGGCTCGGCGGGCGACGGCCGAACCGCTCGACGTCGAATACGTCCTGATCACCACCCCCGAACAACGCTGGCGGGCGACCCTGCGCGACGTCTCGACCCGGGCCAGTCTCTCCGCCGAGGACCGGCTCGTCGTGCCGTTGATCGCCGAGCCGACCGCCCAGCTTCCCCCCGTCCGCCGGATCGGCGCGGAAGTCCGCGCCCGCATCGCCTGCGGATCGCGTCCGTTGGGCTATGTCCTATTCGGCGACGTCATCGAGTTCCTGCAACGTTACGCCTGGTGGTGAGTCCCGTGTCCCTTGGCATCGTCCCCTCCGCCTCTCGACCCGTCCCGTTGCGGCGACGGCCGGGGTTGGAGTGCGCGCCCTTGGGGA
>CAYRVS010000045.1:0-15214 GCA_964427725.1 uncultured Planctomycetaceae bacterium | reverse complement strand
ACGAACGGTTGGGCGGTCAAAGACCCCCTGAAGCTCGAGTATCATCTGCTCGAGGAGCCGCAGCATGCCGTCTGGTCGCGGCTGGATGGCCGCATCACCATGACGCAATTGTGCGATGCCCTTCGCCGGCACGATCCGACCCGTCACTGGACGATCCCCGATCTGCAACGCTTGTTGATCGACTTTCATCGGCTGGGTCTGGTCGTCAGCGAGCGCCCCGGTCAATCGACGACGCTGCAGCGCCGCCGCGACCACAAGACTCGTCAACAGGGGCTCGGGTTCTTCCGGCGACTCCTGTTTCTGAAGCTTCCCGGCTGGGATCCCTGCCGGTTTCTGGAAGGGCTGCTCCCTTATGTCCGGTGGATCTACCACCCGCTTGGGATCATGGTCTGGATTCTGCTGGTCGCCGCCGCGGGAGGGCTGATCCTGGTCCAATTCCGGGCGTTCCGCGAGCGACTGCCCGCGTACGACCAGTTTTTCGGTTGGACCAATCTGGGATACCTCTGGGCGACCCTCGCCGTCACCAAGTTCTGGCATGAACTCGGCCACGGCCTCACGTGCCATTATTACGGTCGCCGCTGCCACGAAATCGGCGTGATGCTCCTCGTCTTCACCCCGACGATGTACTGCGACGCGAGCGACGCCTGGATGCTGCGCGATCGTTGGAAACGGATGGCGATCGGCGCGGGCGGGATGTTCTTCGAAGCGGTCCTGTCGGCCCTCGCCGTCTATGTCTGGTGGTGGGCCCGACCCGGCATCGTGCAGCATCTCGCCTTCAATGTCCTCGTCGTCTGCTCGGTCGGCACCACGATCTTCAACCTCAATCCGCTGATGCGCTACGACGGTTACTTCATCCTCGCCGACTGGCTCGGCATCCCGAACCTGCGATCGAAGGCCGATCGGTTGTTCGAACGCTGGCTCGCCACGTGGTTCGTCGGCCGCGACCTCCCGCCCGACCCCCTGCTGCCGCGGACCAACGTCCGCTGGTTCGTGGCGTATGCCCTCGCGTCGCTGATCTACGGCTGGTTGATCCTCGCGAGCATCCTGATGTTCCTTTACTCCTGGCTGAAACCCCATCAGTTGCAAAGTCTGGGGATCGTGCTCGCGGTCGTTTCCGGCGTGGGCGTCCTGGGCTCCATGGGGGTCCGCGCCGTCCGCGTAGCCCGTTCGCCCAACCACGGGGCGAGTCATTGGGGCCGCATCGCCGTCAGTTGGGGTCTGCTCCTCGCGTGGCTGACCGGCCTGCTGTTGATCCCGATTCCGTGGTATCTCGAAGGGGCCGTCGCGGTGGAATCGTCCGACAGCGTCGTCGTGGAAAACCTCGTCCCGGGCGCGCTCGCCGAGATTCACGTCCGACCAGGCATGCTCGTCGCCGCCGGCGCCCCGATGTTGGAACTCCGCAACCGCGAACTCACCGACCGGATCATCGCGCTCGAAACGGAGCGCGCCGCCGAACAGGCCGTCTTCGCCGCCGCGCTGGCCCGCGAAGCCCAAGCCGAACGCGCCCTGTCGGAGGACCGACTGCGCGGCTTGGACGCGCGATTGGCCGCGGCCCGCGAGCAAGTCGCCCGCTTGACCATCCGCGCGCCGATCGCCGGCAAGGTGATCGCCCCCGATCCCCGCCGGCCCCGGCCCGATTCCCCGGAACGGCTCGCGGGCTGGGACGGCACCCCCTTCGAGGATCGGAATCTCGGTGCTTGGCTCGACCCGGGGACCCCCCTCGGCAGCGTCGCCCCCGTCGACCAACTCATGGTGATCGTTTACATCCCACAGGCCCATCGCGAGGAACTGCGGCCCGACATGCCGGTCCGCCTCAAATTCGACGCGCTCCCGGGTCGTACGTTCCGCGGCGCCTTCGCCGAATTGTCGCAGGAGCACGCGGACATCGTGCCGCGATCCCTCTCCACGAAAGCGGGGGGGCCCCTCGCCACGACAACCACCCCCGAGCTGGAAGAACGCCTGCAGGAGCTGGCTTATCGCGGCATCGTCCGGGTCGACGACGACGAACACGTGCTCCGCAGCGGTTTGCGCGGTTCGGCCCGCATCTATGTCGCCCACCACACCGCCTGGTGGTGGCTGCGGCAAACCTTCCGCCGCACATTCCAGTTTCGGATGTGATCGCCAGATCCGCGCGGCCGCGGGTCGGGGGGCCCCGGACGACCTTTGCTTGTTGCGAGCGGGAGAAACCACGCCGGGGCGAGTGACGAGAGGCTGGTCTCCAGCGCCAGAGAAACTCCCGGGATGTCTTGCGCGAGACTCTCGGCACTCGACCTCACCTGGGAATGCCCCGCTTGAAATCGACGAAGACTCCGGGGTCTCCAAGGCCTTCGCTTGTTGGAAACTGGGGCCTTCGTGATGCGTCTCGTGACGAGCGCCAAGAGTCTTGTGCCAGGGAAAACCGCTGATTCTCACCGCATTTCTTGCTCTAGACTCTAGACACTCGACCGGTCGAGTGGCTCTCCCAAAATGAAATATGCGAAGGCCCTGTGGGGTCTCCGGGCGACCTTCGCCCGCCCGGGCGTCGTGCGGTATGATGCTGCATTAAGGAGCCTCCCGCATGATCTACGCCAACATCTGGCTGACCGTCAAAGACCCCGCCGACGTCGCGGAAATCCGCGAACTTCTGCGCGAGCAGTGCCGTCTGTCGAAACTGGAACCCGGCTGCGAACGGTTCGAGGTCTACCAGTCGAAGCACGACCCGCTGACGTTCCTGCTGGTCGAACGCTGGGCCTCGCAGGCCCATCTCGACGCGCACCGCCTCGCGACGGCCTACACCACGGTTTACGCCCCGAAAGTCATTCCGCGCGTGAATCGCGTGGCCCATCCGTGCGAGTTGGTCGAAGGTTGATGGTGGAGGGTTGAAGGTCAGAAAGGCGGCAGATCGTGTTTGGATTCGAACGACTCGACGTTTGGCAGTTATCGATCGAGTACGCGAATACGATCTACCAAGTGACCTCTCAATTCCCTGCCGCGGAGCGATTTGGCTTGACGAATCAACTTCGCCGTGCCGCGGTCTCGATTGCCGCGAATATCGCCGAGGGGAGTTCCCGTTCTACGACACGAGACTTTGCGCGGTTTGTGGAAATCGCATTCGGCTCACTCATGGAAACCGTCTCTCACCTGAATATCGCCCATGCCCAGCGATTCCTATCCGATATCGACTACGACAAGCTGCATCAAACCGCCGAGCGTCTGAGCCGCATGTTGAGCGGTTTGAAGTCCAGCCTACTCGAAGCGGCTTGAATGATCTGACCTTCAACCCTCCACCTTCAACCTTCGACGATTCAACCTCCATGCTCAACAAAATCTCGTCCCGCATCACCCAGCCCCGCTCCCAAGGCGCCTCGCAGGCCATGCTCTACGGCACCGGCCTGACCCCCGAGGACATGCACAAGGCGCAGGTCGGCATCGCCAGCGTCTGGTACGAAGGCAACACCTGCAACATGCACCTCAACGACTTGGCCGCGCAGGTCAAGACCGGGGTGGTTGAGCATGGCATGGTCGGCATGCGGTTCAATTCGATCGGCGTCAGCGACGGGATCTCGATGGGGACCGACGGCATGTCGTTCTCCCTCCAGTCGCGCGACCTTATCGCCGACAGCCTCGAAACCGTGATGGGGGCGCAGTGGTACGACGCCCTGATCGCGCTCCCCGGCTGCGACAAAAACATGCCCGGGTGCCTGATGGCCATGGGCCGGCTCAATCGCCCGGCGATCATGGTCTATGGCGGCACGATCAAGGCCGGCTGCACGCCCCGGCATCCCAAGCTGGACATCGTCTCCGCCTTCCAGGCCTATGGCGAATACATCACCGGCAAGATCACGGAAGAGGAACGGGCCGAGATCATCCGCTGCAGCATCCCCGGGGCCGGGGCCTGCGGCGGGATGTACACCGCGAACACGATGGCGTCGGCGATCGAAGCCCTCGGCATGTCGCTGCCGTATAGCTCGTCGATCCCGGCGGAAGACCCGCTGAAAGTGGGCGAGTGCAAAGCCGCAGGCAAGGCGATTCGACTCCTCTTGGAACGCGACATCAAGCCGCGCGACATCATGACCCGGGCCGCGTTCGAGAACGCCATGGTGATCATCATGGCGACCGGCGGGTCGACGAACGCCGTGCTCCACCTCATCGCGATGGCGCGTTCGGTCGACGTCCCCCTCACCATCGACGACTTCCAGAAAGTCTCCGACCGCGTCCCCTACATCGCCGACCTGAAACCGAGCGGCAAGTACGTGATGGAGGACCTGCATCACGTCGGCGGGACCCCGGCGGTCTTGAAGTACCTGCTGGAAAAGGGCTTGATCGACGGAAGCTGCCTCACGGTCACCGGCAAAACGATGGCGGAAAACCTCGCCGAAGTCCCGGGACTCGCCGCGGGACAACGGGTGATCGTCCCGATCGAAACCCCGTTCAAGCCGACGGGGCACATCCGCATCATGCGCGGGAATTTCTGTCCCGACGGCGCGGTCGCGAAGATCACCGGCAAAGAAGGGCTCGTGTTCCAAGGGACCGCCCGCTGCTTCGACAGCGAAGAGCTGATGCTGAAGGGGCTCGAAGACGGGAAGATCCAGAAGGGGGACGTGATCATCATCCGCTACGAAGGCCCCAAGGGGGGCCCCGGGATGCCGGAGATGCTGACCCCGACGTCGGCGATCATGGGGGCCGGGTTGGGCTCGGACGTGGCCCTCATCACCGACGGCCGATTCTCGGGCGGTTCGCACGGCTTCATCGTCGGCCATGTCACGCCGGAAGCGCAAGAGGGGGGCCCGATCGCCTTGGTGCGGGACGGCGACCCGATCACCATCGACGCGGAGCAGAACCGCATTGATGTCGCGTTGTCGACGGCGGAACTCGCGAACCGCAAAGCCGCTTGGACCGCCCCGCCGCTGAAAGCCACGCGCGGGACGTTGTACAAGTACATCAAGAACGTCAAAAGCGCCAGCGAAGGCTGCGTGACGGATGAGTGAGGGTGGGGGCCGGATGAGCGCGCGGCCGAGGGGACGTCGCCCCTCGGCTTCGGAACCATATGGAAGCCGAGGGGCGACGTCCCCTCGGCGCTTGTCGGGAAACCCTCCATGCCGCGCGTCTGGTTCCACCTGATCGTGACGACCTACGGCAGTTGGCTCCCGGGCGATCCGCGCGGTTTCCGCACCTGGCACCACAAAGAACACATCGCGGGGGACTACAAAGCCCCGCCACCTGCAGGCGTCTATGCCGAACGACACCAACGCGCCAAAAACGCGATGAACGATGTCGACATCGTCATCCCCACCGAGCTGCGTCCCATCGTCGGCTCCGCCTTACGCGCGGGGCTGGAGCAGGAAGGCGGACGGGTGCTGGTCGTGTCGGTCAGCGGCCGGCATGCGCATGTTCAAACGGAGTTGGACGGTGACGATGCCCGCGTCCCCATGGGCAAGGCGAAGTTGAAGGCGTGGCACGCCGTTCAGGCGCGTGGTTGGACGCATAAACTCTGGGCGAAGCGCTGCAAGGTGGTGCGGATTCGTGACCGGGAGCATCAGCGCCGCGTCTATCGGTACATACTGGCGCACCGGGACGAGGGTGCGTGGGTGTGGTCGGAGTTGGAGAGTTGACGCGCCGGCAAGCGATCGGCCGAGGGGACGTCGCCCCTCGGCTTCAAACAGGCGCGCGAAGCCGAGGGGCGACGTCCCCTCGGCGCATTTCACACACACACACACAAACGAACGAATCAATGCACGCGCATCCCCGGCTGCGCCCCGCTGTCGGCCCCCAGCACGAAAATCTCCTGCCCGCCCGCTCCCGCGGCGAGGACCATCCCTTCGCTCAGGCCGAACTTCATCTTCCGCGGCGCGAGGTTCGCGCACATGATCACCAGCCGGCCGACGAGGTCCTCCGGCTTGTAGACCCCCTTGATCCCCGCGAAGACGTTCCGCTTCACGTCGCCGCCGAGGGACAACGTCATCCGCAGCAGCTTGTTCGACTCGGGCACTTCTTCGCATTCCAGCACGCGGGCCACCCGCAAGTCGACCTTCACGAAGTCGTCGATCGTGCAGGGCTCGGCGGCGAGGGGCTCCTTCTCCAGATAGGCGGCGCTGTCGGCGGGGGGCGCGTTGGTCGGGAGTACGGTGGCCGGGACGGACGTTGCGGCGGAAGCACTTTCAGCGGTCATGGCTTGAACCTGCGCGAGTTCGACTCGCTTCATGAGGTGGGTGAACGGAGCGATCGGCGTGCCGACCTGCGGCGTGAGGACTTCGTCCCAGGCGGTGATTGGGCAGCCGAGCAGTTGCCGCACCTGCTCGGCGAGCCGCGGCAAGACGGGTGACAGATAGATCACGATCTGTCGGAACAGATTGAGGGAGACCGTGCAGACCGCCTGCAGTTCCGCCTGTCTCGCCGGATCTTTCTTCAAGGTCCACGGGGCATGCTCTTCGACGTAGCGATTCGCCCGATCCGCCAAAGTCATGATCTCGCGCATCGCGGCGGCGAAATCGCAGAGCTCGTAATGCCCCGCGATCGTTTCGCTCGCGGCGGCACCCTCGGCGAAGAGGCCGCCGTCGTCGGGATAGGTCGCGGACAACGTCTGCACGAACTTCGCGGTCCGGCTGGCGAGGTTCACCACCTTCCCCACCAAGTCGGAATTGACCTTCGCGACGAACTCTTCGAGGTTGAGGTCGAGGTCATCGAGCCGCGAACCGAGCTTCGACGCGTAATAGTACCGCAGGTACGCCGGGTCGAGATGTTTGAGGTAGGTCGACGCCATGATGAAGGTCCCCTTCGACTTGGACATCTTCTCGCCGTCGACCGTCAGGAAGCCGTGAATGTGGACCTTGTGCGGCAGCCGGAACCCCGCCGAGTGAAGCATCGCCGGCCAGAACAACGTGTGGAAGTAGGTGATGTCCTTCCCGATGAAGTGGTGGATTTCCGGTTCCGGAAGTCCGGGGAATGCTTTCCCTGGGCTTCCGGGTTTCCACCACTCGTACACATCTTCCCCCTCCCGCGCGCACCAATCGGCGGTCGACCCGATGTACCCGATCGGCGCGTCGAACCAGACGTACCAGTAGTTGCCGGGACTGTCCGGAATCGCGAAGCCGAAGTAAGGCTCCGGCCGCGAGACGTCCCAATCCCGCAGCGGTTCCGAGAGGAAATGCCCCTTCAGATAATTCGCGACTTCGTCCTGCAGGTGCGCGCCCGATTGCGTCCAATCGGTCAGGAACTCGTGCAACTGTTCGATCTGCACGAACAAATGTGCCGCCGTCCGGACTTCGGGCTTCGCCCCCGACAACGTGCTGACCGGATTGATCAGGTCGCTCGGGCTGTAGGTCGACCCGCATTTGTCGCAGCTATCGCCGTATTGATTCTCGGCCCCGCACTTCGGGCAGGTCCCTTTGACGAATCGATCGGCGAGGAACGTTTGCGCCTCGGGGTCGTAAAGCTGGGTGACGTCGCGCTCGGCGATCAGCCCTTTCGCGCGCAGCGCGGCCCAAATCTCATGACAGAACGCCCGCGTCGATTCGCTGTTCGTGCTGCCATAGTTGTCGAAGGCGATGTCGAAGGCCGTGAAGTCGCGGAGATGGGCCTCGCGCATGTCGGCGATCAGCGCGGTCTCGGGTCGGCCTTCCTGCCGCGCGCGGATCATGATCGCCGTGCCGTGCGTGTCGTCGGCGCAGATGTAGACGCAGCGGTGACCCCGCAGCTTTTGGAACCGCACCCAGATGTCGGTCTGGAGGTACTCCACCAGATGCCCCAAATGGATCTGGCCATTGGCATACGGCAAGGCGGACGTGACCAGAATGCGGCGCACGGTCATGGATCATTCGCAACAAAGACACCCAGGGAAGGCCTACCCTGGGCCTCACAACAACACCGATGCGCTTGACGTTCGCCCGGTTCGCGGGGGATTCTACGAGACCGCGCGGAATCCCGAAAGGACGCCGCCGCTTCCCGCACTCGACCCAAGACCTTCGGCACTCGACCCTCCATGCCCCGCATCAACGACCACTATCTGAAACTCAAGGCCGGTTACCTCTTTCCCGAGATCGGCCGCCGTGTCAAAGCCTTTTCCGAGGCGAACCCGCAGGCCAAGATCATCCGGTTGGGGATCGGCGACGTCACCGAACCTCTTCCCGCCGCCGTCCGCGAGGCGATGCACCAGGCGGTCGACGAGTTGGGGGTCCGCGACACTTTCCGCGGCTACGGGCCCGAACAGGGATACGACTTCCTGCGCGAAGCGATCGCCCAGCACGACTTCCAGGCCCGCGGCGCGCAGGTCGCCGCCGATGAGATCTTCGTGTCCGACGGGTCGAAGTGTGATACGGGGAACATCCTCGACATCTTCGGAGCCGACAACGTCGTCGCCGTGACCGATCCGGTTTATCCGGTCTACGTCGATACGAACGTGATGGTGGGGCGGACCGGTCCCGCCGACGCCGCCGGTCGCTACGCCGGGTTGGTCTACCTCCCCGTGACCGCCGAGAACGGCTTCGTCCCCGCGTTGCCGAACCAACCTGTCGACCTGATCTATCTCTGCTACCCGAACAATCCGACGGGGACGGTGGCGACCCGCGAGACGCTGACGGCGTGGGTCGACTACGCGCGCTCGCACGACGCCTTGATCTTCTTCGACGCCGCGTACGAGGCCTACATCACCGACCCCGCGATCCCCCGTTCGATCTACGAGATCCCCGGCGCGCGGGAGTGTGCGATCGAGTTCCGCAGCTTCTCGAAGACCGCCGGCTTCACCGGCACCCGCTGCGCCTTCACCGTCGTCCCCAAAGGACTCACGGCGAAATCGGGCGGCGGCGAACGGGTCGAACTGCATGGCCTGTGGACGCGGCGGCACACCACCAAGTTCAACGGGGTTCCGTACGTCATTCAACGCGGCGCGGAAGCGGTCTACTCGCCCGCCGGCCAAGCGCAAGTCGCGGAACTGATCCGGTTCTACCTCGAGAACGCGAAAATCTTGCGCGAGGAACTGACCGCCGCCGGCCTGCGGGTCTACGGCGGCGTCCACGCCCCGTACATCTGGCTGAAGACCCCGGGGACGACCACCTCGTGGGAGTTCTTCGACCAACTTCTCTCGAAGGCGCACGTCGTCGGCACCCCCGGCAGCGGCTTCGGCGCGAGCGGCGAAGGCTACTTCCGCCTGAGCGCCTTCAACAGCCGCGCGAACGTCGACGAAGCGGTGCGGCGGATCAAGGGGATGCTGTAAAGGGGGCGCGCACCGAGTCCCGCAGGTCGTGTGAATGTGTGGATCAGGGCGTGTGCCACTGGCTTCGCCCGTGGTTTCGGCGCGACAACGCTCCATGCGCCACGTACTGAGCTACTCTGTGGCAGCCGTAATTCCCGCGTGGGTGCTCCACCCGACCTCACCGTTCCCACCATCTGGTCCACCCGATGATTCCCCTCCGCGACGATATCCCCACGCATGGCGTCCCGTGGGTCAACTACACGTTGCTGATCGCGTGCATCGTGGTCTTTCTCCTCGAGGCGGTCGCGCCCGATGGGGGCGAGCGGATCATTGAGCAGTATGGCATGATCCCCGCGCGGGTCCTCGGGAAGTCCAACGGCGGCGAAGCCCGTCCGGTCTTCCCATCACCGTTCGAGCAGGTTGCGCCGCCCGGCACGCGGCATCCCACGCCGCTCCCCCCCTGGGCGACCCTCTTCACGTGCATGTTCCTGCACGGCGGACTGATGCATCTCGTCGGGAACATGCTCTTCCTCTACATCTTCGGCGACAACGTCGAGGACCGTTACGGCCATCTCGGCTATGCGGCGATGTATCTCGGCTCGGGGCTCGCGGCGGGGGGGCTCCATATCGCCACCGGGCCGAACTCGACGATTCCGACCGTCGGGGCCAGCGGGGCGATCGCCGGGGTGATGGGGGCCTACTTCGTGATGTTCCGACATTCGCGGGTCATGACGTTGATCCCGCTGGGGGTCTTTACACAGATCGTGGCGATTCCCGCGCCGGCGTTTCTGGGGGTCTGGTTCGTGATGCAGCTCGTCTCGGCGGGGGGCGCGCAGGCCGAAGCCGCCGGGGTCGCCTTCTGGGCCCATGTCGGCGGCTTTGTCACCGGGTTCGGACTGACGGCGATCCTGCGAAACAGCGGCCGCCTCCAGGGGCGCGACCGTTTCAGCGACCACGTCCCCGCCTGGCAACGCCGACAATTGCCCTGGAACTGATCGTGGCGAGCACCGTTTCGCCGCGAGCCACCGGCGAGCGCGTCCCAGGTCATGACCACTCATCGGCCTCGTGCGCGCCGGGGGTGGGCCCCTATAATGGGTAATGTCCCACCGTACTCCGTAAAGCCCGCCATCGACGCCCTCCCGCGAGACGCCTCATGTTGCCCACCGCGACTTCGCGCCGTTCGTTCGTGCAAGCCGCTTCGGCGACGCTGACGGGGTCCGCGCTGGCTGGAGGGATGTGGACCCGCGCGCTGGCGGCCCGCGAGACCGGAGCCATAACCAGCACACGCCCCAAGTCGGTGCTCCTCGTCTTTCTCACCGGCGCGTGCAGTCATCACGACACGTTCGATCTCAAACCGAATGCCCCCGCCGAGATTCGCGGCGAGTTCCAGCCGATCGCCACGTCGATTCCCGGGTTGCACGTCTGCGAGCATCTGCCGCAACTCGCCGCCCGGGCCGATCGCTATGCCGTCGTCCGGACGTTGTCGCACGGCGACAACAACCATCTGATGTCGACCCATCACGTCCTCACGGGGGCGTTTCAACCCGGGGCGTTCTTCGACAAGATCGCCTCCCGCGATGATTGGCCGAACTACTCGGGGGCGCTCGCGTACCTCCGACCGCGGGCCGATGGCCTTCCGTCGGGGGTCAACCTGCCCACCTTTCTCATGGGGGGGCCCCTCACCTGGCCGGGACAGCATGCGGGTTTCCTCGGTCCTCAATACGATCCCTGGCAGATCACGGGCGACCCGAACAACGCCGATTTCAAGGTCGACAGCCTCGTCTTGTCCCCCGGGATCGATGCCCCCCGGCTCGACCAGCGACGCCACCTGCTCGAGACCCTCAATCAGCAACGCCGCTCGCTCGATGAGACCGCCGGCAGCCTGCGGTTGACCAGCGATCAGTCCACCGCGTTTTCGCTCCTCACCTCCGGCGGCTTCGCCGACGCCTTCCGGCTCGACAAGGAAACGGACGACACGCGGAACCGGTATGGGCGGCACATGACCGGTCAGTCGTTGCTGCTCGCCCGGCGACTCCTCGAAGCGGGCGTTCCCATCGTCCAGGCCAACATCGGCCCCGTGCAGAACTGGGATTCGCACGCGGCGATCTTCACGACCCTGAAAGGCCGGTTGCTGCCGCCGCTCGATCAAGGGATGGCGGCGCTGCTCGATGACCTCAGCACGTCGGGGCGGCTTGACGAAACGCTGGTCATCATGTTCGGCGAGTTCGGCCGGACGCCCAAAATCAACAAGGATGGCGGCCGCGACCACTGGGGTCCGTGTTTCTTCGGCCTCTTCGCGGGCGGGGGCGTCCGGGGTGGTCAGGTGATCGGCCGCTCCGACGCCGACGGGGCCTTCCCGCTGACGCGCGGGTACTCCCCCGATGATCTGGGGGCGACGATCTACGCCGCCCTGGGCCTCCCCCCCGAAGCCGAAGTCCACGACCGCCTCAACCGCCCGGTCCGCCTCAATCGCGGCGAGCGGATCGCCGCGTTGTACTCCGGCGTCGAGGCGTAGGTCCGGAAGCGTGAACGCCCGGAGGCTTTGTCGTCGTCATGTTGACATTCCGGCTCCGGGTGCTGACGCTTACGGTTCGTGGTGATCTCGTTGACATGACAACCCCGCGGAGCCGACGGCATGCGTCTTCTCTTCATCACGGCGTTCCTGATCGGATCATGCCACTTCGGCGATGTCTGTCACGCGGCCGATGCCGCGCGGCCCAATGTGCTCATGATCGCCATCGACGATCTGAATCATTGGGTCGGGCATCTGGGACGTCATCCGCAGACGCAGACCCCTCACATCGATCGCCTCGCCGCCCAAGGGGTGACGTTCACCCGGGCCTATTGCACCGCGCCGGCCTGCAACCCGTCGCGGGCCTCGCTGATGTCGGGCCGGCGACCGAGTTCCACCGGCTGCTACCTCAACAGCCAGAACTGGCGGCCGGGCATCCCCGAGACACAGCTCCTCAACTCGCACTTCGCGAAGGCGGGTTATCGCGTCTACGGGGCGGGGAAGATTTATCACGGGGCCTACGACCGCGGCGGACACTGGGACGATTACTTCGCCGGCAAGGGGGAGACCCGCCGACATCCCGACGCCCCGGACAACGGCGTCGGCGGCATCCAGTTCTATCCCCTCGCCAACACCGACGAAGAGATGCCCGATCATCACGTCGTCGATTACGGCCTGAAGCGGCTCGGCGAACCGGCCGACCGCCCCTTCTTTCTGGCGATCGGGTTGGTCAAACCTCATATGCCCTTCAGTGTCCCCAAAGCGTGGTACGATCGGTTCCCGCTCGACACGATTCAGTTACCGCCACACCGCGAGGATGATCTCGCCGACGTCCCGCCGGCGGGCGTGAAGATGGCCGGTCCCGAAGGGGATCATGCCCGCATCGTGGCGTCCGGCCGGTGGAAAGAGGCGGTACGGGCCTATCTGGCGACGATCGCGTTTTGTGACTTTCAGATCGGGCGACTCCTCGATGGGCTGGAACAGTCCCCCCACCGCGACAACACCATCGTCTGCTTGTGGAGCGATCATGGCTGGAGCCTGGGCGAGAAGTCCCACTGGCGGAAGTTCGCGTTGTGGGAGGAACCGACGCGGACCGTCTTCGTCTGGAAGGTGCCGGGAGTGACGACGCCGGGGGGCGTCTGTTCACGAACCGTCGATTACAGCGGCGTCTATCCGACGTTGTGCGAATTGACCGGGCTCCCCTTGCCGGCCCATCTCGACGGCCATAGCCTCGTGCCGCTCCTCAAGGATCCGACGGCCCCGTGGGACCACGCGGCGATCACCACCCATGGGTTTCAGAACCACACGGTGCGGACCGAAGGCTGGCGGTACATCCGCTACGCCAACGGCGACGAAGAGTTGTACGACGAAACCGCCGACCCCCTGGAATACGTCAACCTGGCATCGAATCCGGACCATGCGACCCGCAAGGCGGACCTCGCCGGTTGGTTGCCGAAGACCGATGCCCCCAATCTGCCGAAGGCCGACGGTCCGCGAAACAAGACTAAGGAATGAAGCCGGCAGGCGGACGATTACGTCGCCGGTCGTGACAGCTGCATGAGCTGTTCGCCGAACTCGCGGGCGCTCCATAGCGACCGGCCGACGTTCCAGGCCCGGTCGGTCACCGGGTCGATGTCGAGGCACAGAAAATCCTCGACGTGGCGGCGGCTGCGGATCGCGATTTCGCCATGCGGATCGATGATGTAACTGTCGCCGTAGCCGACCCCTTCGTATTTGGTCAGGCATTCCTCGCGGCCCAGCGACACGTTGTTCCCGCGGACGAAGTAGACGCTGTTCTCCACCGCCCGGGCGACATGGTCGGCCCGGACCTTCATGAAATGGCCGATCAAGCCCTCCGCCCCGATGTAATTGAAATGCGGCGCGAAGATCACCTGGGCCCCCTGCAGCGCCAGCAGCCGCGCGGGTTCGATGTACCCGCCGTCGGAGCAGATGATGACGCCGAACGTCAGGTCCTTATGCCGGAAGACCGGGAACGCGCGGCCTTGCTTATGAAACGGCATGTACGCCGAGCACTTGCTGTAGGTCCCCAGCAGATGCCCTTTATGGATCACGGCGACGGTGTTGTAGAGGTCGCCGCCGCGTTGCTCGTTGAAACCGGCGAGGCAGACCGCGTCGTGACGGCTCGTCACGTCGAGCAGCCGCATCATCCGCGGAGAATCGAGGGCGAAGGCGTCCCGTCGGGCCAGCTCGGCATCGTCGGGGTAGCCCGTGAGAAAGCATTCGGGGAACGAGACGATCTCGACCCGTTCAAGGTCGGCCCGGGCCAAGCCCTCATCGACCTTACGCAAATTCCCGTCGAAGTCGCCGAGCTGGGAATCGAGCTGACAATGTCCGATCCGCATGCGTCCGTCCCGATTTGATGAAGCGCGGGCTTCCCGCCGTGATGACCCGCTCAATTCCATTGCGGGTTGGCGTCCGGATGAGGCAGCAGGCGATGCGCCTCGAAGTGGTGCTGCAGCATCCGGGGGTAGATCTCGTACGGGTCGTCGGCGTAGACGATGTCGGGCAAGGGGTCGGCGGTGAACCAGTCCCCCCGCGCGAGCTCCCCTTCCAATTGACCCGGCGCCCAGCCGGCGCACCCGGAATAGATCCGGTACCGCAGCCATTCATCCTGCGCGCCGATTCGCCGGACGACCTCCTCGAACGCTTCGGCGGAACTGCCGATGTAGACTCCCGGCGCGACGGCCGGTTCATCGTTCGAGAGTTCCCCGGCGTTGTGCAGCACCAAGAGCGCCGCCGGTTCGACCGGTCCCCCGACGTGGACCAGGTCCCCCGTGTTGGGGAGATCGAAATGCTTCGACAGGGCGTGCGAGACCAGAATCGTGGAGGGGCGGTTGAGGACCAATCCCATCGCGCCGTGATCGCCATGCTCGACGATCAGCACCACGGTCTTGAAGAAGTGGGGATCCTTCAGATGCGTCGCCGCGATCAGGCACTGTCCGCGCAATCGGGCCGACATCCTGGACGACTCCCGCCGGGAACGCTCCGTGCCGGCGCGACCGACACGTCCTCAAGTTCTCGCGGTGACTCCTGCGACCACAGCATCGCACGGCCCCACGTCATGGAATTCTAACCCTTCCCGTTTATCCGACGGTAGTCCTCGGACCGTTGCCGCCTGACACGAAACGGCCCGGACGAGAGTCAGTCCGCGCGTGGCACCGTCCGCGTCACGCCTTGCAGCAGCGTCATGGTCCGCCCCGCGGGATCGGTGAAGATCAATTGGTAGCGACCCGGTCCCGGCCGCAGGCTTCGGGTGAGCGCCGCCCCGGCGGTGACCTGGCCGCTTCGCGTCGTCCCCGTCCCTTGCGTGATGATGCCCGGCAAGATGACCGCCGTCGGACTTAATTCCCCCGCGATGTGTAGCGCGACCGACCATTCCGTCGTGAATCCCGGCAGCGCCGCGGCGTCGGCAAGCGACCAGGGAATCGCGCGGCCGATCGCGTCGAGGTAATCGTCCCCCGCGATCAGCTCGAGCGCCTGCCCCGCGCGGACCGCCGGGGCGAGGACGCTGCCGC
>CAYRVS010000044.1:0-30285 GCA_964427725.1 uncultured Planctomycetaceae bacterium | reverse complement strand
GTCCAGGACCACGCTGACGCCCCCCGCAGCCATCTCGATCCCTCGCAGATCGACCACCACGGGCAGGGGAAAACCGCCGACCGCCAGAGTCCCGCCCGTGTAGGCGAGAATCTCGAAGCGCCTGGGCTTCCCGGTGGCGGCGGAGAGCTTCAATGCGGCGGAGAACCGAATCGGCTTCACGCAATCACCCCCTCGCCCCGCAGCTTGATTCGCAGAGCCTCGGTCACGATGCAAACCAAGTCGTGGCGATGCGACACGGAATGGATCATGCCCAGGAGCGCCGGGACGTCGAATTGCGAAAGGTCGTCGAACACCTCTTCGCCCTTGGCCTCGCAGGCTTGAACGATTCGCTCGGGGAGCGACATCTTATGGCCATGGACCATGCTGAAAGGCACCCATAGCCGCCGATGCTCAAAGGCGACGGCGGCCGCGACTACATCGGTCGCGGACCATTGCAACCGCGTCCCATCCTTCTCGGGGGGCGTAAACCAACCCTCGGTGACCGCCGCCAGCAGCCGATCAGGTTCCGCCGAATACTCCACGGCCCGCAACAGCTTTGCGGCGGTGGCGGTAGTCGCGGGGTACGCCGGTTCCTCGCCCACAAGCCCCCACCACGGGCGAATTCGCTCGCGGTTCAGCTCCTCGATGGATTCGTGATTGGTCGGCAGCATGGCCATTGCTCCAGGTATGGCTATTGAACATCCCCGCCCACAACGGGAGGAGTCGAAATCGATGAGTTCTCAAGAATTTTCGCCAGGGAGATAGTGCCTATCGAAAATGGTGTCTCGCGGGTGGTCATCTTGGTATCGCAGGTCCGACAGACGCGGTAGCGAATGTGCTGACCCCGCTCGTCCGTCCGCGTCCGGGCGACACGCATCGGCTCCCCACAGGCGGGGCAGGGGAACGCGGAGTGGCGAACATGCGGCATCACGAACCCAATTATTTCGCGGGATGCAAAAATGGAACCTGCGTTCAGGTCCGTCCTGTTTTTTGGACAGACTTACGCTTCCGCTGGTGGAGAAAGACAAGAAAATCCCCCGGAAGGACCCGTAGATTTAATTCTCACGGGAACAGCCGCATCGTCAATAACTCACCGGAACAAGTCGCCATCTCACCGGAACAGCGGAACAACCTATATATAGGGTTGTTCCGCTGAGATTAGGCGGTGAGGAACAGGGGTTGTTCCGCTGAGTTGTTCCGCTGTTCCGGTGAGATTTCATTAAATCGAACGCCGGGATATTTCTTGCCCCTATCCGATTTGATCTCGCACTCCACCAAAATGCCCTGCTCTTTCATGGCCTCAACAGCCGGTTTGAAGTTCGCGGGATTCAGCTTCGCCGCGACTCTCAATTGCTTCTCCGTCGCCCCATCGGGGAATTCCTCCAACGCCTCCAGAATCTGCCGTTGGTGTTTTTCCAGTTTTTCCGCCGCGACGCTCGATTTCGCCTCGCTCTGCGTGTTGACCGCGACTTCCCATTTTCGGCCACCGAAGTCCTCGCCGAGTTGGCCTTCGTTGACGTCGACCGCCCATAGGCCGCCATGCCCGGCCGATCCGCCGATGTTCATCCACAGCTTGTGGCGGCCGGTCCCGTGTTCGTAAGCCTCGCGGCGACTGATCAGCAGCCATTGCCGGGCCCATTCGGCGAAGCCGCTCATGCTCAGGTGTTGCAGCTCCATCGGGGCGTTTTGGCGGACGTTCATCGCCCCCTTGGACTCGTGGTGCAGGATGATCGGCGTGCAATCGGCCCCCGCGAACACCTGCGACACCTTCAGCAGCAGCGAACCGACCTCGAACAGGTTGGCGAAATTGACCGACGATCCGTTCTCTCCCCGCAGCATGCAGAGGTAGGCCGGGTCGATGATCACGACTTCGATCCCGTGGTCATCGACCGCCTTGCGGATGGCTTGCAGGTGTTCGTTGATCCCGAGTTGCGGGAGCTTGAAGCCCCAGTAGACCAGCGCGTCCCCCAGCAGCCGACCACGCGAATGGGCAATCCGGGTCGCCGTGTCTTGCAGGGTGGCTTCGCCTGATTCCCCCGAGATGACCGCCACCCGCCGGGCCTGCGGGACATCAAACTTGTTCAGGAACCGGGTCGCCGTGCCGAGCGAATAGGCCAGGTCGACGGCGATGGACGTCTTCAACGTCTTTTGCGAACCCCCGATGATGCAGGGCTGGCGGGCGACGATCACGCCACCGACCAGAAACTCCCGGCGATAGCTGGCGGCAGCGAACGCTGCGGAGTCGATCAATTCCAACTCGAAAGGGGGCGAGGGTTCACCGGTGGCCGCGGCGCCCAGGGACGTCAACTCGGCGTACGGGAATGTCTTGGTGGCCGTGCTGCCGCTGTCGGGATTCACGAATCGAACCGTGCATTCCGTGGCGGTGACGTCGATCACCTCGCCGATGTTTCCCCGGTCCCCGGCCCGCACTTTCTGGCCGATGACGAAATGCGGCGGCGAGGTCGGCGAGGGCTCGGCGGCTGGTGGCGGCAAGGCGAAGTCGTATGCGGGGGTCCGCTCGACCAGTTCCAGCAGCTCCTCCAGCGTATGCCCTTGATTCAGGAAATCGCTGACGTCTCCCTTGGATGGCAGGCCGGGGAGTTCGACGATCCGAATTTCGGCGGCGATTCCCCGGAGCTTGCTGGCGACATCGTGGGAGTGCTTCCGACCGGCGTCGTCGTTGTCGGGCAGGATGATCACTTCGCGGCCGCGAAACACGTCGGTTTCGGTGTTTTTCCAGTTGCCAGCACCGGCGATATTCGTGGTGGTGTGCAACCCCAAAGCCGCCAGACGGTCGGCGTCTTTCTCTCCTTCGACGATGTAGAACGTGTCTAAGGGATCAGCAGCAAGGAGTTCAGGCAGTCGGTAGGGAACTTTTCTGGCCGACCCTTGCCATATCCATCCGCCGCGACCATCAGGGATTCTTTGGCGAAACGACTTCGGGATCAGCCGAACGGCCTCACAGATCACCTGCCCATGCTCGTCTTTGTACGGATAGGTTCGTTCGATGTTCAGCCCGCCGGATTGCCGTGGCGGCTGCGGGAGCTTCAGGTTGTCCTTTGTCAGCCCTTTCGCGGCGAGAACGCTTTCCGCCGAGCATTTGGCGTGGCAGTTGAATACACACGAATAGCCCCGGTCCTTGGCCTTGTCTCCCGTCGCGATGCTTAGGCTCGCATTTCTGTCGTCATGCGCGGGGCAGAGGGCCTTGTACTGTTCCGGATTGCTGGTCGGTTGGGCGTCGTACAACCGAAGGAACTCGTCCGCGTCGACATGCCGCGTCATCTGCTCAATTCTCCCGGCAAAGTCGCTGGCGGTATCGCTCTCGCAACGCGGAGCTGAAGTACTGAGGCTTGAGTAGCTCCGCCTCGATCTCCTCGCGGCGAGCCTCCAGGATGCGGACCAGCTCCTTGACTCGCGGAATCAGTCGGGAGAGGTTGACGTGCTCCACTGGCCCGCAATAGCCGATCAGGCTCGCGTTTTCTTCATCGTCGCGCAGGACAATTTCGGTGATCGTCGGCGGAGGCGGCGTATCGATCGGTGGCGAGTGCCAGTGGTCGCACGAGTCCTCATCGCAGTCCCATGGATCGTCGCCGGTCACTTGATCCCCCCAGCTTGGGCGGATGCCGTCTTGGCGACATATTCGCGGACGGCGTCTACGGGGATCCTTCGGAGATTGCCGAACCGGTTCGATCGAATGTCGCCGGAGTCGAGCAACCGATACGCTGCCGGCCGCGAGATGTTGAGGTACTCCGCGAGTTGCAGCGGAGTCCAAAACGGCGCCGGGTTGTGGGCGGCGGGGTCGGAGTGGGTGGGGATGGCGGACGTCATTGGGCGGCCTCGCGCTTTTCGGCCTCAATCGCCTCGCGGCGAGCCGCACAGCGAACGGCCCCGGTTTTCATGCCGTAACCCGGTGGGGTGAACGTGGTTTCAAACAGATCGAAGTTGTGCCACAAGCTGACGCCCTCGCGACTTCGCACGGCGTCACGCTCAGCCTGAATCGCTCGATGCCAGTCGATCAGCCGGACACCGAACGCTTCGCACGTCGCGGCGTAAGGTGAGAGGATTTGCTCTTTGCCTTTGCGCTCCTGCGTGAGCAAATGCTGATGGATGGCCTCGATATCCTCTTGCCGCCAGTCGTGACTCCAGTCACCGCGAGCTGGCGAGACCACGCCACGACGAACAAAGGCGTCGACTTGGGTACGCCTGATCCCCCATCCTCGCGTCTTGAGCTGACCAACCACGAGATCGGTCGAGTAGACTCGCAAGCCGCGTTCGGCCGCAGTCTCGGCGATTGCCTGAGGGGCCCTCATGTGGGATGGCGCGGGAAACCGCATCTCTTCGTATTCCCGAAACTCGTCCAGGCTCATCGTGACCGACATACTGCACCATGATTTCTAATTGGATTGGCGACATTAGCGTTGCTAATCTCTGGGAAATGGTACCGCTTGATTCGCGTTCGTCAAGCCCCCAAAACGAAAAAAGCCCCGCCGGATCGCTCCGGCGAGGCTTATGGGCTACATAAGGGCTACGGCGTTTTGGTCGTCGTCGTAAGTCCTTGTCCTGCAATGCCCCCGGTAGGACTCGAACCTACAACCCGCTGATTAAGAGTCAGCTGCTCTGCCAGTTGAGCTACAAGGGCGATGGTTAAAAATCTTAGCGATCCGGCGGCGGGCTGACAACCCTTCTCGTTGGCGGTTCAATCGGGGAGCTCGACGGTTGGTAAACGCGGGATGGCGGACGGCTGGCGGGGCTGGTTCAACCGATGGCCGGTTCATTGGTAACGGAGAGGCTTGTTGACGGCGATCGGGGCGTGATCGGCGTTTCTCCAAACGAACCCCAGCACCGCAGCAGACATGAGCGCGCTGGAAGCTGATGACTCCGTGGACTGCCTGACGCCGACCAATACTCCTTGATCAGGACGGCAGATTGATGAGAACGGCAGTGACTTCACGCAGGCCAGGCGCGCTGGTCTCGAGCGATGGTGACGCGGGATGTGGTCATCAACCTGCCGACGCTCCGTGAATCGACGAACGGATGTCATCAGGGTCTTCCCGCAGGACCGTCGGACATGGTGTTTTGGCCTGAAATCCACGCATGCATGCTTCTCGATGGGTGATGTTCCGCATGGTGGGGGGATTGAGTCCCGGCACGCGGCGGGGTATCGTATGAAATTGTGGTGAAGGCCATGGAGCGGCCTGAATGCCCCTCGTTCCTGCGATGTCGCGACCCGGGGAACCTTCCCCACCACGTTGTCACTGGGTCGCCGCGTCCGAGTCTCGCTCATCCAATACCGGCCCGAGCCGCCGATCCACGCCGAGCGAGGTTCTCTGGGAGTTTGTCATGCCTTCGATCCGCGCTGAAGCCGTTGCCGAAGTCTTGTGGGAACTCAAACAGTTGGAGAAGCTGTCGACCTATACCGAGGTCGCCGAGCGGGCGGGCTTCAAGCCGGGGGTGAATGGGAAGACCATCCTGACGTGCCTGGAAACGGTGCGGAAGGAATGGCCGCATCTGCAATGGTGGCGGGCGGTGCAGGAAGATGGTCGGCTGAAGGCGGAATCGGAACACGCCGGAGTGTTGCAGGCGAACGGTTACGAACTGAGTCCCGTGTCCGGGCGGGCCGCGGTCGTGGAGATCGTCGGGTTCGAGACGCATGTCTACTCGTGGACGCTGACGGCGAACGACCCGGCGACGGTCGAGGCCTGAGTCTCGGCGGGCCGCATCCCGTTGGGTTGAGAGTCTAGAGTCTAGAGCCAGAGGGAATGCGTGCCCCTTGGCACTCAACGTTCACCGCCGAGAATCTCGACGATCCGCCGATCGTGTGCTCCGGTCCAGCCGCTTTGACCGGCTCCACCGCGACTTACGGAAAATTCCGCACAAGTCCCTTTGTCGGTACGTCCGATACAACCGGAAGACTCCGCCGGCCCAGGTCGGTGGAGCGGGTTGGCCATGGGCCGGCAGGGGGGACTGGGAGTGGTCTGGACATCGCTTCTGATGGCGGCGGCCTTGGCGCAGACGCCACCCGCCGATCCCTATTCGGCCACCTATGCCGATCCCGCCCCCATCTCGGGCGGGACGACGTCGTTTGTGCCGCAGTGGATGTCGGTCGGCGGCTCGCAGGTCGACGCCAAGTGGGGCTTTGAGAACTTCGTCCCCCGCGTGGGCGTGCAGCATCGCAGTCAGGGCTACGGGTACGACAGCGGCTACACCAGTTTCGACACCTTCATCCCGTTGTACCAGGAAGACTTCGCCCGGTTGACCGCGCTTCAAGGAAGCATACTGGTCGACAACTACGGCGATGTCGGGTTCGTCGCCGGGTTGGTGCAGCGGCGGTATGTCGAGTCGCTGGAGCGGGTGGTCGGGGTCAACACCTTCTACAACCACCGCGAACAAGGCGGAAACGACTTCCATCAATTCGGGTTCGGGGTCGAAACGCTCGGCAACTTCCTCGATTGGCGGGCCAACGGTTACATTCCCGTGGGGGATGACTTCAAGATCCCCGAATCGGGGGGCGGCGTGACCGAAGCGTTCTTCTCGAACCGGTCGATCCTCGTCAATTTCATCGCCGACAAACCCCTCACCGGCATCGATTCCGAAGTGGGGGGGATCATTCCCGGCTCGCTCGACATCTTCCGGGCGTATGTCGGGATGTACCATTTCTGGGGCCCGTACAGCGAAACGGCGACCGGCGTGCAGGGCCGGTTCGAGGCCCGGATGCGCGACGCCGGGGTCGCCTCGGTCGCGGTCACCAACGACGGTCTGTTCGGCACCAACGTCGTCTTCGGGATCGGGTTCTGGTTGCCGGGGACCAATCCCCGCAACACGTCGCCGTATGGTCGCGCCGCGGCCCGGATGGCCGAGGACGTCGTCCGCAATCAGAACATCGTGATCGATCGCTCGGCGACGACGGAACCGGTCGCGGCCCGCTGGGAAAGCGGCACGGTGATCGACGTGATTCACGTGAATGGCAACGCCGTCGCCCCGGGCCTGGGGACGCCGAACCTGCCGGTGCAGACGCTGCAGGAAGCGGAGAATCTCGGGCAACCCGAGTCGTTGATCTTCGTGCACGCCAACAGCCAGTACAACAACGAAGACGTCATCCTGCAGGACGGCCAGTACCTGTTGGGCGAAGGGGTCGAGCATCAGATCCAGTCGTTGTATGGCCGGTTCCTCCTGCCGACGGTGACGCCGCCGGAAGACATCGCGGCGGTGCCGCAGATCGTCGCCTCGCCGGGGACGGCGATCACGCTGAACGACGGCAACGTGGTCTCGGGCTTCAACATTCTGGGGGCGGGCGGGACCGGGATTTCGGGGACGAACGTCACCGACGCGACCCTCAGCCGCCTCAACATCACCGGGGCGGCGGGGGACGGCATCGAGCTGCTGAACGCCGACGGTGAACTCAACATCACCGACAACTTCCTGACCGGCAACGGCGGGAAGGGGATCGAAATCAGCACGTCGGCAGCCGCGCTCGACAACGAGATCACCATCACCGACAACACGATCCTCGGCCAGCCCGAAGAGGGGCTCGAACTGACGACCAACGGCGAATCGGTGAACCGCTTGGTGATCGAAGAGAACCTGATCCGCGTCTCGCTGGGGCCGACCGATACGCGGAACGTGCCGCTGATCGAGCTGACCACGAACGATTCGTCGCGGCTCGCCGCGCGGATCGAGGATAACGACGTCGAGGACAGCTACAACCGGACGCAGGCGAGTCCGACGGAAGACCCGTACTATCATCAGCTCGTGGTGAACGCGACCGAGAACAGCCGGGTTGATTTGGGGCTGATCAACAACCGCTTCGTGTCCGACCGGCGGACGTTCCAGGACAATCCGCGGAACGGCTCGTTCGGGTTCGATCTGAACTCGTTCGACCTGTCGGTGCTGCGGGCCCGGCTCGACACGAACAGCAGTTCGCTGAACTACGCCTTCAGCGAGAACTTCATCTCGACGTTCCAGCTCGAGGACACCTTGAGCACCAACACGGGCACGCTGTTCTACTTCCCGACGGCGAACTTCTTCGACACGCTGCCCGCGGGGACGCTGGTGTTGCCGTAACGGACCAACACGGTTAGCGCATAGGCCGGGGCACCCGCCCCGGCCGCGTTGGCCGATGGTGTTCCGGGATCAACCCGCGCGAGGGGCGGGTGCCCCTCACCATGCGGGCGCTCGGGCGAGAAGACCACCCGTTGTTGTCATAGGCCGGGGCACCCGCCCCGGACGCGTTGGCCGACCGTATTTCGTGCGGAACCCGCGCGAGGGGCGGGTGCCCCTCGCTATGGGGGACGCTCGATCTGCCGTTACGTAATCCGGCCTTATCGTCGCGGGGTCCGGCACAGCTCTTGGAAGCGCGCGTAGGCGGCGTCCCAGGCCGGGGTGTCGCGGGGTTCGTACCGCTGCATGGTCGAGGAGGCGCGGACGACGTCGCGCATCTGGGACAGCGTCGAGACCGCGCCCGCCGTGCGGGCCTGCAACAGCACGTTGCCCAGCGCCGTCGCTTCGATCGGGCCAGTGATGACCGGGCGGCCGGTGGCGTTCGCGGTGAACTGGTTCAAGAGCTCGTTCTGCGTCCCGCCGCCGACGATGTGGATCACCTCGACCCGTTCGCCGGACAGTTCCTCGAGCCAGCCGAGAACCGTGCGGTACTTGAGCGCGAGGCTTTCGAGGGCCATCCGAACCAGACCACCGGGGCTGTCGGGGGCCGGTTGACCGGTCCGTTCGCACCAACCGCGCAGCGCGGTCGGCATGTCGGCGGGGGCCAGGAACGTCCCGTCGTCGGGATCGACCAACGCCCGGAACGGGGCGGCGCTCGCGGCCAATTGGGTCATCGTCGCGTAGTCGACCCCCTGTCCGGCGCGCTCGAACGACCGGCGGCATTCCTGCACCAGCCATAACCCCATGATGTTCTTCAGCAGCCGATACGTCCCGTCGATCCCCCCTTCATTGGTGACATTGAGTTCGAGGGCCCGCGGCGTGAGGACCGCATGCGGCAGTTCGAGCCCCATCAGCGACCACGTCCCCGAGCTGATGTAGGCCCAATTGGCGCGGCCAGTTTGATCGGTCGGGACGGCGGCGACGGCGGCCCCGGTGTCGTGCGTCGCCGGCGTGACCACCTCGAGCCGCGGCAGGTTGGTCCGTTGGGCGACGCTCTCCCGCAGGCGGCCGAGTTTCGTGCCGGGGTCGACGACCTGTGGGAACATCCCTGTGGGGAGCTCGAGCTTGCGGAGCAGGTCGAACGACCAATCGCGGTCGGTGGGATGGAAGCATTGCGAGGTGGTGGCGTTGGTGAACTCGACGACCTGGCTGCCGCACATCAGCCAATGGAAGACGTCGGCCATCATCAGGAACTTGTCGGCCTGATCGAGGAGCGCGGGATTGGTCTCGCGGAAGGCGAGGAGTTGGTACAGGGAGTTGATCTCCATGAACTGCAGGCCGGTTCGCGCGAAGATGTCGGCCCGGGGGACGCGGCGGAACGCGGCTTCGAGATGCCCGGTGGTCCGCGCGTCGCGATAGCAATAAGGCTGACCGAGAAACTCGCCCGATTTGGTGAGGAGCGCGAAGTCGACCCCCCAGGTGTCGACGCCGACCGAACGGATCATGGCCCCGTATTTCGCGGCGGCCTTGCCGAGCCCGGTTTGAATCTCGCTCCAAAGGCGGAGGACATCCCAGCGGAGGGTGTCGGCGACCGAAACGGGGCCGTTGGGGAAGCGATGCAGCTCATCGAGCCGGAGGGTTTGGCCATCGAACAGGCCGGCGATGACGCGGCCGCTTTCGGCCCCGAGATCGACCGCGAGGAAACAGGCTTCGGACATGGTGCGCGCTCATCGAAGGTGGGGCGGACGGTGTGCGGGAAGCAAGATAGCCGATGGGACGGCGAAGGGCGATGGGGGAGGTGCCGCCACACGAATGATCGCCGGGGAAGCCCAGCCATCGCGATGGCCGGGCTTCAGGGAGCGGTGATCGTTTAGAACCCCGGTTTCTTGTTCCCTGCGGGCTTGGGGGGGGGCGGCGGCGCGGGTTTCTTGCCCGCGGCCGGTTGTGCCGCGGCGCTTTGCGGGCCGATCCCCTTCAGGGCGGCGACATCGGCTCCGATTGGTTCCCCGTGGTTCCAGACGGCCCCCTTGCACGAGGGATGGAGCGCGAACTGCGCGGGGGCGAGCTGATCGACGCGCGCGGCGAGCGGCGTTGCGAGGACCACGCCATCGCCGCCGCCGAGCGTTTTGACGTCGTGCCCCGGGCCCCAGAAACTGGTCCACTCGTCGGGCTTGGTGATTTGCCGCGCGGTGCCGCTGGTCGTCGTGAGCCACGCGGGAAACTCCTTCGCGACGCCGTTCCCCTGGCCCCACCACGTGAGTTGGGTCTGATCTAAGACGGGCCCCGCGCAGCGGAGGAGCGTCGGCGCGACTTGGAAGGGGAGCTTCCACGGTCCGCCGAGGAGGAAGACGTTGTGATCGGCGAACAAGCGGGCCGGTCGGGTGATTGGGTCGCCGGTCGAAGCGGGATCGACCTGAAAGACGGCATGTCCCGCCGCGAAGGTGTTCGACCGCAGACTCGCCAGGAAAGGAATCGCCCCCGCGTGGGTTTGGAGTTCGGCGTGAATCGCGCGGTCGTTCGTCGAGAGGAGTGACTCTTCGAGAAAGAGTCGGCCTCCGCCCCCCGTCGCGCGCACGAGCGGCCCGGCCCCCCACAGCACCGAACGGTCAATCGACAGCGTTCCCGGCTGCGCCGCCGCCGCGTCGGCTTGCAGCACGGCGAGGGCGCGATACGGCTCGGCGAGAGTATTCGGCCCGCGGAGCACACTCCGCGTGACGATCAGCGTCCCTTGCTGAACCGCGACGATCGCCTGGGGGAGTTTCTGCCGCGCCTCGGGCCAATCGGTACGCAACCCGTCGATCACCAAGAGGCCGTCGCGCAGCTCGAAGAGGGCGGGGGCGGACGCGGCGCTCTCCTTGGGGACGACGCGCAACGGGCCCCCTTCGCCTTGCACGAAGACGAGTTTGAGCCGCTTGCCCGACAGACTGACCGGAGTCGACGAGCAGAGGCCCGTGCCGGACGCCTCGACGATCGCCCCGTCGGGCCAATCGTTCTTGGCGAGAAACGCCCCCAAGTCCTGCTTCTTGAGGTCGACCTTCAACGGTTCGCCGGTGAAGGTCTCCGTCACTTGCGGCGGCATCGGTCGACCGGCGATCGCCGTCAACCGATCGGCTTGCAGGCTTTCGGGAAGTGACAGCCATTGCGAGGCGACGCCGGGGAGTTCGCCCCCCGCGCCGACTTGCCGCGCGTCCATCGGCAAGGTTTCCCGTTCGTAGAGCGCGACGGGAGCCGTGGCGACCACGCCCAGATCGGCGGGCCAGGGTTCGTTGACGAACTCGTGGGGCGCGGCTTTCCGCTTCCAGAACTGTCGCCAGCCATCGGCGTCGTCGGCCCGGAACGACGACTTGCTTCCCAGATCGATCAGGTGATCGAACCCGACGAAGGTCGAGTCGATCGCGTTCCAGGCAAGGAGATCGCGGACCCGCTGCTGCTCCCAATCGACGACTCCCAACAACGAGCGGTTTCCGGGACCGGGCGGTGCCGCGCCGATCACGCTCTTGAAGGTCAACTCGGTTTTCGGCGGGGCCGAGAGGGGTTGTTCCGGCGAGAAGTCGACCAGACAATCGCGACCGGCGAACGTCGAGGCGAACGCGCGGATCCACCGGCTGGTTTCGCCCGGCGGCGTCAGACCCGACGGTCCCTCGAACCGCATCGCCTTGCCGGCACCGACGGAGAGCAGCGACTCGTCGATCACCGCCGCGAGCGCCGCCGTTTTCAAATCGAGTCCGGCGGCGACTTCCCCGCGGATCGCGGTCCGCCGCATGGTGAGGGTCTGCGGTGCGTTGCCCCCCACCATCGTGATCGCCGTGATCGGGGCTCCGTCCGTCCCGAGGACGTTCACGCTGCTGTTGGTCAGCGTTAGGGAGCCTTGTTGGACGGTAAGGCAGCTCAAGGGCGCGGCGGCGGGGTTCGCGCCGCGATCGAGCGCCACATGGACATCACTCAGTTCCAAGGAGCCGACCACATCGAGCCGGCCGACCTCCTGCTCGCCGCCGCGCACCAGGATGACGGTGGAACCGGCTTGCGGATCGCCCAGCAGCGTGACCTGCTTCGCCTTGATGGGGACCGTCAGCGAGAGGGGATAGGGACCGCCGCCGGGAAGCCGAATGACGCCCCCCTCCGCCGGGAGTTTCGCCAACGCTTCGTTAAGGGAACCGAGGGTGTTGTCGTTCGTCGGGCCCCCGCCGACGCTGAGGGAAACCGCCGGTTTGGGGCGGGCGGGAGGCTTGGACCAATCGGGCCGTTGCTGCGCGTCCGCGGGTCGAATCTGGCTCAAGCTGCCGGCGGTGATCGCGGGGCCGGCGGGAGTTCCCTGCCCCGGTGTTCCCACGACGGCGGCTTGCATCGGTTGCCCGGACGTGCCGACCCCCTGGGCGGCGGTGCTGGCGATGTCTCGGGAGGTGAGGGTCGCCCCGGGAGCCGGTTGGACCACGGGCGAGCCATAGACCGGCGCGACGGTCGTCCCGCCGACCACTTCGCCGACCACGGTTCCGCCGCCGACCGCAGCGACCGCGACTTCGTTGGGTGTCGCCACCGGGACCACCGCGTTGGGATCGACCGGTTTGACGACCAACTGATTCGGGGAATCGAACAGCCCGCCGACTTGCGAGACCAACCCCGCCAGCAGCGCGATCCCCGCGACCACTCCGCCGATGAGCCCGAACATCTTGAACCGTTCGGCCCACGGGCTGGGGGGGCGTTCGTCTTCGTCGTGGTCGGCGGGCTTGCGACGCACGGGGGGGGGCAGGGTCGACGGGCCTTTCTTGCCGCCGCTCACCGCGCGTTGCGGGCCGCTGCTGCCGACGGCCGCGACCGGTTCGTCGTCGATCTGCGCCTCGTTCCCCTTCCCCTTGCCGCGGGAGCGGGACGGGACGGCGGCGGGGGTGGATTCATCGACCGGACTCCCTTTAGCGGCGACGGCGTGGCCGCGTTCGTCGTCGATCGCATTGAAGATCTCCTGCGAGAACGCCGCCCGCGTCAGGGCGCTCGCCTCCAGATCCTTCAGCAGTTCCGCCGGGGTCTGATACCGATCCTCCGGCTTCTTCGCCATCATCCGCTGAATGACGGCGACCAGCCCTTCGGTGACGTTCGGGTTCTCGGTCCGCGGATCGGGAATCGGCTTGATCGCGTGGGCCTGCAGTTTGTTGGTCAGGCTCCCTTCCGGATAGGGGGGATGCCCGGTCAGCATCTGGAACCACGTGCAGCCGAGCGAATAGATGTCGCTGCGGATGTCGGCGGCCTTGCTGTTCCGCGCCTGCTCGGGCGACATGTAGTCGACCGTGCCGACCGTCGTCCCGGCCCGGGTGATTCCCGTTTCGATCGTATCGTCGACCGACCGCGCGAGCCCCAGGTCGGTCAGCTTCACCGCCTTGTCGTTACGGATCAGCAGGTTCGACGGCTTGATGTCGCGATGGACGATCTTGTGTTCGTGGGCGTGTTGCAACGCCGAGGCGACCTGCTTGATGATCTCGATCGACCGCTTGACGGGGATCGTCCCGCGCTTCGCGATCATCTCGTGCAGGTCGTGCCCTTCGACGTACTCCATCGCGATGTAGAGGTAGCCGTCGGCCTCGTTGCTGTCGTACACGGCGACGATGTGGTCGTGCCGGAGCTGCGCGGCGGCCTGCGCTTCGGCCTGGAAGCGGCGGACCAGCGTCGGGTTCGACGCCTTATCTTTGGGGAGCACCTTGATGGCGACCGTGCGGCGAAGCTGCGTGTCGCGGGCCAGATAGACGGCTCCCATGCCCCCCTGGCCGAGTTTCTTGTCGATCTCGTACTTGCCGAGCTGTTTCAATTCGGGATCGGCCGGCGTGGTGGCGGGGCCGGCGGCGCGCGTTTCAGCGTCTGTCGACATACGACACCTCGACTCAAACCCGCGATGTGATCGACCTCCCTGCGTCGTTCCGCGGATTCGATCGCGTCCGGGAACCGCATCGTCGACCTCCGGCGGTCACGCGGCGGAACGCCGTGAGGGGGATCACCAAGGCCGGTCGACGGCTGGATCATCCAGCTGATTATCTATCTTAACCGCCCCGCGCGCCCGCCGTCAAAACCGGGCTCCGCGGCGCACGCGGTTCGCATTCCCTGAAGGTCTAATCGAGGCCTACGGCTTCGGAATCTTCGCCGGGTCGACCACCACGTGTTTGATCAATTTCCGTTGCCACGTGTAAGTCATGTGGAGCATGCCGTCGGCGGTCTGAATGATCGCCGGATAGCTGTATTCGCCCGGTTGGTCTTCCAGGATCTGGCCGGGAGTCCATGCCATCCCATCCCGCGACAACGCCAGATTGAGCGGGGTCCGTTTGCCCCCCCACTGCTTCGGTTCACCCGGCACATGGTTGTAAATGATCACGTGCCGGCCATCCCGCATGGTCACGGCGTCGGTCCCCGAGTTCGGGTTCGGCAGTGTCCCCAACGTCATCTGGCCCCATGTCTTGCCGAGATCGTCCGAAATGATCTGAAAGACCCGATTCTGCCGCGACCGGCCCAACGCCATCAGCCGCTCTCCGCCCAGCCAGAGGAAGCTCGGTTGGATCGCCTGGATTTCGACGCCGTCGTTGACGGGGCCTAGACGTTCCCACGTGACGCCCAGATCGCTGGTCCGCTCGAACGAGACGCTCCAGATATCGGGTTCTTCGGGGCTTTCATCACTGGTCGCGCACAGGATGTCGCCGTTGGGGAGTTGAATCGGCTTGTTCTTCACCGGCCCCAGAATCCCTTCCGGCAAGCGGCGGGGGACCGACCACGTTGCGCCGTGATCGGTCGAGGTCATCAGCATCCCCCACCACTCCGACGGATTCGGCCCCGCCTTGTAGAAGAGCATCAGCGGCCCGTCCTTGGGGAGGAACAGGACGGGATTCCAACACGGATGGCGATGGACGTTCCCATCGGGGCGACGGTATTGCACGCCGTCGGCGACTTCGACGGGGGGCGTCCACCGCCCGTCGACCTGCCGCGCGACCCAAATCCCGACGTCGGGATGCTTCTCGCGCGTCCCGCCGAACCAGGCCACCACCAGTCCCGCCGGCGTCTCCACCAGCGTCGACGCATGGCAACTCGGAATCTTGGGGGTCGCCTCGTAGACGAAGTCGTGACTCACCACGGCGGGATCGTCCGCCGCGCGGACGGCGACGAAAGGCGTCCCGAGCCACCAAGCCACCACCAGGAACCAGCGCGTCATCAGGGTGTCCCGTTCACAGGGTGCCGACGTGATCGATCCACCGATCATCAACCACCCCGCGCGAAACGTCAACGTTTCGCCGCGAGCCATCGGCGAGCGCGGACGCGCGCTAACTCGCCGGCTCCGTCGCGACCGGCGGCGCGCCCTTGAACAGTTTGCGATCCAGCCGCGGCTGGAACAACGTCCAATGCGAGCCGCTGTTGGCGTCGGCGGCGATCGCCTGCGTGAACTCGTGAAGCTTCGCGTCGAGGTTGTCGATGAGATGGAGCGCCATCGCCACGGGGGTCATCGGGAGCCGCGGACTGCCGAACTCGTAGCTGCCGTGATGGCTGAGGATCAGATGCTTCAGCTCGAGCGCGAGCTGCGGCGGGAAGGGCTGTCCCAGGGTCTGCTCGGCGACGCGGAGCTTTTCGGTCAGCATTTCGACGCCGATCACCAGATGCCCCAAGAGCTGCCCCTCGTCGGTGTAGACGAAGCTCGATTCGCAGGCGAGTTCGCGCAGCTTGCCGATATCGTGCAGGAAGACCCCGGACAGCAGCAGATCGCGATCGAGCCCCGGGTAGACCTCGCAAACCTTCGTCGCGACCCGCATCAGCGTGACGATGTGCTCGAGCAGGCCCCCGCGATACGCATGATGCGCCTTCACGCCGGCGGGCATCACGCAGAGCGCCTCCACGAGCGCGGCGTCGGCGAAGCAGGCGTCGAAGAGCGCCCGCAGCGCCGGATGCCGTAGCGTCGCCAGCTGCCCCCGCAGTTCCTCCAGCAGCGCCGTGATGTTCTGCGTCGGCCCCTGCTCGAAATCGGCGGGATCGAGCCCCTCTGATGCGACCGGCGTGATGTGGGACAGAATGAGCTGCAAGGTCCCCTGATAGACCTGCACCTTCCCGCGCACCCGGACATAGCCGCCGGTCTGAATCCCGTCGCAGCTCGTCTCGGTGACGTTCCACAGCCGGCCGTTGATCACGCCGGTCCGATCGCGCAAATCGGCCGAGAGGTAAAGCGCGGCGTTACGATTGGCCCGCAATTGACGATCGGCGACGAAGTAGACCTCCTCGACGAGCTCGCCATCCTTGAGGGTATTCACGAACCGCCGCGTCATCTCGCACCTTCCAAGCCGTGGGCCGCCGAATCGGGGCGGGAGTATAGCGGGCGGGGACCGCGACTTGAAGGAGCGCGACGCGAGGTGCAATCCTTCCACGCGACGCCCCGAAAGTGCGGCGCGGCGTCAGGCCGCCGTGCAGTCCAAGTTTGATGTCCGAGCTTGAACAGTCGCGCGGTCGAGGGCGATCGCCATTGACCCCGCGGTCACTGCGGGCTGTGGTCGGACCGCCATCATCGTCATCCACGGTCCGGCATCATGCTCTCCGATTCGACACGGCGGGCTGACGTCGCGCCGCTCCTTGAAGACGCCAGATCATCGCGCGCGACGACTACGCCTCCCCCTTCTTCTGTTGCTTCGCCCAATCGTCCTTGAGCGTCACCGTGCGATTGAAAACGACGTGCCCGACGGTGCTGTCTTGGTCGACCGTGAAGTACCCCAGCCGCTCGAACTGGCACGTGAACCCGGCGGGATGGCCCGCGAGGGCGGGTTCGAGCTTGGTGTCGCTGAGGATGACCTCCGATCGCGGGTTCAGGTAGGTCTTCCAGTCCGCGTCTTCGGGGATGTCGGCGACGTTTTCAATCGTGAAGAGCTTGTCGTACAGCCGGACCTCCGCCGACAGGGCCTGCTCGGCGGCGACCCAATGAATCGTGCTTTTCACCTTGCGGCCATCGGGCGCGTTGCCGCCGCGCGTCGCGGGATCGTACGTGCAGCGGAGCTCCACGACGTTGCCGGCGGCGTCCTTCACCACTTCCTGACAGGTGATGTAATACCCCCACCGCAGGCGGACCTCCCGTCCCGGGGCAAGCCGGAAGAACTTCTTCGGCGGATCCTCCAGGAAGTCGTCCTGTTCGATGTAAAGGACCTTCCCGAACGGCACTTTCCGCGTCCCTTGCGTGGGATCTTCGGGGTTGTTGACCGCGTCGAGTTCTTCCGTTTGTCCTTCCGGATAGTTCGTGAGGACCACCTTCAGCGGGTTGAGGACCGCCATGTACCGCGGGGCGACCTTGTTTAGATCGCCGCGGATCGCGTTTTCGAGGACCGCGAGGTCGGTGAGGCCGTTGAACTTGGTGACGCCGATCTCCTCGCAGAAGCTCCGCATCCCCGCCGGGGTGTAACCGCGACGCCGAATCCCCGCGATCGTCGGCATGCGGGGGTCGTCCCAGCCGCGCACGATCTGTTGCTGGACCAGTTCCAGCAGCTTCCGCTTGCTCATCACCGTATAGGTCAAATTCAGCCGGGCGAACTCGATCTGCTGCGGGTGATAGAGGTCGAGGACGTCGATAAACCAATCATACAGCGGCCGATGGTTCTCGAACTCGAGCGTGCAGATGCTGTGGGTGATCCCTTCGAGCGAATCGCAGTAGCCGTGCGTGAAATCGTAAAGCGGGTAAATGCACCACGTATTCCCGGTGCGGTGATGCTCCGCGTGCCGGATGCGGTACAAGAGCGGGTCGCGCAGATTCATGTTGGGGTGGGCCATGTCGATCTTGGCCCGGAGCACATACTTGCCGTCCGGGAATTCGCCGGCCCGCATGCGGCGGAACAGGTCGAGGCTTTCCGCCGGCGGCCGGTTCCGATCGGCGCTGGGTGTGCCTGGCTGCGTGAGGGTGCCGCGCTGTTGGCGAATCGTCTCGACCGAGGCGCTTTCGATGTACGCCAGCCCCTTTTCGATGAGTCGCTCGGCGTACAGGTAAAGCTGCTCGAAGAAATCGGAGGCGTAATACAGACCGTCCCAGGTGAACCCCAGCCACCGGACGTCGTCCATGATCGAATCGACGTATTCCTGATCCTCCTTGGTGGGATTGGTGTCGTCGAACCGCAGATTGCACTTTCCGCCGAACGCCTTCGCGATCCCGAAGTTCAAGCAGATCGACTTGGCGTGACCGATATGCAGATACCCGTTGGGTTCCGGGGGGAACCGGGTATGGACCCGCCCGTCGAACCGCCCGGTACGGTTGTGCTCGTCGATGATGTCGTGAATGAAGTTGCGGGGGGCCGCCGGAGCAGGGGCGGGGATGGGAGAACCAGCGTCATCCGTCGACATCGAGGCGTCCGTGAAAGCGTCGGCTAGGGGCGTTTCGTGGGAATCGACGCAGCGCGGCGCGGCGGACTCCCTCAGGCATGGTTGTCGCGAAAACCGGGGGGGGAATCAAGACTGTTGCAAGTCGAGCAGCCGCTCCAATTCGCCGATCGCCTCGAAATCCTTGGTTCTTCCGGTACGACGTTTGACGCTGATCAACGTCGGCAGATCCAGGACCGGGATGGGGTAGTCTCGTACCGGGAAGAGGATGGTATGCTTGCTCAGTTCCCGGTATCCCCCGCCGACGATTTCTCCGAGGATGTCGAGATCACCCAAGTCGGTCGACAGCATGAAATTGAGCCCAGCGGCGATCGTGGTTCGATCCCACCGAAAGGGCAGCCCCGGTGGCGCTCCCCGCAAATAGGGATGATACGGAGCCAAGGCCTCTTCCAGCCGGACATAATTCTCGGGCGTGCGTTCGTAGACTACGTCGACGTCATAGGTCAGACGCGCCGACCCGTGCATGTTCCCGGCGACCCCACCGATCAGGATGAACCTGACTTCGTGGCGCATCAGCAATTCGAGGACGTCGAAAAAGTTCACGATGGAGCCTTCTTCATCCGGCGCCGGGCAGCCTGGATCTCGGCGACCATCGCATACGCCCCCTGCAACTTCCGCAACCGCTGCTCCGGCGTCAGCTTCAGATTCTCGATCAGCAGCGTGACGTCGACGTCTTTTTTGTAGGCCTCGATCACCGGATCGGGCTCCAGCGGCGGCCAGTCATCGATCGGCATCGTGAGGCTCCCGCGACAACACTGCACGAGGAGCGGGGGGACGTCAGTCCCCCCGGTGATGGAAGACAATCACACAATCATCGATCACCGGGGGGAGTAACCTCCCCCCGCTCCTCGATTCATCATTCCATATCTCGCATGATATCGCCCACGTCCGCGCGTGACGATGGGCATGCCGCCGCAATAGTCGGATCGGTTACTCGCGACGAGCCAAAAAAAAGGACGAGCCGTTCCGCTCGTCCTTCCTCGTGTCTCATCGCGTCATTGGCTACCGCTTCAGGGTGCCGCCGTACTTGGCGTCGCCGCCAAGGATTTCCTCGATCCGCAGCAACTGGTTGTACTTGCAGATGCGGTCGGTCCGGCTCGCCGAACCCGTCTTGATCTGCCCGGTGTTCAGGGCCACCGCGAGGTCGGCGATGGTGGTGTCCTCGGTTTCCCCCGAGCGATGGCTCATGATCGCCGTGTAGCCGTGCTTGTAGGCGGTCTGCACCGCGTCGATCGTTTCGCTCAGCGTGCCGATCTGGTTGACCTTCACCAGAATGCTGTTGCCGACCCCTTGGGCGATGCCGTCCTTGAGCCGCTTGGTGTTGGTGACGAAGAGGTCGTCGCCGACGAGTTGGCACTTCGTGCCGACCGCGTCGGTCAGCTTCTTCCAGGTGGCCCAGTCGTCCTCGGCGCAGCCGTCTTCGATCGAGCAGATGGGGTACTTGCCGATCCACTGCGACAAGATCTCGACCACCCCCCCGCCGTCGACCTTCTTGCCGTCAAGATCGTACAGGTTGGTCTTGGCGTCGAAGTATTCGGTCGCGGCGCAGTCGAGGGCGATGCGGATTTGCTCGCCCGGCTTGTAACCCGCCTTTTCAATCGCCGTCATGATCACGCTCAGGGCCGACTCGTTCGTTTCGAGGGCGGGCGCGAAGCCCCCTTCGTCACCCACGGCGGTCGCGAGCCCCTTGTCGCTGAGGACCTTCTTCAGATTGTGGAAGACTTCCACGCCGGCCCGCAGCCCGTCGCTGAAGGTGCTGAACCCGACCGGAACGATCATGAACTCCTGCATGTCGAGGCCGTTGTCGGCATGCGCCCCGCCGTTGATGATGTTCATCAACGGCACGGGGAGCGTGTTCGCGCCGACCCCGCCCAGGTAGCGGAACAGCGGCAGGAAGCTGACCCGCGCGGCGGCATGGGCGCAAGCCAGCGAGCAGGCGAGAATCGCGTTCGCGCCGAGCCGCGACTTGTTCGGCGTCCCGTCGGCTTCGATCATCGTCTTGTCGATGGTCGCCTGATCGGTGATGTTCAGATCGATCAGAACGTCGGCGAGATGCTCGTTGACGTTCTCGACCGCCTTGCGGACCCCCTTGCCGAGAAACCGCTTCTTGTCTTCGGTATCGCGCAGTTCGCAGGCTTCGTGGGCGCCGGTGCTCGCCCCGCTGGGAACGGCGGCGCGGCCGATCGTTCCGTCTTCCAGCTCGACGTCGACTTCGACGGTGGGGTTGCCGCGGCTATCCAGAATTTCCCGTGCCCGGACCGCCGTAATCGCCACGCTCATGCTGATCTTTCTCTTGAACTCGAGTTTTCCCGATGTCAGGCCGTCGATCAGCGCGGGCTACTCGAACCGCGATCCGAAACCGAACTCCCCCCGACCGGTGTGTCTCCGGGGAGCGTAACAGATGGCGTGCAAGCGGGCCACAAGTCGGTGATGAAAAATTGACGGGCCAAATCGGGAGCATACGCCCGGAACCGTAGCGCTCCGGTCAGCGTCCCAGGACATGAATCGTCGGCCATCGCCACGGACTACGGACGACTGAACGACGGCCCCGATTCGATCGACCCGCCGCCCCCGGCGGGCTCGTCCCGCGTTGCTCGCCGGGTCAGCCGGATCACCACGGCGTTTCCATCATGTTGACGATCTGTTGGGCGAGCCGATTCGTCGCGTCCTGGGTCGCCGTCGCGAGGCTCTGCCCGACTTCGGGGGCGAACTCCGCCTGCCCGGTCAGGGGGATCGCCTGCGGCTGCAGCGGGACTTCCTGCGTGGCGAGCAGCTGTCCGGTCCGCAAGTCCTCCCACGTCACCACGACGAACAACGACAACTGCAATTCGCGCGGGTCGTCGAACTGGGTCTCTCCCAAGACGTTCTTGCGGGCCCCGACGATGCGACCCGTCAAGCGGGTGTCGGCCCCCGGACCGCTGACGAGCCGATAGGGGGTCCGCGTCTGAATCTCTTTCTGAATCGCTTCCGTCAGCTGGTACTCGAGCCCGCGACGAAAGGTGTCGTTCTGAAAGATCGGGACTTCCACTGTCCGGACTTCGGGGCCGTACGCGTTTCCCACCATATACCCGCAGCCGGGAAGCAGCGACGTACTCAGGACCAGGACGCACCAGAGGAGGCGCGGACCGTGGGCGGCGTGTCGCAAGACACTCGGTTTCCCCCGGTGGTGACCCCCAACGCGCAATGCTACTCCTCAAACTCCGACTCAGGGTCGCCGGCAGGCTCGGTCGAGTCCGCCTCCGTCACGTCCATCTCGGCGTCCGCCGCGTCGTCGATCGGCTCCGCCTCGCGGGAGGGCGTCAACCGGCGGGGCGGCGTAAAGCGGAACATGCGTGACCAGCGACTCCCACCTTCCCTCGAACCAGTTTCGTCCGAGGCGGTTTCCGCTCGCCGCATCTCCGCGTCGTCGCCGGGAGATTCGGGTGTCGGGATCGGCTCCGCGTCTTCGTCACCGCCCCACGGCAGGAATCGACGGGGGGCCGGGCTGGTCTCTTCAGGTTCAGTCTCGTCGGGCTCTGCTTCGTCTTCAGTGCCGCGACGGAATGGATTCCCCCAACGACGCGATTCCTCGGCGGGCTGCTCCGCGGCTTCCTCGGCGACCGGCGGCTGCCGTGCGCTGCCGGGGGTGTTCGTCAACTGTGGCCGATTGCCACCGAACGTCTGCCGATACTTGGGAGGATCGGGCTGCGGGTTGAGGAGCGCGGTCCCGCCGGCGTACTCCGGTCCCAATTCCGCGAGCCGTTCCCGCGCCAACTTCGCGAACGGAGTTTCCGGGTACCGCTGCAACAGCAGATGGCAATAGATCGCTTCCGCGCGGGGGTTCCCCTTCTTGTTGTAGAAGACGACCAGCTCCCATTCGCGGGCCGCTTTGGCCAATTCGATTTTGTCGAGTTCTCCCTGAATTCGTTCGCGGTCCTGCGATTCGGGGTAGAGCCGCAGGATCGACTCCTTGAGATGTTCGGAATCTTCGAGGGCCTTGTGATCGTACTCCGGCCCTTCGTATGACATCAGCTTGACGTGAGAGCCCAACACGAACGCCGTTTGGACATGCGGGCTGTTCGGATACTCCTCGCGCAGCAGCGTGTAATGCCGATCGGCCTCGATGTAGTTCCCCGCCCGGGCGTAGTGACTGGCGGCGAGCATCAAGGCGTCATCGGCCAGCGGCCCCGTCGGGTCGTTGAGCCAAATCAGCCGTAATGCCCCGACGCCGTTTCCTTCGGGATCGAACAGCGGCCGCGATTTGTCGGTGAGGTTGGGCCAGAAGGCGGGGCCACCCGACTTTTTCTTTTCGACCGGTTGTGGCGCGGGAAGTTCGTTGCCGAAGTCGTCGTAATTGACTTGGGCGACCTCGCCGACCGTCGCGGGTTCGGGGAAATCGAGCCACATCCGGGCGATCTCGAACAAGCGTTTGGAAACGTCGTCGAGATGCCGGCTGGACGGGTAGTCCGCGAGGAGTTCCGAGTAACGGTCCTGCGCCCGGGCGTAATGGCCCAGGTTGTAGGCCGACTCGGCCTCCATGAAGAGGGCATCCTCGCGGATTTCGCTCTTTTTGTATTTGCGGGCCACCTTGCGGAACGCCGACGCCGCCTCGTCGTAACGCTCGGCTTCGTACAGTTCCTCGGCGGCGAGATAGGCTTCGGTCCCCGCGAGCGGCTTCAGCGAGCCGTTCGCGATCTGTTCTTCCTCCTGCTTGCGGAAGAGATTCCGCAGGCCGCGCTCGGTGGGGCCTTGGACGTTGTCGATGGTCGTCTCGCGACCGCCAAGCAAACTCGCCCGTTCCCAGGGAGTCACACATCCGGCGAACATGCAGGCGCAGAGCAAGCCCAAGAGCGCCCGGCACCAACCGGAGCGGTGGGCGGGCGGTAAGACGTCGGCAGCCGGGGTGCGGGTCATCCGTGACCTTTATCCCACGTCGCGAAGCATCGTCACGACGCGGGGCATCTCATGCGTGGGGGGATTCAACGAGCTGGTCGAACACCATGCGGACCCGACGAGCTCAGCCGAAGTACGCCAGCAGTTTCGGCCGGCGGCCCAAGACGTGTGATATCGCCGACGTCGTGACGCGACGCATCTCCTTGAACTGCTGCGGCGACAATTCCAGGCGTCGCCAAGCCTGTCCCCCCGTTCCGGACAAGAGCCGCAACGCGGCCGCCGAACCGGCATGAACTTCCGTCGGACTGAACTCTTCCCGCCGACACGCGGGACAGATCAGCCCCCCCTGCGAGACCCAAAACCCAAAGACCTGTCCTTCGGTCAACTCCGCCCCGCACCCGGCGCACCAGGTGAAGTCGGGAAGCTGCCCGATCTCCCGCAACAGGACGAGTTCAAACCGCAAGACCGCCCGCCGAATCAGTTCCGCCTCGCCGAACGCCTCCAGCGCTTCGAGGGCGGCCTGATACAGCTCCGGATGCGGGTCGTACTCTTCCGTCAGCCCCAGGAGCAATTCCGCCAGGTAATACCCGGCGTACAAACTCGTCAGGTCTTTCTCGATGGGCCGAAACCGCGCGATGAGCTGCGCTTCGGTCAACAGATCAAGTCCCGCCGAGGATTTGCGGAGGAACACTATCCGGCAGTTTGCGAGGAGGTCAAGAGCAGACTCGAACGGCCCCTTGAGTCGGCGCGCCCCCTTGGCAAGGGCCGAAAGCTTGCCGAAATCACGGGAAAACAAGACCACCACGCGACTCGTCTCGCTGAAGTCGGTGACCCGCAATACCAACCCGTCGGTCTTCTCGGCCGCCATGATTCGGCAGATGTTACCAGATGGCGCTCAACAACAACGAAGCGGCCCAGGGAAGGCGTTCCCTGGGCCGCTGGAAAACTCGCGCGGTTCATCCCGTCCGGTTTAGAACACGTCCAAAATGAAGTGGTGCCCCATGTGGTACGGGCGCTCGCTCGGATAGAAGTTGTACCAGTCCTTGTTGTAGACCGGGATCTGCCGGCTCACCGGGTAACGGTGATACAAATGATTGTACTGCTGCGGCGCTTGGAAGTTGTGCGGGTAGTACACATACGGATAGTAGTAGAACCGACCCCAGTCGGACGGCTGGCCTTCGCCCGCAGCTTCCGCGGCCCCACCCGCCACGAACATCGCCCCAACCACCAGGGCCGCCTGCAACGCCCACTTCATCGCATCTCTCCTGAATTCTCGGGAGTTCGGAACCTCCGCCGTCCCGGCGAGTTCCGGCAACGGACGCTCCGCCCCGGTCGTGGTTCCCGACGTTCTCGACTCTTCTCATCGACCGCCGCACGACCGTCACCACAGTCAACTTCCCGAGAATCGCTACAACCCGTCGGGTCGATCGCCCCTCTCAACCACTCCATCCTCAAGAGCGGCGCGGCGTCAGACCGCCGTGGGATGAATGGTTGAGGGTCGAAGGTTGAGGGTCGAAGGTTGAGGGTCGAAGGCCAGACAGGACTTGGTTTGGACGGTCGCCCCTTAACGGTTCACGATCGACCCTTGGGCATGCTCCCGCGGCGGGCTGACGCCGCGCCGCTCGCTGTCGGAGCACGCCGCGCATTCACGAAGAATGTGTCAGGCGTTCACAACGGCGCCACCACCCCGTCGGCACGGCTTGGCCGGGGACGCCTCCACCACAATCCTCCCAAGCAGCCTACCAGCACGGTCAACGGACACAGCAATTTGAACCACCAGTGATACGGAAGCATGCCGACGTTCCATAGCATCGCCGCGATCAAGCTGACCGCGAAGAGCCCACCCGCCACGCGGCCGCCGATCCGTCCCGCGAGCCACGTCGTCAGCCACGCGATCCCACCCCACATCGCCATACAGACGGCCAGAACGCCATGGGGGTACCGCGCGACGTGCGCGCACATGGCTTCCATGGTCCCCGGAAAATCGGGCGGCGTCGGATGAACGACGGCGCTAAAGAGCTCGACCAGGATCAACAACACCACCGCGACGACAAACGCCAAGCTCACTCCGAGAAAGGCCCGAATCAGGGGTTTCATCAGGCGTGACTTCCAGAACGCGGGAGGATGGTCGGCGACGGACTATCGCAAGGGGCATCGATCGCGGCAAGAAACGAATCAGCCCGGACGACCATCGGCCGCCGGGCTGATTCCCTACAGCAGTTCGAGATCCGCGGAACTCACGGCCCGCTCGATCCCGATCCATCGTTACCGCGTCACGACGCAGCAACCCGAGGTGCAGTTCGCGCAGCCATCGGTGCAGCAGCTTTCGCAGTCCTCGCAGGCGCAACCGGCTTGCCGATTCGCCGCCGCGACCAGGTTCGCGGGGCTCAGCGCGTCGACCGGGGCGAGGTCAGCGACTTCGATTCCGGCGGACGCGAGCAACCGATCGGTCGCGGCGACCACCTTGTCGCCCGAGTCGCAGCAACTGGTCTTCGCGGCGCAGCAGCTCTTCGCGACCGATGCGGTCACCTTGGCGACCGCCGCCTGCGAAGTCCGGGCGGCGCAGCAGACACAGCCGCAACCGGTGCCGCACGAGCAGACGCCGGTGTCGCAGCAAGCACACCCCGCGACGCAATCGCATGCGCAGTTCGTGCACGAGGCGCACGAACCCCCGCTGCAACAACTGCCGGACGAACGAACCGTGCTCGGTGCGGTCGCGGACCAGATCAGCCCGACCGACGCCACGGAAGAGACCAACATGACGGACAACAGCTTGAACATGAGACACACTCCTGTCGGAGAGATGTTTGGGAAGGACGGGCCACGCTGGACCGGGGACCGGATCACGGGATGCGGATCAGGCCCTGGTCATGCACGATGCGCGACCGGAAAGACGGCTCACAAGAGCCAGGCATCGGAGACATTGCAGAACCACGAAGTCACGTCGGCGTGCGGCCGCTCAAGCGCTCGTCACGCACAAGACGGAGTCCGGGATGTCCCCGAGATCATTTCCGCCAGCAACACAAGAGCGGTTGCAGCGGTGCGATCGGTCTCGGCGAAGCCGGTGCGATCGCCTCCCAAGACCCCGTCAACGCCGTGCGGACGAGGGTTTCGTAAGTGAGCGACGGGAGTGCGGCCCCATCATCCGAGGGAGCCGCGAACGCGACCGAAGTCCGGTCGACGGGAATCGGCCTGGAAGCCTTGCACTTGGGGCAATCCTGACAATCGGTCCCCAGGGGCTCCTCCGTGAGTGACTGATGGCCGGCACAGCACGAGGCCACCGGAGACCGCTTCGAGGTCGGCGATGCTTCGAGCCGGCAAACATGGGTGGCATCGGCCGATTCGTGATCGCCAGGTTGTCCACAGCACTGACGGCACAACATGCCCGCGACCAGCGGCGCGGTCAGGAGGTGAGCGATCACCCCGCCGCACATCAGCACGCGCCACATGGTTGCCATGATCATCCCTGCCTGAGCGAGCGGATCGACGTCGATCCGCCGTCACCCTATAATCTATATACGACCTTATGGCTTGGGCGGTGAACGGTCAAGACGATTTCGCCGCAAGTTTTCTTGAAATTTTGCGGGGCGATGAGGCTCACCTGCCGGGTCTGCCTGAGACTTGGGGAGTGGCGTGAACCTTACGATTCCCCCGAAAAAAATCTCCGGTCGGGCCCCTTGCCGCAAGGTGGCATCCCGCATGACGTTCCGTTATGGTGCTGGGCGCGATGTCGGGTCCAGCATTCACGCCTGTGGACATCGCAGAGGCGGGACGCCCACGCCGGGTGTGTTTCCAGGTGATGTTCCATGATGAACGGCGACGAGCCCACGACCGTCGAATCCGCGCACCAAGACGGCGCGGCGAATTCGGCGGGAATGCCTGATCCCAACACGCCGGAAGCGTCGGCTGCGCCGACCCTCGAAGCCAGGGCAGAGGTGGAAACCCCTCCACCCGCCGTCGTGGAAGCCGCACCCCCACCTGCGATGGATGGGGACTCGGCCGAGCCAACGCGGCGACGCGTGCAACTCAATCCCACGGTCTCGCCGGAAGATCTCCGCGCGGTTCCGACCTATGGCGGCGGCGAATCCGCCCCTCTGTCGGCCCCCGTCACCCCCATGGCTTCCACCGCCGCGGTCGATGCCGATGTGCAGCCTTATCTCGCCCCGCCGCCGGCCGCGAAGGTGGAGATCCCCCGGGATGCCACCCTCGATGCCGACCTTGACGCCGAAATCGGCGCGGCGATGCAGGGGACGATGTCTGCTCCGACAAACGTCGAAACCACCGACGACGGGGCGACCGTCAGCACGGGTCTGCCGCTGACGGAAGACCAACTGCAACCGGGGAACAAACTCAAGGCGAAGGTTCAGTCGCTCAACAGCGAAAACGTCTTCTGCGACATCGGCTATCGCTCGCCGGGCCTGTTGCCCATCAAGCAGTTTCCCCAAGGGAAACATCCCCGCGAAGGGGAAGAGTTCCTCGTCGTCGTCGACAAGTTCGACACGGAACACGGTGTCGTATTGGTCAGCCTGCCGAAGGCGACCCGCCGCCCGAAGGGGAACTGGGAAGAGCTCGCCGTCGGCCAAGTGGTCGAATGCGTGGTCAACAAGACGAACAAGGGCGGACTCGAAGTCACCGTCAGCAACATGCGGGCCTTCCTCCCCGCCAGCCAGGTCGACGTCGGCTTCATTTCGTCCCTCGAGGGCTACGTCGGTCAGCGGTTCCCGGTGCAGATCACCGAAGTCAACCCGGCCAAGAAGAACCTCGTCGTCAGCCGCCGCGTGCTGGTGATTCAAGAGCGCAAGGAACTCGCCGCGGGCTTCTGGGAGAAGGTCGAAGTCGGCCAGCAGTACGCCGGCAAGGTGAAGACCCTCAAGGATTACGGGGCGTTCATTGATCTGGGAGGCGTGGACGGCTTCCTGCATGTCGGCGAGATGAGCTGGACGCGGATCAAGCATCCCTCAGACATTCTGCAGGAGGGTCAGGCGATCGACGTCGTGGTCCTGTCGCTCGATCGCGAGAAGAAGAAGATCGGCCTGGGGATGCGACAGCTCGCCCAGAATCCCTGGAACGCGGCGGTCGAGAAATACGCCGTCGGGACCACGGTCGGCGGCAAGGTGACCCGGACCACCGACTTCGGGGCGTTCATCGAATTGGAGCCGGGGGTTGAAGGGCTGATTCACATCAGCGAGCTCGACCATCGCCGGGTCAAACGCGTCGGCGAAGTCCTCAACGTCGGTCAGGAAGTTCAGGCGAAGGTTCTCGAAGTGCAGCCTGATCGTCAACGGATCAGCCTGTCGCTGAAGGCCCTCAAGGCGAAGCCGGAAGAACCGAAAGATGAAGACCTGTCACCGGGCAAGGGGCAGGCTTACGAACGTAAGAACAAAGGCCCGTTGCGGGGCGGCACCGGTGGCAACGGCGGCAGCGGCCTGTTCGGCAATCCGACCGACTTCAAGTCGTAGACTTCGCCCTCGACGATCCTCATCGACCAATGGAAAGACCCAGGAAAAAACTTCCTGGGTCTTTTGGCTTGAGATAGCGTGCTCGTGGTTACAACGCGTCGGGCGTCGTGGTCTCGGTCGATTCATCGGCAACGGCGTCTTCGGTCGTCACCGCGGTCTCGATCACTTGCATGTTGCTGACCGCCAAGGCCGAGACCGCTTCTCCCGCTTCGGCGATCGCTTCCGATAGGCAGCAGCCGCGACCGGCACAGCCGAGCGTCTCGGCCTGTGAGCAGCACGCGGGGGAGGTCGAGGCGAGCGCCGTCGCGGCTTGCGAGCAGCAGCTCATCCCCGCCGAAGCCATCGCGGCATGGGCGCAGCTCGGCGAGGCCGACAAAGTCTGGCCGCATGAACCCGCCGATGCATAGTCGGTCCCCCCGAACAACGACGCAAACGCGGGATCGTTCTGCCACATCTGCTGACCGGCGAAGCCCAAGCCCCCGGCGGCGAAGAGGAGCAGCGGAATCTGAACCATCGACCGCCAACGGCAGCAGGCCGCGCGCGGCGCCGCGATCGGTTCCGTCGTGGGCGTCACCAACTCATTCGCCGAGAAATCAGCATGCTCTTGCGACATTCGGTAGCTCCAGACGCGAAGTGGGGGGCGATGAAAGGCACCGTCGACCAAGATCATCAATTCCGATCCATGAACCTGATGATCAATGCTGGACCTTTAGATTATAGGCGTTCTCCCCGCCGCGGCCAGTCGGGATGCGCATCGTCAATCCTCGACAGGAGGCTACGGCTTCGACGGGCTGTTTCGGGCCTCGACGAGCGGAACGCGGACAGCATCGAGCCAGAAAAGCCCGGAGGCTGTCAGTCTGGCGTTCCGCGACGGGGCGTTGAATCCAGACGCTTATGCCTCGATGTCGAGCGTACCGCCCCGTTCGCCGTCGACATCGACACTGTGCGGGTGCTGAATCGTCCCGGGGGTCGCGGGGCCGGCGGCACCCCGTGGCCACCGCCAGGCTTCCCGCCCGTCGGCGTCGCGGTCACCGGTCCCCGCCGATTCCCCGACATCGCCGATCGAACGTTCGAGCTGCGCCTCGCGCGCGGCGTGTTGTGCCTGCGATTGGCTTTGGGCGACCTGCTGATTGGTTCCCGCGGCCCGTTGCAGACCGAGTTGTCCCCCCGCGCTGCCGGCCAGGGGAATCTGCGGAACGCCGCCACCGATTGTGCTCATGGAATCGTCTCCCACCATGTGGAGCGGGTCCCCATCCGCGGGGGATTTCCCGCCATGACTGTACCCCGCGCCGTGAACGAGAAAAGAGCGCTTTTCCCACCGGCTCCATTGCGACGCCGGCCGGCTGGTGTGTGGGGGGCGTACCGTCAGTCCGCGAACCAGCAACTCACTCGGCTTCGAGGAGCCGCTTGGCTTCCGCGAGTTCGGCCTGCTGTTCGTCACTGATCCGCGGGTAGCTGAGATTCAAATCACGGATCTCGCGGGCCAGCAGTTTGG
>CAYRVS010000043.1:0-30525 GCA_964427725.1 uncultured Planctomycetaceae bacterium | reverse complement strand
GTTGCGCGCGGTTGCGGGGGTGCCGCGGAGCGGGCTGGCGCCGGCGGCGGTGATCGCGCTCGAGCGGAACGCGCCGATGATCGCGCTCGAAGAGCTGATCCGCGAAGGACGGCCGGAGATTCCCCTGCCGCGGCGGGCGTATCAGCGGCGGGTGCCGGAGGGTCTGGTGTTGGTGGTCGACGACACGTCGGCCAGCGGCCGACAGATCGACCGGCTGCGAGCGTTGATCCGCACGCCGGTGTCGTACGCGGCGATCTATGTCGAAAACCGTCCGACGATCAGCGTCGACTACTTCCATTCGCGGCTGCCTGATAGGGCGCAGTTCTACGAGTGGACGATGTTCCACGACGACAACAACCGCCAACTGCTGGTGGACTTGGACGGCGTGTTGTGCGCGGATTGGGACGGTGGTTCCGAGACCGAACACGAGGCCGAGTATCTGCGGTTCCTGCACGAGGCCGCGCCGCTGCGGATCCCGTCGATCCCGCTGAAGGGGATCATCACCAACCGCCTGGAACGCCATCGCCCGGAGACCGAGGCGTGGCTGCGGCAACATGGAATCGACCACGGTTTCCTCGCGATGTCGCCCCATCCGACGTTCGCGGACCGCGACCAGGCGGCCGACAGCGCGGCCCGCAAAGCGGCGTACTACGCCGCCGACCCCGCGGCGAAACTCTTCGTCGAAAGCGACGACCACCTGGCCCGGGACATCGCCCGCCGGACCCAGCGGCCGGTCTTCTCGATGGCGCGCAATGGGGTGGTGGAGATGGTGGATGGGTGAGCCGTGACGGACGACGCTTGGGATGTCGGATGGAGGGAAGCTCTGAACACATGGATCAGGAATTTGGGAGCAGGCCACCCACCAACCAGCGACCGTACTCGATCCACAGCACCATGGTGGCGGAGACTCATTCCCTTGGCGGACGGGCGTGAATCGGATAAACCATAATCCATCGATCAGTGACGACTCTCCCCAGCGCTCGTGGAGGGACGGACGATGGGCTAGTTCCGTTCGAGGAGCGCGGCGGTGCGATCACGGGGATTGTCATTCACGATCGGGCTGGCCCTGTGGCTGGGTGACTGCTCCCATGATTGTCCGGCTCAAGGTTTGAGTCCCGCGGCGGCCGTCGCGCGGATGAACGTGGCGGACGGCTTCGCGGTGGAGGTCGTCGCCGCCGAGCCTGTCGTTCGTCAGCCGGTCGCGATCGACTTTGATGATCGTGGTCGGCTGTGGGTGATTCAATATCTGCAATACCCCAATCCCGAGGGGCTCAACCGGGTCGCGGTTGATCGTTACTCACGGACCCGCTACGACCGCGTCCCCGAGCCGCCGCCGCAAGGGCCGCGCGGGGCCGACCGGCTCACGATTCTGGAGGACCACGACGGGGACGGCCTGCATGAGTCCTCGAAGGATTTCGTCGAGGGCCTCAATCTGGCCAGTGGATTCGCGTTCGGCCACGGCGGCGTCTTTGTCCTGAATGTTCCTTATCTCTTGTTCTATCCCGATCTCGATCGGAATGACCTCCCCGACAGTCCCCCGCGTGTGCTCCTTTCCGGGTTCGGGATGGAGGACGCCCATAGCGTGGCGAACTCGTTGACGTTCGGGCCGGATGGCTGGCTGTATGGCTGCCAGGGGAGCACCGTCACCGCGAACATCCGCGGCATCGAGTTCCAGCAAGGGGTCTGGCGGTACCACCCCGTCACGCGGGCGTTCGAGCTCTTCTGCGAGGGGGGCGGGAACGCCTGGGGGCTCGACTTCGATCGCGATGGCAGGCTCCTCTACAGCACCAATTACGGCAACTATGTGCTGGTACATGGCGTGCAGGGGGGCTATTTCGTCAAGTCGTTCGGCAAACACGGGGCGCTCCACAATCCACATGCTTACGGTTACTTCGAGCATGCGCCGCACGCCAACTTCCGCGGCGGTCACGTCACCGTCGGCGGGGTCGTCTATCAGGGAGATCTTTTCCCCGAAGCGTTCCGCGACAAGTACCTCGCGGGAGATTTGCTGGGGCACGGCGTCTACTGGCACCATATCGAACCTCGCGGCTCAACGGTGCAGACCGCCCATGGGGGCGAACTCCTGCTCGCGAACGATCCATGGTTCGCGCCGACCGATGTGACCACGGGGCCGGACGGCGCGCTCTATGTCGCCGATTGGCATGACGCCCGCACGGCCCATCCAGACCCCGACGCCGATTGGGACCGCACCAATGGCCGCATCTATCGACTCGCGCCGCGCAACGCGCCACGTCCGAAGGCGTTCGACCTCACCAGTCTCTCCGTCGAGCAGTTGCTCGAGAACCATGGTCATCGCAACCAATGGCTGGTCCGCCGGAGTCGGCAAGAATTGACGCGGCGTTTTGAGGCGGGCCCCGGACGGGAACAACCGCTCGAACCGATCCCGGTCGGGCTCTTGGAGCGATTGCGTGACGCGGCGGTTCGTGATGTCCCGGGGTTGCCGGCGCTCGAAGCCTTGTGGACGCTGCATGTTCTTGGCGGCTTCGAGGAAGGCCTCGCGCGGGCGCTCTTGCAGAGCCCGCATCCCACCGTCCGCGCGTGGACGGTGCGTCTGTTGGGCGACGGCGGCGGCGTCTCGACCGAGCTGGCCCACGAACTCGATCACTTCGCCGAGCAGGAGCCCGACATCGGCGTCCGTCAGCAGTTGGCGGCGAGCGCCCAGCGGTTCCCGGCCGACGTCGCGCTGCCGATCATCAACGCCCATATCAATCGCGACCTCGATCACGACGACCCTTACCTGCCGTTGATGTGGTGGTGGGCGGTGGAACGACATAGCGTCTCGGGCCGCGAGGCGGTGCTGAAACGGTTCACGCGACCGACGTTGTGGCGGTCGAAGTTGGGACGTGAGGAGTTACTGCCACGCTTGCTCCGGCGGTACATCGCCGAGGGGACGACGGAGGGGCTCGACGCCGTGGTACAGATTTGGCGGGCGGCTCCGGCGGATGTCCCCGCCGTCAGTTGGGGGCCGACGCTGTTGGCGGGCTGGCACGAGCGTCCCACACAGTCGCCGGAACTCGCGGCGGAGCGACTCCGCGCGGCGCGCGCACATCCTTGGGCCACGTTGATTGCCGAAGTCGGCATGCGTCGCCCCACTGATCCCGCATGGTGGGAGCTCAATGTCGCGTTGGGACATCCGCCGACGATCGCGATGACGCGCGCCGCGGCGTTCGATGAGGCGTCGTCTCCGGAACGACGCATCGTCGCCCTGCGGTTGTTGGGGATGCTGGCGGCGACCGAAGATGTGGCCCCTGCCCTGACATTCTTGGAAACAAGCGACTCCACGGCGATCCGAACCGCCGCGCTGCAATTTCTGGCGCGGTTCGATGATCCCGCCATCGCGGCGCGGTTGATCGCCACCCATGAGGCTTCGACCGATGAGACTTGGCGCGGTCAACTCCGCGAGGTGTTGCTCGGTCGTCGGAACTCGGCACGGGTCTGGTTGGAGCGGGTCGATCAGGGCCGACTTCCGGCTGCGGTCACTCCGCTCGAACAGATCCGCCGTGTCGCCCTGCTGGACGACGAGGGGTTGAATGCCCTTGTCGCCAAACATTGGGGGAAACTGGAGGGAGCCACGCGCGAAGAGAAACTCGCCGAGGTTCGCCGGTTGAACAACGATCTCCGCGCGGCGGCCGGCGCGTATGACTCGGGGAAACGGCTCTTTCAAAAGCATTGCGCGACGTGCCATCTCTTCCGCGGTGAAGGGACAAAAATCGGCCCGGACCTCACTTCGGCGAATCGCCATGACCGCGACTATCTGCTGGTGAGTCTCGTTGATCCGTCGAGCGTAATCCGCAAGGAATACGTCAGCGTGATTCTCGAGACGAAATCGGGACGGGTCGTGACCGGATTCCCGATCGAGCGAACCGCGGCGGCGCTCACGTTGGTCGATGCCCAGGGCCAACGCGAAACCCTGCCCGCGGGCGAGATCGAAGCCGAGCGCGAGTCCCCGGTGTCGCTGATGCCCGACAATTTGTACCGACTCTTGTCGCCGCAGGAATTGCGGGACTTGTTCGCCTATCTGCAGGCCCCCTGAAAGGTTGGGAATGATGTCGGATGTGGATTCAAGGAATGGGTTGGGCGGAAGCCAGCAGTCCGTGTGCCACTGGCTACGCCAGTGGGCTTTCCGATCGGTCGCAACGGGATGCGGGCACTGGCGGAGCCAGTGGCATACAGGGATCGCCCTCGGTGCGACGAACACCACGCCATCATCCTGGTGGTGCGGCGGTTATCTACTCCTGATGGGATGGATGACCGCCGTCGTCACGGCCGCCGAGCCGGCCGCGTCACGGGTCTATGACAACACGCTCCGGCCGATCGTCGATCCCAAGCCGTTGCTCGCCGATTACCCCGAGTACTTCGAGCCGATCGAAGAAGAAGCCCATTACGAAGCCGGTCCGATTGTGGACGACGCGGAGGCCGATCTCGACGTGCGCGCGTGGCGGTTCTCCTACAACACGCGGGGGATCATCGAGCTGCCCAACCATCTGCGTGCCAAAGAGACGGCGGTGATCATGGTCCATCCGTGGGCCATCGATGACGACTGGGGTTGGAAATCCCCAGTGCCGAACGGAGTCGCCGACTTCTGCACGCTGCGCAAGAACAAACTCGCGGCCGAGCATACCCGCCGCGTGATCGATCCGTTCTTGAAGCGGTTGCGGCCCATGGTCGGCCTCGTGCTCTACAGTCTGCCGGGCCCGGCCGATCCGATCCGGACCCAGGTCTATCGGTCGTTCACCAAGACCCCCACCGCGCAGGAACGCGCCGCGGGCGAACGGGAACTCCGTCGCGTTCTGGCGGAGTTCCCGTACCAAGGCGAACCGTTGCCGGCGGAATTGACGCTGAACACCGACACGCCGGTGATCGATTACTTCCGGCAGTTCCCGGGGCTCGACGCCGGCCCGAAATACAACGGCGCGGGGTTCTGGAATCTGCCGATCCCCGTCAGCACGTCGGTCACGGTCGAGCCGCAGGATGTCGTGATCTACGACGCGGAAGGGTATGGGCCGCTGCGGGAGTTCCTGAAAGCGCAGGGGATTCGGCATGTCCTGCTGACCGGGTACGCCACCGACATGTGCTACTGCCGGACTACCGCCGGGTACGAAAATCTGTCGAAGGACTTCAACGTTTTTCTGGTGGGGGACGCCTCGCTGGCGACCTTCCCGTCGAACAAGTCGCCGCGGTTCGCCGTGAACGCGGCGATTTCGTACGCGGCGCTGAATCAACTCATCACGCAGGTGTCGTGGGTCCGGCCGCGACGGGAGCCGTGACCATGCTTGATCGATATCCGCTGTCGCGCCGCGACTGGTTGCGACGAGCCGCCGCGCTGGCTTGCGGCGGTCTGATCGCAAACCGGGCCGCGTCGCGATCCGCGCCGCCGCGGGGTCCGGCGCGGATCGCGATTACGCTCGATCTGGAGATGAGCCGCAATTTTCCCCGTTGGGAAGACACCCATTGGGACTACGAGAAGGGGAACCTCGACGAGGCGAGCAAGCGTTACTCGGTCGCGGCGGGCGAGCGCGTCGCCGCGCGCGGCGGAAAGATTCACTACTTCTGCGTCGGCCGGGTGCTGGAGCAGGCCGATGTGAGTTGGCTGAAACAATTGGTCGAACAGGGCCACCCGATCGGCAATCATACCTACGACCATGTCTATGTCCTCGCCAAGACGAGCGCGGAAGTGCAGTACCGCTTTCAGCGCGCCCCGTGGCTGATCGGTGATCGCACGCCCGCCGAGCTCATCGAGGAAAACGTCCGTTTGGCGACGTTGGCGATGGAATCGCGGCTGGGGATCAAACCGCGCGGCTTTCGGACTCCGGGGGGGTTCACGACCGGCCTGCACGATCGGGTCGACGTCCAGGAGATGCTGTTGCGACAAGGCTTTCCCTGGGTCAGCAGCCTGTACCCGGCGCACAAGAATACCGCGGCGGGGACCGAGCCGAACGAGGCGGTCTATGCCGACCTCCTCGCCGCGCAGAGTCGGGCGCAGCCGTTCCGCTATCCGTCGGGATTGATCGAACTGCCGATGAGCCCGATCAGCGATATCGGCGCGTTCCGCACGGGGCGCTGGAAACTGGAATGGTTCCTCGAAGCGGTGCGGCGCGCGGTGACGTGGACCATCGAGCACGGGGCCGTTTTCGATTTCCTGGCGCACCCGTCGTGCCTGGGGGTGGTCGATCCCGAGTTTCGGACGATCGATCTGATTTGCGAACTTGTGGCTCAGTCGGGCGGCCGCGCGAGATTGGCGAATCTTGATGAGGTCGCCGCAAGTCTCCCGCCATGATGTCCTGGGAAGGCTGTCCCGGGCAGCATGGCGGAGGTGATCAGCACGGCTGTCGACATCAGCCCTTCGGTACGACCTTTACCGCGACGTCCTGATCGGCCGCGATCGGACTTCCCGCCGTGGTCACCCGCAGTTTCACATTCGGAACCGCCGTTTCAGCGGTGACGGCGGGGGCCGTGACGGTGAGCCGGAATTCGTCCTGGTCTCCCGCGACTTCGGCCGGAGTCACTTCATAGCCCGCGGGGAGTCCCACCAGCGTCACCTGCACGGGGGCGGCGAACCCCGTCGTGCGTTGCAACTTGCCGACGATGACGTGCGGCGCTTCGGCGACGACGGCCAGCGTCGCGCCATCGACCTGGGGCGTCGCGGCGGCTTGAACCGTCATCCGGAAGGGCTGTGAATAGGCCGTCGCCACCACCCGTTCCGAATAGGCGTGGGGCACCGCCTCGGCGACCAGCACGAACTCGATCGCCGGTTCCGCGATGTCGAGCGGGACGTTGAGCCGAACTTCCGTCTGTTCGATCCCGGGGGCGATCATCGTCCCCGCGGGGACCTGCACCACGGGAAAGGTCCCCGCGGCGGGATTCCCGGGTTGTTTCGGCCGCACGGCTTCGGTGGAACGCAAGGTCATGCGGACATGCCGCTGGGCAACATCCCGCTCGGCGGGCCGGAGCAACTTGGTCTTCAGCGTCACCGGAGCCCCCTTGTAGAGGACGGCGGGAGGGGCTTCCAACTCCATCGCGAAACCGGTCGCGGCGGTCCGCCCCAGCGCGATCAGGTCGGCATGCTGCGTCAACACCGGACTGGGCGTACGGGAAACGAACCGGACCACCGGCGGCTGCACATCAATCGACGTTGCCACCAACTTGACCCAGGGACTTCCCACAGGACCACCCGCCGTACGCTGCCAGCGACAATAGACCTTGCCGACGACCCCCGCCGGGATTTGCGCGGGAGAGAGCGTGATCGCGGGATCATTCGGCACCGACAGGGCGATTGGTCCGTGATAGCCCGCGCGGGTTACCGTGAGTTCCATGACGCCGCTGCCGTCCTCCGGCAGTTGCATGACCGAGGCGGCGGTCGTCAACGAAAAATCGGGCCGGGCGACCGGGCTGATCACCAACCGATAGACGTTGCGCGATCCGCCACCTCCCAGCAAATCGCGGACGCCGATCAGCAGCTCCGACTGGTCCCCCGGTACGGCGAAATCGATGAGCGGGTCGCTGTCGCTGGGCTGATCTCCCGAGATTGCCACGCGCTGCCCCGCGGCGTTCATGACCTCAAGTTCACCGACGACGGGGGACCCGAATTCGATCGCCTGCAACCGGAACCGCAACGACTGTCCGGGGGTGACCCGCACTTTGTACTGGTCGCGTTCCCCCGCCTTCGTAAGTCGGCCGCTGACGCCGACGGCGACCTGTTGGGGATCGACGAACAACGCCTCGAGCACTTGGGGTTGATCCGGCGCGGCGGAGGCCTCGACATACTCGGGCCCCGGGCTGAGACGGAACCAAGGCCAGGGCCCGACGACATGGGCGGCACTCGGCATCGCCAAGGGCGCCCGCTCGCCCACGGATGGCGCGACGACCTCGCTGGTCCAACTCGCCTCTTCGGGGATCCCCGTGCCGATCGGGACGAACGTCAGCGGCCCCGGCCCCCCCGCGATGGGGAGCGGCAGGTCGACCAGCGTGAGCTCGCCGAGCTTCAACCGATAGGGGTTCGGTCCCGGCGCGCGATAGACCAAGTCATGCAGTTCGACATAATAGAGTCCATCCGCCGGGAGTCGATGCTCCAAGCGGACATCCCCTTGGAGCGAAGTCTGCCCCCAAGCGATAGTCAACGGGGCCCCGCCGGCGGACTTCAGTTCAAGCACCGGCTTCGCCTTGCCGCCGAGCCGCGTCAGCTCGAGATCCGCGACGATCCGTTGCCCTTGGACGCCTTGAAAATAGGCGCGCGGCTCTTCCCCTCCGGCGAGGAAACCGTGAATCGCGATCGGCAAACTCGCGGGAGCTCCAGGGGTGACCTGGGCCGCCGGAACATGGGGCAAGATGTCGATCGCCAGAGGTTGCGGCTCGCTCAAGCCCTCGTCGGTCTGCACATAGAGGGGATAGATGCCCGCGAGGGCCGTCGGCGCGACGTCGAATTTCACGTTCAGTCGATCATCCTTCGCCTCGCCCACCACCTCGGCCGTGACCCCGGCAGCCGCCACCAGCACTTGGGGATTTGGCGCAAGGTTCTTGCCGACGATCGCGAGTTGCGTGGCGGTTCCGATCGTGATTCCGGGTTGCGACAGCCGCACGACATCGGGAATCGCGGCGACGCCGGGCTGATCGAGCTTGATCAACTCCTCGACGTTGGGACCGCCGACTTCCAGAAAGAGTTGTTTGGCTTCCTCGGGGCTGAGCGCGCGCGGGAAGAGGAGAAACTCGTCGATCACCGCCGAGAGGAACTCGATCCCCGGTTCGCTGCGTCCGATCGTCAGCGGATAGTCGTTCAGCAATCCTGCGGGCTTGATGTCGAGGAACCACGCCTCGGTCCCCTGCACGAAGCCGCCGGTCGCCGCCGCGGGGGTCAACGGTTGCCCATTGACGAAGTATTGCACCCGCATGTCGTCGACATCCACGTCGGCATCCTGCCCGGGGGCGTCCGCGATCTGATAGGTCGCGGTGACGTGGACCAGCTTGCGTAAAGGGAGCGCTTCCGAAGTCTTGTAATGGGCGACTCGGTAACCCGCGCCATCGTGGATGTAGACCTGATAATTGTCCCCCTGCACGACGAAGTTGATGCCGTAGTTCGTCGAGTTCGCGCCCCGTTTGGCGACCAACGCGTGATAGCCCCCATCGTTCGCCGGGAGCATGTTGATCGCGAGCAGACTGAAGCTGACGCCGTCGGGACGATCGACATCCGGACTGTCCGCGATCTCGACGGCGTGCTGCCGTCCTTGATCGAGTTGCAGCGCTTTCCCGGCGGTCTGATTCCAAAAGGGGCTGGTGACGCGGGGAATGTCGTTGGCGAGCTGACCATGGTCGAGACCATTCCCGACGGTCGCGGCGTCCAAGGCGGGCCCCGAGGGCTCATCGAACGTCAACCGCACCACCGCCTGATCCCGCAGCGGATTCTGAGCCGAGAGGGGATTGCCAACCACCATCAACAACCCGGTCGCGATCGAACTCGCGCAGGTCCAGCCATGCCGTATCATCCGCTTCGATCCTCGTCGAGAGCCCATCATGGGGGGGACGATCGGACCCGCGAACGAATCAACGATCGTTGAAATAACATTCTACGGCCGGGTGGGACCGTTTTGAAGCGGCTACGCGATCGGTTGGCGGGTAACGTCGCCCCACGGTGCCGGCGGCAACCAGATCGCATCTCGGCTGTCTGGTCCACTCGACAGGTTTACGATTGGTCACGCGCAAGGCGCGGGTGCTCCTCGCGATGGTTCAGGCGGAGAACCATCGCGATCCTCAATCAAAATTCACGCCCCCCTCGAAGGCGGTGTAATCCTCGAACGACATCGATTCGCGCCGCCAACGCAAAGTCACGATGCCCGTTGGGCCGCTGCGGTGCTTCGCGACCACCACTTCCGCCTCCCCGGGGCGATCCTCCGGGTTGTAGGCGTCGGGTCGATGCAGAAACATCACGATGTCGGCGTCCTGCTCGATCGCGCCGCTCTCGCGCAGGTCGGCCAGCCGCGGCCGTTTGTCCTCCCGTAGTTCCACGCCGCGGTTGAGCTGCGACAAGGCGATCAGCGGCAGATCGTTTTCCTTGGCGATCCCCTTCAACCGCCGCGTTGTCTGGGCGATTTGCTGTTCGCGGTTCGCCTTCTTGTCTTCGGGCTCGATGAGCTGCAGATAGTCGATGATCACCAACCCGAGGTTGTTGCGGCGTTTCAATCGGCGACAGATCGCCGAAATCTGGCCGACGGTCCGTCCCGGCGAATCGTCGATGAAGAGCTGATACTTGCTGAGCTCCGACGCGGCGTTGAGCAACGCATGCCGTTCGGCCTGATCGAGCTGGCCTTTGCGGACCTTATGCCCGTCGAGCCGGGCGTGAATGCACAGGAACCGCTCGGCGAGCTCCAGCTTCGACTGTTCGAGACTGAAAATCAGGACGCCGGTGTTCCCCGCCCCGGCGACCCAAGCGGCGATGTTGCAGACGAACGCCGTCTTCCCCATCGACGGCCGGGCCGCGAGAATCACCAGTTCCGAGGGCTGAAACCCGTTGGTCTGTCGATCGAGATCGGTGAACCCGGTCGACAGTCCGCTGATGTTCCCTTCCTTGCCGAGCCGCGAATTGATCCGCTCCATCGTGTCGAGCATGATCTCGTCCATGCTCAACCGCGTCCCGGTCTCCTGCTGTTCTAGGATCGAAAAGATCCCCCGTTCGGCCTGCGTGAGGACGTCGGCGGTATCGGTCACGCCGTCGTAACATTCCCGCAGTACATCGGTGCAGACGTTCGTCAGCGATCGCTGGATGTACTTGTCACGGACGATCTCGGCGTAGTACTTGACGTGCGCCGCATGCGGGACCGTCTCGAGGATTTCCAGGATGTAGCGGACCCCGCCGACCCCTTCGAGCTCCTGCCGTTTGTCGAGTTCCTCGGCGAGCGTCACCGCATCGATCCCGCGGACCCCCTGCTCGTGCAGCTTGAGGATCGCGGCGTAGATCGTCTGATGATGCGTGCTGTAGAAGTGCGCCGCCTGCAGGAAGTCCGCGACCTCGTCAATCGCCTCGTTATGGAGCAGTACACTCCCCAGGACGCTCTGTTCCGCGACCAGATTCTGCGGCGGAAGCTTCCCCGCGAAGTCGGGTCCATCAGCCTTGGCCATCACGCGCTCCGTGCGTTGTGCGAGTTCCCATCGCAAGCCTCCTCACCCTGAATACGTAGGCCAGTGGTGTCCCCAGGAGGCATCGATGTCGACAGCGAAATTCCAGCAGTGAATCTGTCGACGAGTTCCACTGATGCCGCCCATCTGTCACGACACGCCTCAATCCGATTTTCGCGGACGCCACCGAATCACGGTGATCAGCCCCGGAGGGGCGGCAGAGTGTAGCCCCACGCGTGAGCGTGGGGTGATTGATGCTGGGCAGCTCGAAGCCCCGGAGGGGCGGCACTCTTCGTGATGCCGGAAGTGTCGCCCCTTCGGGGCTTCATGCCTATATGCCCCATATCCTCACACTCACGTGTAAGGCTACACTCTTACGCCCCTCCGGGGCTGAAGACCATCTCGCAGGGAGTTGACTGATTTGTGTCGAGACCAATCGGCGGAGCCAGTGGCACCCGATCTTGATCACGCTATGTCGCATCACGACGCGCGATCGACCCCGTCATCGTAATCACGACGGACCACACCGACTCGCGCCAGCGTATTGTCTCGGCTGGACCGCCACGCCACAAACCACTGCGAAAAGATGTCGTATCCCCTTGCCGGCATGATGGATGCGCTGCGGATACTCGGTCAGGACCGCGCGGCGGGACCGGCGGGTGAGGACTGATACGATCGCCGCAGCCATGCTTCGCGGACTTGGCGATAGGCCGATCCCGCAGTCCGTTTGGCGAGCTTCTTCGCCGACCACAACCACGCCTGTCGGCCGCGCGCCCAGGGCGAACTCATCAGGCCCACGGCCTGCTGGGCCGTCGTGCCGCGGTAGATCGTGTAACGGCCACGAATCCGACAGCCGTTTCGTTCATTGTGAGTCGTTGTCGGTTCGGAATTGAACAGCGTCGTCAGCCCGGCCTCCGCCGCCGCGTCACCGACCTCCTGGGAATAGAACCCGCCGGGAACCGAGCCCGATGTCACCCCGACACCCAGAATGTCCTCGAGCAGCTTGCGACTGTCACGCAGCTCGGCGACTTGCCGCGCATAGGGCAGATGCGCGAAGGGGCTCGGATGGCTGCAGGAATGCGTCCCGAGCATGTGCCCGCGTTGATAGAGATCGAGCAGTTGCATTTTCGAGACGAAGCCGGGGGTGCCGATCCGATCGGTCGTGATGAAGAACCAGCCGCGCCAATCGCGGGCGTCGAGCGCGTCGGCGATGTAGGTCGCCGCCGAGAGCCCGCCGTCGTCGAAGGTCAGTCGCCAGCGGGCGTCGTCCTCGATCAGCAGCGAAGGAGCCAGCCGCGCGGCTTGATCGAGGGCCGCCAGATGGGTCTGGAATTCCGTGATCGTCAGCTTGTAGCGCGCCGCGCCGGGTCCGGGAAACCCGCTGGCGTCGTCCTGATGAACACGGACCACATCGTGATACAGCAGAGTGACGGTCATAACGGATTCCCAACTCAAATCGCGAACCAAGGCTGGAAACGGATCTTTGATCAGTTTGGCTGCGGCGTCGGCGCGATCGCCCCCGCATGGACCCCCGCGACGGTCACTCCTCGGCGTCGTTGTCGTTCCCGCCGGCGGTACGACCAATACGCCGTCAGCCACGGCTGGCCCCATTCATGGGAATCATCCATCGCGGCTTTCAGCGGTTGGGCGGACCCATCGGCGATCGCCCCAAACGCCGCGCGTAGCGCGGGGAGTTGATCGAAGACCCCGCGATGCTGGATGACCTGATGGGAGTCAACCAGTGGATCGAACTGTGGCCGGAAATACGCGTAGATCGGCCCGGTATCGATGCCGCGATCGATCTTCAGCAACGTCACGCCGACGTTCGCGAGGTCGTCGTGAGCGAGGGCCCAAAACCCTCCATGCGCGTTGCGATAGCGCGGGCAAATCCCGGGATGCAACACAAACGTCCCGCGGGTCGGAAGGGAAAAGGTCGCCGCGCCAAGCAACGTCTTGCAGCGGGCCAGCATCAAATCGGGGGCGAGTCGCCGCAAAAACTCCCGCGCCTCGACGGTGTTGGGACTGCTCGTCCGCAAGACTGGTAGCGATTCGGCAAGCGGCGGGCAGGTCTCGGCGATCCGCGCGAGAGTCTCGGCTTCCCAGCGTCTATCGGCGGCCCGCTGTGCGAATCGGGCATAGATCCGGAAAGCAAGGACATCGAGAAACCGCAGCCAACCGACGCGTCGGACTTCACGCCGCACACGCCGCCATTGCCGTTGCGACGTCTCATGGAGCTCGATGACGCCGACCAAGTCGACCACGGTCGCCAGCCAACGCGCGAGCCCCTCACGATTCAGCCGATCTTCGGCATGACAGATCAAGACCATTCGCGGCCGATCGGCCCGTAACGGAGTCCCCTGTGGCGAATCGGCGACATCAACCTCGGCGACGTGGTGTTCCGACATCGTGGCTCGTTCGCGTCCGTAGAATTTCATGGCCGCAACCATTGACCGACCAAGACGTTGTGTCGGGTAGTTTGGCCGCCGCTGCAGCACGCGATCCCATGTCCGCAAGCGGGATGCCGTGGGTGAGGATTATGGCGAACCGTGAAGTACGAGAGGTCCATCTCGGGGACTGGCTCACCGGCGCCCACTCGGCGGCTGGCCCAAACGCTTTCTTCAGCGTCTATGTTCACAAGAGGCCTGAAGAAACGCCCTCGCACTCCAGACCGTAGGGCGTTCCGCTTGTGAACCCAGACACCCAATCCGGCGACTGGGCCACCCGTGATTGAGGTGCCATCGCCGATGGGATGTCGGGCTGATCATCACCGAGCCTTCGGCGTCAGCGTCACGGTGCGGTCGTCGATCATCACGTTGACCGGCAGCGGCGCGAACAATTGGGCGAGGAACTCGTCCGCCGTCGCTCCCGCGACGTTCAGCGAGACTTTGGTTTCCAGGTCGATCCCCGCCTCCTCGAAGGCCGCCGCGTCCCAGACGAAGGTGACCGCCGATTTCTCCAGTTCGGTCATCACGGCGCGGATCGGCACGTTCTCGACCCGCAGCGTGAATTTGCGACGGCGCAGCGGCGTCGGGGACGGAGTCTTGTTGGTCGTGGTCCCCCCAAGACGATCGCGACGAAACGCCTCGTGTGATTCCCAGCGGGCCCGGACCACCAGTTCGCCCCCCGTTTCCGTGACCTCGCAAGTCGGATCGAGGGTCTGCCATCGCTCCATGAGCTGCGCGATGGTCTCTTTCGCGCGGGGTCGATAACGGCGCTCCCAAGGTTCCGGGACGGTCCACGGGACGAGCGTGATCGCCCGCCCCTGCGGCTCCCAGCGGATCGACAGGTCGTAGGTCGACAGGATCAACGCCAATCCTTCGGGGGCGGTCACCATCGGACAGACCATCGCCGGACGAAGATCGTGCGGGACGGCATCCCGCCCGCGGACCTCCAACCCGTAATGGGCCGCGAGCGCGTCGAGCTGTTCGCCCGGCGTGGTCAGTTCGGGCCAGGCGAACGTGTGCCGCGCCAGCAGCTCGAACCGCCGGGGTTCGTCGATCCGCAACTCCGCCCGCGCGAGCCCCGCCTCCTGCTGTTCGATCGCCGTCCGCAGCCAACGGCTCGAGGCGACCGGGCCGACATACAGGACCGACGCGGTCCGGCCGACCCCGCCATCGACCCGCGCGGCGAGTTGATCGACCACCTCGACCAACGGGCGATCGGTGACGGCGAGATTGACGGTGACGGTCGGATCGAGACGGCCATCGAGGATCACCGCGACTCGCTGCGACTCGGCCAGCCGCCGCAGAATCGTCCGCAGCTCGACGTTCTCCCAACTGGTCGTCAGGGGCCGTTCCAGCGCGGCGGCGAAGTCGGAACCGACGAGCGGCGCGGGGGGATTCGCAGGTCGCGGCGGCTCCGCATCGACACCCCAGAGGCACCAAGCCAGTAACCACGTCACGGTTGCACCTCGCAAGTTTCCCAAGCGCAAGGATCGATCGATTCGATGATCCCCCGCCCTTCAATCGTCATTTTACGGGAAACCACGCTGGAGGTCCGCGCCCTCGTGTGGGACGATTCGCGCGTCGCGCTCGCGACCATCAGCCCATGGCTTCGTTCGATCACGGTTCGCGGTCTCCACCATGCAACTCGAAGAAGTGATGCGGGAACTCGCCGCGCGCGGCTCGGCGCAGACGAAGAAGACCTTCCTGCGACATGGGGCGCGGGAGCCGTTTTACGGCGTCAAAGTCGCCGATCTGAAGGTGCTGCAGAAACGGATCAAGGTCGATCAGCCGCTTGCGCTGGCGCTCTACGCCACCGGCAACAGCGACGCGATGTATCTCGCGGGCCTGATCGCCGACCCGGCGAAGTTCACGAAGCGCGAACTCGACCAATGGGCCAAGGGGGCGTACTGGTCCATGCTCAGCGGGTCTACGGTCCCGTGGGTCGCGGCGGAGAGTCCGCATGGCTTGGCGCTGGCCCGCAAGTGGATCGACGCGAAGCACGAGCAGGTGGCGAACGCCGGCTGGTCGACGTGGATCTCGCTGGTCGCGCTCCTGCCCGACGACCAATTGGATCTGGACGAACTGCGCGGGCTGCTGAAGCGGGTCGAGACGACGATCACCACCGAGCAGAACCGCGTCCGCGCCGCGATGAACATGTTCGTCATCGCCGTGGGCAGTTACGTCATCCCGTTGACCGCGACGGCGATCGCCAGCGCGAAACGTGTCGGCAAAGTCGAGGTCGACGTGGGGGACACCGACTGCAAGATCCCCGACGCGGTCGCCTACATCGAAAAGGTTCGGGCGATGGGCAAGCTCGGCAAGAAACGCCAAGCGGCCCGCTGCTAAACGCCACAAGACCACGCGGAGTCACCAGCGGCCGGTGGCTCGTTCAAGGACTAATCAGGGTTTGAGCGCGGCCGTCGCGGTCGAACCAATCGCCAGCTTACCAAGGAACCGGTCCCATGCCCGATCCGACCCTGCAAAAAGCGGTCGACATGCTCCCCACCAAGCAGGTCTTTTCGCTGTTCGATGAATTCAAAAACTTCGCCTTCAAGGGCAACGTGATCGACCTCGCGGTCGGGGTGATCATCGGCGGCGCGTTCGGCAAGATCGTCGACTCGCTGGTCAAGAACATCATCATGCCGGCGGTGGCGATCGTGATCCCCGGAGGGAAACAAGGATATGAGGGCTGGGTCATCCCCGGCGGCGAGAAAGGGATCCCGGTCGGGTTGTTCATCGCCGACATCGTCAATTTTCTGATCCTCGCGGCGGCGCTCTTCTTCTTCATCGTCAAGTTCCTGGGCTGGTTGCTGAAGAGCAAGAAGGCGGAAGCCGCCGCGCTGCCGCCGGCCCCGCCCGTGCAGGAAGTCTTGCTCACCGAGATCCGCGATCTGCTCAAGGCGCAGGCGGGGCGGTAAGCGTTGGTCACGGTCGCCATGGCGTCCATTCACGAAAGGACGCCATGGCGATCCCCCCCCCGCGTCTGGTACGACACGATCGATCGATTCTTGTCCGTGACTCCACCAACGAAGGCACGCACCATGGTCTCGCCGCGTCCGGCCGGGTATCCCGCCGTTTGTCCCTATCTGATCGTCGCGGACGCCGCCGCCGCGATCGAGTTCTACCGTAACATCTTCGGGGGAGCCGAAGTGATGCGGTTGGGGACTCCCGACGGGCAGATCATGCATGCCGAGGTGCGGATCGGCGACGCCTTGGTGATGGTCGCGGACGAGATGCCGCAGTGGGGCTTTTTCGGCCCGCAGGACGGTCAGACGCCGCCGGTCTCGCTGATGATCTACGTCGACGACGCCGAGGCCGTGACGGCGGCCGCCGTCGCCGCCGGGTCGGTCATCGAACGCGAATTGACCACCCATTTTTACGGCGATCGCTCGGCGACGATCCGCGATCCGTTCGGCCATCATTGGACGATTTCGACGCACGTCGAGGACGTCGACCCCGAGGAACTCGCGCGTCGGTTCGATCAGTTCTTATCGCAGGCGTGAGCGGAATAGCGTCGCGACGGAGCGCGGCGGTTGGTACGCTCAAATCATCGGGCCGGACCCCAAGGATGACCGTTCCCGAGGAGGTGACGATGTCGATACGAACGCTGCTCGTCGGAATGCTGGTGTGTGGTGGATGGGCTGGTCAGGTGACAACCGCCGCCGCGCAAGGCCTGAGCCGTGGGACGACGTACATCATTCCGTCATACCATCTGGTGCCGCCGGTGGTGACGTATGGTCCGCCGCCGGTTTGGATGCTCGCCGAGCCGGTGGTGATCCATCCGGTATCGCCACCGGTCGTGGCCGCACGGCCTTACGTCTGGCCCTATGCGCCGCCGGTTCCGGTGGTGGGATATGCCCGGGAACGGGTCTCGGTGCGGCCGCGTGAGACCGAGTACGAGCTGCGCACGTACAGCCCGTATGGACGGCCGATTTCCCGCTATGAAGTCGAATTCGGTCGCCGGGGCGTGGAAGTGGAGTATCGGGTGCGTTGATCACGATTGAGGAGGTCATCGGTCGCCTCACGCTGGCGGGCCGATCGACGCTCGGAATGGTCATCGATTTCAGGGATTCCGATGGGGCAAGCCAGTCGACGGCAACCGTCTGACGAATCAGACGATCCCGCGGTGGGAAGCGCCCTGCCTGACGACATCGACGTGCCCCTCGTCGTCGCTCGGTCCCCGTCAGATGGCGTGGACGCTCCGAAACCTGTCGGTGGGCGGAACTGGCGTGAAGCGTCGGCTGGGTCGCTGGTCTCGGCCGCGTTGCATGCAACGATTCTCCTGACTCTGGGACTGTGGATTCTCCCCGAGATCGTCACGCCGGAACCGCTGGCGGTCGTGCTCAGTCATGAGACCGCCGCGCCGCCGGAGCTGATGGAGTTCCTCGCCACGACGGAAGCTCTGCCAACCGACGCTGCGGGGGCCGTGGGTTCTCCCGGGTCCGTCGCCGTGGGAGCCCAGCTCGCCGGCACGGGGAGGTTGACCGTCGCAACGGACCGGATCGACGCCCGGCACGCCCTCGCGCTCCCCAACAGAATGGAAGTGACGCCGCGGATCGGTTCGCCGCATGACTTGGGAGCAGTGATCCAACCGCTGCGGCGTTCGGACCCGCGGGCCGGGGGGATCGTGACGACCACCGCCGTCGGTTCCGCCGTGGAGGGGATCCTGGGGCATGTGCGCGGGGAACTCGACAGCGACATGGTGCAGGTGGTGTGGCTGCTCGACGCCTCGTTGAGTCTCGAGGCGGATCGGCAGGAAATCGCCGCGCGAGTCGCGCCGTTCTATCGCGAGATGCAGCAACGGCCCGGCAAGAAGGAACGTCCGCTGCGATCGGTCGTGATGAGTTACGCGAAGGACTCGCAGATTCTGCTGCGCTCCACGGAGAATGTCGTCAACGTGGTCGAGACGATCCGGCGGATGCCCTCCGACCCGACCGGACTCGAAAACGTCTTCAACGCGATTCAGCATGCGGTCCGGACGGTCTCGAGTTGGAAAGGAACGACGGTCCTCGTCGTCTGGACCGATGAATCGGGCGACGACCATCCGCTGCTGGAGGAGACGATTCAGGCCTGCCGTCGCGAGCGGGTGGTCGTGCATGTCGTCGGGCCGGAAGCGGTCTTGGGAATGGAGCAGGGCCTGCAGCGCTGGGTCATCCCCGAGACCCAACAGGCGTTTCTGCTCCCCGTCAAGCGTGGTCCCGACGCCTGCTGGCCCGAGCGATTACGGCTGCCCTATTGGTTCGACGACGCCTCGCCCCCCTGGTCGCAAGGGGGGGCATACATCCCGGGAGCCGGCGCGACGTATGGCGGCCCGTATCGCGAAGGGGTGTTGTCGGGCGTTGGTCCGTACGCGCTCACGCGGTTGGCCCTCGAGACCGGCGGCACCTTCTCCATCCTGCGCCGACGAGGCGAAGCGGGACCGGCATGGACCCAACAGCAGCGGTATCTCCCCGACTACGAAGCTCCCCGCGAGATTCTTTCCGCGTTGCGGACCGAACCGCTGCGGCAAGCCGTGGTCGATGCCACGGCCCTCACCTGGCAGGCGGATTTGCGGCCGCCGTTGCGGGTCTTCTTCCTCCAACAGAACAACGTCTATCCGTATCGGCCCTATCTGAGCTATCAGCCGCCGCCGCTGTTTCAGGCGGCGCTCAAGGCGGCGTTGCCGGATCATCTCGCGCAGGCCGAGCGGGATCTCGCCGTCATCGAGACGGCGCTTTCGCGGCTCGACCCGATCAAACTGGGGTCGGCGTATGAGAACGAGCGACTTCCCCGCTGGCGCGCCTGGTACGACCTGAACTTGGGCCGCTTGCTCGCGATGAGCGTCCGGCTCGCCGAATACCGCGAGACGCTGCGGCTGGTGCGGGAAGGGGTCGGCGTGACGCCGCAAACGAATCATCTGGAACTGCTCCCGACGCGCGGGCTCAAGTCGGGTCGCGTGGCGGACCAACGGGCGACATGGGCGCACGAGCATCTGACGCGCGTGACGCGAGAGCATGCGGGGACGCCTTGGGCGCAACTCGCCCAATGGGAGCTCGATCACGCGCTCGGCTTTATCGTTCAGCCGAAAGAGCTCCCGCTCCCCAAACCCGTCGCCGGACCGGCCCCCAAACCGGCCGCCCCCGGCGGCGTCCCCACGTTGCCAAGTCTATGATGCACACCCAGAGCGGAGCGGCGCTAGCCGCCGGTTGTGTGAATCCGGACCGGCGGCTAGCGCCGATCCGCTGACGGAGACGGGCGTTCGATGGTCACTTGATACGCCCCCGTGTTGTCCGCCAGGCGATCCCAACCGTCGTTGACCCGCAGGTACAACGTTCCCGTCAACGGGGCGGTGAAGGTGACGGCGGCGCCGACCGGGAGGACACGGAGCATGGTCTCCACGGGGCTTGGCGCGGTCGAACGGATCGCCGCCAACAGTTTCCCCAAGGGTTGTCCGTCGACGTAATCAATCGTCACGCCGCGCGGCTCGCTGACCCAGGGGCGGGATTCGTTCGCCAACGTGACTTGGCCGCTCGCCGTGATGCGATAGGTCTCGCCGGCGACGACTTCCACACGGCTCGATTGCCAACCGCGATCGGCGTGGATGTCGACGGTCGCCCCCTCGGGTCCCGGAGGCCGCCCCGGCGCGAACTCGATCGCCGCGCGGGCCACGTCGTACCCGTACTGCAAGTTGGTGATGTAGAGGGCCCACTCGGTCGAGAGATCGGCGGTGTCGGGCCCGAACAGTTCGCGGAACCGCGCGGCGAAGCGCGTCCCGGGGTCCTCGCGACCCAATTGTTGAAACCGCGCGCGGTACCGCGGGTGCCGCCGCAGAAAGTGCGCCAGACTCCAACACCACGCATACGACTCCGGCTGGAAGAAGTCGTCCGGTCCCCAACCGAGGATGTCCGGAATCAGTCGGATCCGGTCGGCGGCGAATTCACGGCGGACCAAGGTGATCCGGCCCCAACCCGCGAAGGCTTCCGGACGATCAGGCATCACGCCGAATTCGATGCGGCCATCCGGGAGAGCCCGATGTGTGCCGAAGACCTCCGCCATCCCCTCCAGGTACCACACCGGAGACTGCGTATCGGGCATAAACGTCATGAAGGCGTGCGTCGCCTCATGCAGCAGCAGATGCGCGCGGTAGTAGTCGAACTCCTGATCGCGGAGCCAGAATTCGTTCGCCCGATGACGACCATGATTCAGCGGCGGGAGATCGTCCGGAATGAGGCCGGTCTCGCGGAAGAGGGCGTCGTCCCGGATCAGATAACCCGTCATTTGAAAGTCGCCGCCGTCCCGCGCGGGGGGGAGCGCGCCGAACTCGACTTCCAAGGCGTCGTAAAGCTGATCGACGAGCGGCGACAACACCGCGCCCTGGACTTCCGGGAGATCGCCGTAAAGTTTCAGGCGTTTCGACTCCCAGACGTGAATCCCCAAGGACTCCAGTCGGGCGTCATCATGCCTGGGACGCCGATCGTTCGGCCGATAGACCGGCAACGGCGCGGCGCTCGGCGCTTCGATGGGAGCCCGCATCGGCTCGGTGATCGGCTGGGGCGTCTCGACGTCCGATTCGGCGGGCTCCGTGGCGGCAGGCTGACTCGGACCGGATGAGGGGTCGGTGGTGGCCGCTCGTGGTGGGGCTGGATCACTTCCGCCACACCCCGTGACGATCGCTCCCAACCACCAGGCGAACATGACCCGCGATAGCCCCGACATCGTTCGCGTCACATCGCCCCCCGAGGGAGCAGCCCCAAGACGTAATCGATCACTCCCTGCGCGTCGACATCCACCAGCACATCGATGTTCGGGCGCCAACGGGGTCGCGGCCGCCGATCAAAGATGGTGCTGCCGCGGGTCAAGTGGCCTTCGAGTTCAATCTCCAGCGCCGCGGCCTGTCGTTGAAAGAGGTCGGGCCGCGAGACGGCGGCGACCGCCGCGAGGTCATGCAGCCATATCCCCTCCATCCCCAGGTGCTCGTGCTGGGCCCGCAACGCGGATCCGAGGAGCGATTTGAGGATCCCCGGACCGGCGTCGGCATCGGCGGAGAGCCACCGCTGGACGCGATCGAACGTGAGGATCCCCTTCCGCGCGACATTGAGCGGCAGCAACGTTTTCGTCGTCGGATACCGCAAGACATGCCGCGCCGCGGCGGGATTGAAACAGACGTTGAATTCGCCCACGGGGGTCAGATCGCCCGGACCATCCCACGTCCCCGCGTACGAGACGAGCCCCTTGAGCCGCGCGGGAAACTCGGGATCGAATTCCATCGCCAAGGCGACGTTGGAGAGCGGCCCGAGCGTCAGCAACGTCACTTCGCCGGGATATTCGCGAACCGTTTCGACAAGCAGTTTCGCCGCCTGCCGGGGATGATGCAGATCGGCCTCTCCGACCAGCCAGTCGCCCAGTCCCCACGTCCCCTGCAAGCGGCGATCGAGGTCGGCGTCCTCCCCGTAACGTTCGCCGAATCGCGCCCGCTCGAACTCGGCGTCGGGCGATTCGGCGACCCCCACGCGGGGAAACTTCGGCGGATCGAGCGCTTCGAGCAGCGTCATCAGATTCCGCCCGGCCTGCGTCGCCGCGACCCGCCCCCCGACGGCGGTGAGCGCGATCACGTCCAACTCCGGATCGGCCAAGGCCAGCGCGATCGCCAGCGCGTCGCTGATCCCCGGATCGGCGTCGATGATTACTTTGCGCGGCATGTCGGTTCCCTCCGGCCCATGGTCGACTCCGTCAGGATACCTGTCCTCTGTACCACCACACAATCGGCGCGCTTCGGCGGGAGTCGCAGCGGGGGTGGTCGCTGATGGGTGGAGTTCAGGCGACCGGTGCGCGGTGATTCCGGAAGCGGGGCGATGGTCCGTGGAGCTCGGTGGCCTACCGACCAGTGGCGACGAGGGCCCCGGCTTCGGTCTGGTGCCTGCCGGGTCTTGGAGCCGGACACCGACAAGCCGCTTACAACTCGATGCCATCCGGCCCGTGCCGATTCGCCCGCCGCGTTCGCGAGTCGCGGGATCATCCCGATGGTCGCGCTGTCTCGGGGAGACACGACCGCAGATTCTCCCACGTCTGTCGCAGTGTGTCCTGGAGGGGCGGTCAGAAATGTCAGCCAGTCAGTCGGGCCTCCGCCGCCGTGATCCCGAAGCAATGCCGGCGCGGCGCGAGCCCAGACGTCGAGATGGGAGGACGCGACGATGTTCGCGGCGACCAAGAGGTGATCGCCGACGTGATCACCGTCGAGAATCCCGCGGTGTCGCCGGAATACCGAGGCGGAATGTCCCGGCGTAAGGCCCCGCCGTCCGCGGCGTCCTCAGTTCGAGTTTGGCCATCGCAAGCGGGAATGGTTCAGGCGGACAACTGGAACACAACGAGCCTGCTGCCGATGAGTCTGAGGGGCTGACAGACCTTGAATCCGTCCGAGCCGGGATGCTCCGATGGTCGGCATACCGCCGGAGTCGCGTGCAGTCATCGGCGGAAGACCCACGAATTCTCTGAGACCCTCAGGCCACGGGGCCGGCCGCCGGTCTACGCGATCTGGTGTGTCGGCTGTAGCGGCGCGCCGGCTCGGCAAGGACGACGAGCGCCGCACCGACTCCGACAAATGCATGATCGGGTCGAGCGTCATTCATGGACTGCCCGAAACGCCCCGTTCTTCGTCAACCTCGCCGCCCCCCTCGCGATGTTGAGCGTAACTGTCAATATGACCTGGTCACCCGCAGGGACTACGAAGCGACTAGGGTGATCAATGGACTCGCGTCGGCCCGTGTGTGTTGGTGTTGGATTGGTCCCGCGGTTCGACGCGGTCGTCCAACACTCGATCGCTCGGGCGTGATCAGAATCCACCGAATCCGCCCCCGCCGAAACCGCCACCACCGCCGCCGAAACCACCGCCGGCACCGTTGCCGAACCCACCGTTGTTGAAGTTGTTGTTGCCGCCGCCGCTAAAGATGAATTGGTTGAATTCGGGCGCGGCCTCCATCGACGTCTTGCCGCGGTTGTAAGCCGGCGAGACGATCACGCGGCCGTTCGCATCCGTGTTCCCCAAATCGGTAAGGATCTGGGCGACGATCGCGCGGCGATGGGCGTCTAGTTCCGGGTTGGCGTTGTGCATCGTCCGCTCGACCAGCACCGGGAACGGCGCGGATCGCATCCGCGCGGCGATCTCCAGAATCTTGTCCTTGCCGTCGGGCGTCAATTCCGCGGTCTCGAGGACGAAGTCGTGTTCATGCAAGATGAAGTCCGACGCTTCCGCGTTGGTCTGCATCTGATGGAAGTGGGCCCGCTGAAGCGAACCGACCGGGTAGATGTCGGGAATCGCCAGCGACCGGCGGGCCAAACAACCGCCGCACATCCCGCCCGCGCCGAGGCAGCAGGTGGTGCCGCAGCCGCCGCAGGTGCCGCATGATTGGCCGCAGCCGTCATCACACGACTGGCACTTGTCCTTCTTGCCGAACTTGTACCACTTCGACTTACCGTGTCCGCAGTCCGAGCAACCGTCGGTGCCGCACATGCCGGAGTCGCAGCCGCCGGTCTGGCAACCGCCGGTGTGACAACCACCATGAGGTAGCATCGTGGTGCAACCTGCCGACAACCCCGCCGCGAAAATCAGGGCGTACCACGTCAGTTGTTGAGTCGTCGGCCGGAACATCCTGCTCCCCCTCTCGTCGCAGCCCCACGGCTGTCGGTCGTCGTGCTTTCGATCGTCGCCGCGCCAAGGTTGCATGTCGGACGCTTGGCCCAACCGCCACTCACGGCACCACCCCTTACCCCCGCACAGCCGCTGCCCTACTATCGGACGGACAGATCGCCCTACCGCTGCCCGCGCCCGGCGGAACCGGCCGAAGCCCCCCGCGGACCGCTGAAATTGACCGGTTGAATCGTCTGCGAAGACCCTGCCGCCCGACTGAAGCCGTTCCCATTCGGGCCCCGTTGGGCGCTGCTGCCGGGAACGGGTTGCAGATTGCTCGGACGGTAACCCGGGCGTTCATCGGCGGGTTGCGGCGGCAAGGCGTCGGGCGGTACGGCCGAGCCCGGACCACTGGGGAAGCCCCCGTTAGGCAGGGGTGTCGGCGACGAGAAGCCTTGGCCGTTCGGGTTGGTCGGTTGCGGCGAGTACATCGAATTCGCCGGACCGGGATTGAAGTGCTGGTACCCGACGTTGGTGCCGACCGCGCCGCTGCCGTACGGGGGCAGTTGGTAGTACCCGGTGTCGGGCGAGCCTTCGGTCAGGTTGTACTTGTAAAGCTCGGTGTCCTGCGGATGAGTGACCTCGAAGCCCGGGACCGGCGGGACTTCGTGCGGATCCATCGGCCGGACGATTTCCGGCGTGATCAGGATCAGGAGCTCGTTCTCCTCCATCGTCGATTGTTTGCTGCTGAAGAGCAGGGGCCCGATCGTGGGGATGTCACCCAGGAACGGGATGCGGGTCACTTCGGTGACCTGACGATGCGAGAGAAGCCCGGCAAGGGCCAGCGTTTGTCCCTCGCGCATTTCGACCGTGGTTTGGACGCGGCGGGAGTCGGTCCCGGGGATCCCTTGGACCGCGTTGCCGTTGTTGATGTCGCTGTATTCCGCGATCGCGTTGATGCGGATCAAATCGCGGTCCATCACCTCCGGGGTGACGAGGAGTGACGTCCCGAAGCCGCGGAACGAGGTGGTCGCGGCGGCGGCCCCGCCGATCCCGACCGTCGTCGGAACGGCGAATTCCCCCCCGGCGAGGAAGCGGGCTTGCTGACCGCTGATCACGACGACGTTGGGTTCGGTCAGAATCTTGGCGGTGCCACTTGATGCAAGTGCGCGGACGACAGCCGTTACATTCCCATCGTCGAAAATTCCTCCCAGGGTCGCGGCTCCGGCGGCCCCCAGGTTCGTGAAGATCTGCTGGCTGGCGTCGTTGAAGAGGACGTCGAAATCGACCCCCAGCGACCGGGCCTGCGAGCGATTCAGTTCGGCAATCCGAACTCGCAGTGAGATTTGGAACTCGCCGGGGACGGTGAGTTGGTTGACGATGAAGCTCGACTGCTGGCCGAAGAAGCCGCCCCCGCCGAACCCGCCGTAGATGCTGTTGAAGCCCGAGCCGGTGACGCCGCCGAAGTCGCCGAAGCCCCCGCCGAAGCCGGCATACCCGCCGGCGGTGACGCCCCCTTGCCCCCCGCCGAGCAGGAACCCGTCGCGCAGGATTTCGCCTTGGATCACTTGGAGGATCAGATTCGCTTCCTGTTGATCGCGGGCCTGGCCGCGGACCAGAATCTTCCATGACAGCGGGATCAGATAGACCTTGCTGTTCGGGAAGAGGGCGTTGATCTGCCGTTCGAGCTTGCCGTAATCGAGCCGACGTTGATTGTTCAGATTGGGGTCGCGGATCGTCTTGACGAGATAAATGATCGGATCGGCTTCCCCTTCGAACCACATCATCAGGTTGGTCTGACCGCGGGCGAGGCCGAGGAACGCGAGTTCGCGCGGACCGTACTGCACGACGTCGACCACCGAGGGATCGACGATGTGAATCCGCGTGACGTTCGCGCGGGTGTACATCAACTGACTGCGCCGTTCGATGACTTCGAGCTCATCGTTTTCGGTCGGCATCTTGTCGATGAGGCGATGGAGCGCGCGGGCCGATTCGGCGGAGCCTTGGACGGGTTGAATCATGCCGGACGAAACATGGACGCCGTTCGCGCCGGGAAGGGGCAATTGCATCACCCCCGGGTCGGGTTGGCCAAACTGCGGGGACCAAGCTCCCGTGGTGATGACGGGCATCATCGCGCCAGCCGGGTAGGCCCCTTGTCCGGGATAAACCCCCGGCATGCCGGGTTGCATCATGGCTCCCTGAGGCATTCCCGGATGAGCCTGGACCACGCCTTGAGGAGGTTGCCAACTCTGCATGGGGACGCCGGGTGGCTGCGCCGACACCAAGCCCGAAATGGTGGCATGGGCGAGACAGGCCAGCACCCACCGCGCGGTGGGGGTCGCCGTTCGTCGCCGGTTTCTCGCGGGAGAAACAGTGCGGGTGATCGTCATGCCGTAGCGCTCCTCGCCGTCCATGGCAGCCCGTCAACCGGGAGAGCTGCTGATTTGCCTTGGTGGGGGAGTTGGCCGACTCGCCCGCCCCCTCACCTTGACCGGTTCCACGCGTCGCCTTCGCGCTGCGCGGAAATGGCCAAGCGCGGGGTACTCCCACCCCGTATCAGGTCTATCGGTTGTTCCCGCGGAAGGGGTCCAGACGAATCTTTCGACGACCCAGCTAACGAGTTGGTGGTTTGCCGAGTCCCGCGTCCATTCTGCCGGGTCCACCAAAGCTCCGTGAATCTCCGGCGGAATCCGCCGCTGAGGGTTCTCTCCCATGAGCGAGGATCGATGGAGGGTTCGCACCGATCCGCCGGCCTCGATCCGATCGACCGGTCGGGCGTCCTCTGGGTTTCGGGCTGTCGGAATCGTAAAATAGACCTATGACCGCGCGCCTCATCGACACCTTCGGCCGAGTTCACGACAACCTGCGGATCAGCGTCACCGATCGCTGCAATCTGCGGTGCTTCTATTGCATGCCCGCCGACAACATCGAGTTCATGCCGCGGCAGGAATTGCTGACTTTCGAAGAGATCGCCCGCGTGGTCCGCGTCGCCGCCGGGCTCGGGATCCGCAAGCTGCGGCTCACGGGGGGCGAGCCGTTGGTGCGGCGGGAACTCGAGAAACTGGTCGAGCTCCTCGCGGCGATCCCCGGCATCGACGACATCGGCCTGACGACCAACGCGCTTCTGCTCGATCAGCAGGCGGAAGCCCTATACGCCGCGGGGCTACGGCGGATCAACATCAGTCTCGACGCGCTCGATCCGGTCGCTTTTAAGCAGTTCACCCGGCGCGATGGCTATGAGCGGACGTTGGTCGGGATCCGCGCGGCTCAGCGTGCGGGGTTCGACCCGATCAAGATCAACGCCGTTTCGGTTCGCGGCTTGACCGAAGACCAGATCGTGCCGTTCGGGCGGTTCGCGCGCGAGACGGGGCTCGAAGTCCGGTTCATCGAGTACATGCCCCTCGATGCCGACAACGCCTGGGAGCGGGACAAAGTGTTGTTCGCCCATGAGATCATCGCGCGATTGTCGACGGAGCTTCAGCCGCTGGTGCCCTTGCCGGAACAAGACCCGGGTGCTCCCGCGACCGACTATCAGTTCGCCGACGGAATCGGCCGGATCGGGTTCATCGCGTCGGTCAGCCGGCCGTTTTGTCTGAGCTGCAACCGGATTCGCCTGACCGCCGACGGCAAGATCCGGAACTGCCTGTTCAGTCTGGAGGAGACCGATCTGCGCGAACTGTTGCGGGGAACCGGGACCGACGAACAAATTGCGACGGCGATCCAGGCGAGCGTGGCGGCCAAGAAAGAGGGCCACGAAATCAACACCGCGCGGTTCATTCAGCCGCTGCGGCCGATGTACTCGATTGGTGGGTAGGGCGGGAGTTTCCATCAACCCAGCCTAGGCCTTGGCTGGGCATCCGCGAGAGAGGATCACTCGCGCGAATCAGCTTTCGATGATCGCCGGCACGAGAAAATACTTGCCGTCGGTTTTCGGCGCGTTCGACAACGCCTCGGTCCGAGGGAGGCTTGGCTGCAGCTCGTCGGGTCGGGTGACGTTCGTCAACTCGATGGCGTGGACCATCGGCTCGACATGGCTGACGTCGAGCTCATCGAGCATCGCGACATAGTCGAGCATCGCCCCCAATTGGGATTGGAAGGTCTCGATTTCCGCGTCGCTCAGCGTCAAACGCGAGAGTTTCGCGACTTTGAGCACCGTTTCACGCGGCAGCGTCATGCGGGGCACCTCGGCTTGGTGCGACTGGTTTCGGAAGGCCGTCGGGTCAGTTCACTTCAGGCAGCGTGAACGGAGCCCGGATGACCTTCTTGGTCACCAAGCCAGCCCGGATGCACTTCACGCAGACGCGGACCTTCTTCGATTCCGCCCCTTCCTGAATGTTGATCGCTTGCAGGTTGGGCCGAAAGAGGCGGCGGGAGATCCCGGTCGTCTTGCGGCCGTTGCCCCCAAGGTATTTCGCCTTGCCGCGTTCAACCTTCTGGTTGCCGAACGCGGGTTTCTTTTCGCAGAGGTAGCAGGAACCGCTCATGATGACCGACGATCCGATGACAACAAACCGGGAAATCAGACTCCCGGGTCTGTCCTTAGAGCCGGGAAAGAGAAGAGTGTAACCGTCGTCATGAGAATTGACAACGCCCCGAGGGTCAACCGCAGATAGTGTACACAAGAGTATTTTTTCGCGTGTACGACGAAAGGAATGGTCCGAGAGCTCGACCTGGTCCCAAGGAGGAACCCCAGTCCGGCTTCTGGTAACGGGCCGCGCGGGACGCTAACATATGCTTGCGAGACGATGCGTTGCTTGTCCCCCGTGAGGTCCGGCTCGATGCGTGGTGTTGATGGACTCCTGTGCGTCTTGGGGTTATGGACCTCAGCCGTTGTGGCCCAAGAGGCCCCGCCCGTCGACGCCTCTCCCAAACCGGTCAGCTTTTACCGGGAAGTCCGGCCGATTCTGCAGCGGCATTGCTCGGGTTGTCACCAGCCCGCCAAAGCGGGGGGCAAATTGATCCTCACGTCGCTGGAGGGTTTGAAAGCCGGCGGCGAAAACGGCGCGGGGCTTGTCGCCGGGAAGAGTGACGACAGCCTGCTCGTCCAGTACATCGTCGGCGATCCCCCCGAAATGCCCCGCGGGGCCGACCCGCTCAAGCCCGCGCAGATCGCGGTCATTAAGCGCTGGATCGACGAAGGAGCGAGCGACGATTCGCCCGCCGCCGCGAAAGAGCAATTCAGCGCGGATCGGCCCCCGGTTTACGCCACGCCGCCGGTGATCACGGCCCTCGCCTATTCGCCCGACAGTCAACTCCTCGCCGTCAGCGGTCATCATGAAGTCGTGCTGCACAAGGCGGACGGTACGGGCCGCGTCGCCCGGCTGATTGGCCGCGCTCCCAAGATCAACTCGATCGACTTCTCGCCCGACGGCAAACGGTTGGGGGTGGTCGGCGGCGCGCCGGCGCTGTTCGGCGAAGTCCAGATGTGGGATCCGACGACCCACCAGTTGACCGGGGCCTATCAGATTTCGTTCGACACCTTATTCGGGGGCTCGTTCAGCGACGACGGCGCCCAGTTCGCCTTCGGTTCCTTCGACAACAAGGCCCGCGTGATCAACCCCGAGTCGGGCCAAATCACGATGACCCTCGACGCCCATGCCGACCTCGTCTTCGATACGACGTTCTCGCTCAAACTCGATCACCTGATCAGCGTCAGCCGCGACATGTCGATGAAGTTGACGGAGATCAAGACCGCGCAGTTCATCGACAACATCACCAGCATCACCCCGGGAGCCCTCAAGGGGGGCCTGATGGCGGTCCAACGGCACCCGAAAGAAGAGCAGGTGCTCTGCGGCGGGGCGGACGGCGAACCCAAGCTCTACAAGATTTTCCGGACGCAGGCCCGACAGATCGGCGACGACTTCAACAAGATTCGCGCCTACCCCGCGATGCCCGGGCGGATCGTGAGTCTGCAGTTCAACGCCGACGGCAGCCGCTTCGTCGCGGCGACCAGCAACGCGACCAGCGGCGCCGCGCGCATCTACACCACCGACGACGGCAAGGTGCTGCACGAACTTCCCGGCCATCAGACGGGGGTCTTCGCGGTCGCCTTCCGGCCCGACGGCAAGCAAGTCGCCACCGGGGGCTTCGACGGCAAAGTGCGATTGTTCGATGTCGAAACCGGTGCGCTCGTCTCCGAGTTCGTGCCGGTGGAACTCACGCCGGCCGTGGCGACGAAATAGAAGAAAATCCGAAGTCCAAAGCACGAAATCCGAAGGAAATTCCAAGCTTCAAATCCCAAACATGGCGTTCGAGGAGTCGTTTAGGATCTCGGCATTTGAGAGTTCCTTCGAATTTCGGATTTCGTGCTTCGGATTTTGCCCAGCTGAATCTCATCAATCCCAGGGTTCCCCC
>CAYRVS010000042.1:0-30831 GCA_964427725.1 uncultured Planctomycetaceae bacterium | reverse complement strand
ACTACCGCGTCGAAACGGCGGTGTTGGCGATCGTCCACAGCCCGCAGTTCCGCCACATCCGCGGTCGCGACATGATCGATGATGATTAGCAGCCCCGGAAAGGCCTTCCGCGGGGGTCTTGGATTCCTCATCAATCGCGGCGACGGAGCCCCCGTCATGTGGATCGAACAGTGTGCCGATGAAGCCGACGCCGCGAAGCGGGCCGCGGGGTGGATCGCCGCGCAAGCGCGGGCCGCCGTCGCCGCGCGGGGTGTATTCACGCTCGCGGTCAGCGGTGGGAAAACACCGTGGGTCATGTTGCGCGAGTTGGTGCGCGAAGCCGTCCCCTGGGAAGGGGCGCACATCTTCCAGATCGATGAACGGGTGGCCCCCGACGGCGATCCCGATCGCAACTGGACGCATCTGGTCGCGGCGCTCGCGGAGGCGACGCGGTTGGATCCGTCGCGGATGCATCCGATGCCCGTGACGGCGGGCGATCTGGCGGTCGCCGCGCAAGACTACGCCGCGACGTTGGAACGGATCGCGGGCCGGCCGGCGATCCTGGACGTGGTCCACTTGGGATTGGGGACCGACGGTCATACGGCCTCGCTGGTTCCCGACGATGCGGCGCTCGAGGTGACCGATCGCGACGTCGCCGTCACGGGGCGTTATCAAGGTCGGCGCCGGTTGACGCTGACGTATCCTTTGCTCGATCGGGCGCGGCAGGTCTTATGGCTGGCGACGGGATCAGCGAAAGTCCCGATGCTCAAGCGTCTGCTCGCCGCCGACCCGCGCATCCCCGCCGGCCGCGTCTCGCGGACCCATGCGATCCTGTTCACCGATCAGCCGTCCTAGCCTCGGGGGGCCGCTGCCCATTTCGCGATCGCCGACGGGGAGAGTGAGTCGCGCCGGCGGACGGTGGACGTTCGACGCCGACCACCCCGCGAAGTCTTCACGAAAGTCCCCTTCGCCGATCACAACGCGATGATCGACCCGAGTCGGCCCGACATCACCGCCCGGATTTTGGAAGCGGCGGCGTACGTCGACGTCGATCGGAACGCGCCATGGCTGCAACGCGCCCTCGATGACGTCTGGCGCGAACAGGAGCCTGACGGCGCATGGTTCGGTCGCTGGGAGGTCAATGACCTCCACGGCACTTGGCAGGTCCTGCAAGGACTCGTGAAGTTCGGGATCTCGCCGGACAAATGTCGTTCTTCGCCCCCGAATCGTTAGGAGAAGCGCGACGCGATTCCCAAGGCAAGCTCTTGGCGGTCGGGTTTCAATCGCACGCATTCCGCAAACTTCCCGAGCCGTCGTTACTGGGTGAGCATTGGGAGGTCGCCGAACTCGAATTGGTGAGCCTGCTCAAAGAGACGTCCCCCGCCGTCTACCAAAGCGATTCACTCCCGAACCTCGAAGAATTGACGCACGAAAACTTCCCCACGCGGCCGCTCGTCGAGTTCGAGCAACGGGCGCTTGCGAAGTTGGCGGGCGGAACGAATCTGGTGACGGAGCAGACGGGGACCGAATTCCGCGCGGTCGGCGCGTTGCGCTCGGTGGAGCAGTGCCGCGGTTGTCACGACGTTCCCGACGGCACCCTGCTGGGGGCGTTCACGTATCGACTGCGGCCGACGTGGCGCGCGACCACGGGGGGCGAGTGATCGGGGAGTCGTGACGCCGCCGGGACATCGCCGCCGCCAGACGCATCCGGCGGCGGCCGAAGCCGATTCCAACGTACCTCGAGCGATTCACCGAGGATGGCGCTCGCAGCCCCGTCTTCTCACGCCATGATGGTTCGTGGCGGCGTGGTCGCCTGGACGGCGGTGAGGAGCGCGTCGATGCGGACCGGCTTGGGGAACCAGCCGTCGACGGGTAGGGTTTCGGCGAATTCCTCCCGGGCGGATCCGCTGACGGCGAAGACTTTGAGGGTCTGGAGCCGAATGTCGTCGCGGATCAGTCGCAGCAGTTCGGGGCCGTCGAGCCCGGGCATCCGCATGTCGAGCAGCAGCAGATCGGGCAGCTCGTGCTCGTGGAGATAATCGAACGCGGCGCGGCCGTCGGCAGCTTGGGCGACCTCCAGGCCCGAGAGCGACAGGCAGCGCGCGAAGAGTTCCCGTTCGTTGGCCTGATCCTCGACCACCAAGACCCGCAACGGTCGGCCGCCGGTGGGAGCCAGGTCGTCGGTCGTGCCCTCGAGTTCGCTCAAGTCCTGGCAGAGCGCGGCGAGTTCCGCCGCGGGGTTCTGGTCGCGGCCGGTCTCGAGTTGCCGTTGCAGCAATTGCAGCTTGAGCATCAGGGTATTGAGGCGATTGCGCCGTTCGTGGGCGGCGTGACGCGATTCGGGGGTGACGGCCGGGGAAGCCTCCGGCGCGTCGCGTTGAATTTCCGCGCGCAGCACTTCGACCGCGGCGGGGGCTTCGATCCCCAACCGGGTGACGGCGCCTTTGGCGCGCAGGACTTCGATGGTGACACCCAAGCCGGGAAAGACGATTTTTTGGCCGGGCCGACGGGACAAGACAAGCATACGGAACCCTCCTTGGCGGACGACGCGGGACCGACCGCGGCGGCCCCGCTGAAGCGTGCGGGGATTCGTCCCGGGCGATCCATCGCGTCTGGGTCCAGCGTCTTGCCGGTGACGGACACGTCCGTGTGTGCCCCAGACTGGAACGTGATCATGGTATCACACCCGGGCGTGCAAACAATCCTCGTTTCCGCCGAAAACAGGGCCTTCGTTTTGTTGACTTTGGATGGTTTTTTGCGATTGGTCGAGTGCCGAGAGCCGAGAGTCTAGTGCAAGAAACCCTCGAATTGATGGGTTTTTCCCAAGCTCTTAGACACTGGACTTTCGGCACTGGACCATGTGGGTCCTCTCGATTTAGAAGCCACCGAAGGCCGTGCGCCGAACACGAATGACGAGCGGTCAAGCGCGCGCGGGCCGGCAGACCATCGATCATGTCACGAGGAGCTGTCGCGCCGCCCGGCATGCGTTCCGGTCGGTCAACCCAAGCGACGAATCGCGTCGGAGAGGTCGGTCAGTTTCAGCGGCTTGACGAAATGGCGATCGAAACCCGCCGCCAGGATTTTTTCGCGATCGGTCGGTAAGCCATAACCGGTGAGGGCGATCAGGTGGATCGCCGCGTCGGGATGTTCGCGTTGAAACTCGCGGACTCGACGAGCCACGTCGAAGCCGTCGAGCAAGGGCAGGCCGATGTCGATGATCGCGACCTCGGGCCGCCACGCGAGAATCAAATCGAGCCCTTCGCGACCGTCGCTGGCGGAGCGGACTTCGTGACCTTCGTAATCGAGCAGCATCTTCAAGGTCACGCGGCTGTCGTCGTTGTCTTCGACGAGGGCGATGCGGCAGGGGCGGAACGGCAAGGTCTCCGCCGGCGCGTCCGCCGGCGCGGCGGCGATGTTCGCGGGAGGGGCCGGCAGACGCGGGAGCCGGACGGTGAATTCACTGCCGCGTTGAGGTCCTTCGCTGCGGGCCTCGACGCGGCCCCCATGCAGTTCCACGATCGACCGCACCAAGGTCAAGCCGACGCCCAATCCGCCGTCGGAGCGATCGACCGAGGCGTGGGACTGAACAAACAGTTCGAAGATATGGGGCAACATCTCGGCGGCGATGCCGAGTCCGTTGTCGCTGACGATGATGAGCGCCTCGTCGGCGATGGACCGGAGTTCGACGCGGATCGCGGCTTCATCGCCGGAATACTTCACGGCATTCTTCAGGAGATTGACGACCACCTGCTGCAGTCGGGCGGGATCGCCTTCGACCAGACACCCGGGATCGGTCTTCAGCACCTGCAAGGACTGGCGGCGTTCGACGGTCAGCGGGCGGATGATCGTCGCCGCGTCCTCGATGACGTCGGCGAGGTCGAGGACCTCGCGCTGCAGCACGATTTTGTTCTGGGTGACGCGGGCCACGTCGAGCAGGTCGTCGAGCAGCACCGCCATCTGTTCGGCTTGCCGGCGGACCACGCGGCTGGCCTGCATGAATCGCTCGTCGGGTTGGGCGACGCAATCGAGGACCTGCATCGCGTTGAGGATCGCGCCGAGGGGGTTGCGGAGTTCGTGCGACAGCATCGCCAGGAAGTGATCGCGGTTGCGGATCGCGACTTGAATCGCGGCTTCGTCCCGCTTGCGCGACGTGATGTCCCGCGAGATCGTCGACAAACCGATCACGCGTTGATGCGGATCAAAAATGGGGGACACGGTGTGCAGGATGTCGATCACCGTGCCGTCCCGGCGGATGCGGCGGCGTTCCATGCTGATCGATTCGCCGTCGCGGACGGCGTCGATGATGTCCCGGAAATTTTCGGTCGAGCCCGCGGGATAGAGAAAGTCGGCGGAGCGGCCGAGGGCCTCCTGTTCCGCGTACCCGAACAGCTCCTCGGCCCCGCGGTTCCAACTGACGATCCGTCCCTCGAGATCCTTGCCGATAATCGCGTCGGCCGATGATTTGACGAGCGCCGAGAGGTGCTGCAACTGCGACTCGGCCCGCTTGAGGGACGAGATGTCGATCAGCGAGACGACGACGCCGTCCCCGGCGGCGTCGTTGATCCGGTACGACATGATCCGCAGGAAATAGGAATGCCCGTCGATGTCGCGGACCTCCCGCTCGACGAGTTGGCCCGTCCGGAGCACTTGCTCGAGCGGGTCGGTCAGCGGCATCTCCAGCCGACTGACGAAGCTCCCGAGGGGCCGCCCCACGTCGTGCGGCAACAGGTTGAACAACTTGGCGATCCGCGGCGTAAACCGGCGGATGCAGAGATTTCGGTCCAAAAAGACGATCCCCACGTCGGTCGCCTGCAGCAGATTCTCCAGGTCGGCGGTCACGAGGGTGAGTTCGTCGATCTTGTGTTGGTACTCGGCGTTGACGGTGTAGAGCTCCTCGTTCACCGAGTGCAACTCTTCGTTCGTGCTTTGCAACTGCTCGTTCGACGCGACGAGTTCCTCGTTGGTCGCCTGAAGTTCCTCGTTGCTCGACTCCTGTTCCTCGATCATCGCCTGCAGGTTTTCGCGCGTATGCCGCAGTTCCTGCTCGAGATTTTGCACCTGCTCGCGGGTCGCGGCGCCGAAGTCGATGGCCGCCTCCTCGGGCGGCGGGGCCGGGAGGTTCAGGTCCTCCACGAGGATCAGGAACGACGTGAGGCCCGACAGGCGATCCTGCAGCGGCTTGACCGTCAACCGCGACAGCGTCTCGCCGTGGGCTTCGGTCGGCAGCCGCAACCCCGTGAAGACGACCGGGGCGAGCTGCTTTTCGGCCCGGGCGAGCGCGCCGGACAGGACCAGCTTCAGTTCCTGGTCGACGAGATCGAGAATCTGATTGGACGACCGCCCGTCGCGGACCCGGAGCAGTCTCCCCGCGCTGCCGAACGTGTGGACCAGCTCCTTGCGGTCGTTGACCAGGAAGCTCGGCGGCATGTGCTCTTCGAGCAGCCGGTCGTACAGGGCCTGCTGCATCCGATCGGAGGCGAAGCCGCCGCCCCCTCCGGGCCCCGCCCCGCGGATCGGCATGGGGGCGGAAGGGAGCAACGTCCGCAATTCCGTCCGCAAGCGCACGTCGCGGCGTTTGCGATACTGCTTCCAGTGGTCGTCGACCGGTTCGAACTCGTCGAGGAGATCGCCCGGGCTTTCGCTCGGCCCGAGAAACAGGATTCCGCCGGTCTTCAGCCCGAAGTGAAACAGCGAGAGAATTTTCTTCTGCGCCGCGGGCTGCAGATAGATGAGCAGGTTGCGGCAGGTCACCAGGTCGAGCCGGGTGAACGGGGCGTCCTTCAGCAGGTCGTGCGGGGCGAAGACGATCATCTTGCGGAGTTGCGGCGCGACCTGATACGCCTCCCCTTTGCGCAGGAAATACTGCTCGCGGCGCTGTTGGCTGACCATCGTCAACGCCTCTTCGGAGTAGACGCCCGCGCTGGCGAATTCGAGCGACGCGCGATGGACGTCGGTGGCGAAAATCCGCACCGTCGGATGCCGCCCCGTCGCGATCAACTGCTCATGGATCAGGATCGCCAGCGAGTAGGCCTCTTCCCCCGTCGCGCAGCCCGCGACCCAGACCCGCAGCTCCTGTTCGTCCGTGATCGCCGACAACAACCGCGGCAGCTCGTTCGTCGCGAGTCGTTGAAACGCTTCGCGGTCGCGGAAGAACTGCGTCACGCCGATCAGCAGATCCTTGTAAAGCTGATTGAGTTCCGCGCCGTTCTCCGCGAGCAACCCGACGTACTGCCCGACATCCATCGACTGATTCAGCAGCAGTCGGCGCTCCACACGCCGCGAGACCGTACTCGGTTTGTACTGACTGAAATCAATGCCGTATTCGGTCCGCAGCATCCGAAAGATCGCCTGCAGTCCGACTTCGGGCACCGCGACGGCACCTTCGCCGGACGCATCAGGCAGCCGCCGCATCCGCACCAATTTCAGGATCGCGTCGGGCATTTCGGCGGGGGGCAGAACCAAGTCGACCAGGCCCGTTTCGCGGGCGCTGCGGGGCATTCCGTCGAACTTGGCCGACTCCTCATTTTGCGCGACCACCAGTCCGCCGACGTCGTGCACGTCGCGGATTCCGCGCGAACCATCGCTGCCGGTCCCCGACAAAATCACCCCGACCGAGCGGATTCCCGCATCCTGCGCCAGCGAACGGAGATACCGATCAATCGGCAAGGCGAAACCTTGGCTGGGATCCTTGTCGGTCAAGAACAGCCGGCGCCCCGATTGAATCATCTCCTTGCGGGGGGGCATCAGGAAAATGGCGTTGGGCCGCAGGGCGATCCCATCCTCCGCCTGGACGATGTCGATTCGCGTTCGCCGGGCCAGCAGCTCATCCATCATGCTTTTGAAGTCGGGCGAGAGATGCTGCACGACGACGAAACAGAGCCGGGAATCCTCGGGGACATGCTCGAAAAACTGTTCGAGCGCTTCGAGGCCCCCCGCGGACGCCCCAATCCCCACCACGAAAAACGGATCGCCGTCGTGGGACGTGGGCGGTGCGCGATGTTCCGTGAGCGAATCGGCGGCGGCTTCGAGCCGCTTCGCCTGGACGACCGCGTCTTGATCCTCGAATGCGGACATGGGAGTGAATCCGTCACCAGAGGCGTCTGATGGAACTGTGCCCTCAAGGATTATTGCCGGCGGAAGTACATTGACAAATTCAAACAAACGGCACGATTCATTCTCTTTTTGGATCGATCTGCCATCCCCTCCTGTATTGTCCTACGTACAATCCCGCCCGGATCGCAAACTCCGCCAGGTTTTCTCGGGCTGCTTCGTCTGGCCCTCCCAGAACTGGGTTTGCTCGCCCGCGCGTTGCGTTCCGCGCCGCGATCGACTCAACTAAAATCCTAAGCATCGATCGGGTTGTCCGCCGCGACCCGCAGGAGTTGTTGCGTGTCGCCGTTTGACGCCTTTGATCATGAACGCCGGTTTCGGGCCGCGTGGGACGCAATCCGGATCGCGCGGGATGTGTCGTACGGGCTCTTCACCTTCGGGGAATCGGAGCTGCCGTACTACTTGGTGGTGCAACCCAAGCAACCCGGCGAGATGGTCGGCCTGCGGGAAGGGTTGGTGAAGATCACCCGGCCGATGATCATCACTCCCGACACCACCGAGCCCGAATTCGAGGGGTTCTTCGACGGGGACGACGAGTCCTCGGAAGCGGGGATCGCCCGATATCTCCTCGCGCGGTCGGCGTCGTTCTCGCATCTGCGGCTGAAGAATCGGTCGTTGTCGCGGCAGGTGATGAGCGACAGCGTCGAGGAGACGGTCGATCGGCTCAATCGCCAACTCGATCAGGCGGATGAGGATCGGCAGGCGATCCTGGTCGCGCCCGCCGGCTGCGCGGGACTCGCGGTGATGCGGTACGCGGCGGAACGGGTCATGCGGAGCGCCGCGGAGAACATCACCGAGCTTCGCGAAAAAGGCTTTCTGCCGTAACGCGGTGTTCCGTTGTGACGTCATCTTTTGGGCCGCGGTCCGTGACGCACCAGAAACCCCAGCTCCCCGAGAAGCTGTGCCCCGTCTGTGGTCGCACCTTTGCCTGGCGGAAGAAGTGGGCCAAGGTCTGGGAACAGGTGCGGTATTGTTCGGCGGCCTGCCGCAGGGTTCGCGGTGCCCGGTCGGTGACCGGGGGCTAAGCCGGGAGGGAGACGTTACGATGGGCGGAACGTGGGGCTGTCTCCTGGAATGTGACGATGACGCGGTCGGAATTTTGGCTGGCGATCGTGTCCGCCGAACTGATGGCGGCGGAAGAGGCCCGCGCCGCCGATGACGCCTTGCCGCCGCAACTGACGACCGGTGAAGAGGTCGCCCGGGCGCTGCTCGAACGCCGGCGGTTCACCCGGTTTCAAGCCCAACAGATTCTGGCGGGGAAAGCCCGCGCGCTGGTCCTCGGCAACTACCTGGTCACCGAGAAGCTCGGCCAGGGGGGGATGGGGATGGTCCTCAAGGCCGAGCACCGCCGCATGAAGCGGGTGGTGGCCCTCAAAGTCCTGTCGCCTGCCCTCGTCAAGACGAAGGATTTGCTCCAACGGTTTCAGCGGGAGGTGGAGGCGGCGGCTCGGCTGACCCATCCGCACATCGTGACCGCGTTCGACGCCGACGAGGCGGCGGGCGTCCATTATCTGGTGATGGAGTACGTCGCCGGTCGCGATCTGTCGTCGTACGTCAAAGAGCGCGGCCCCTTAGCGTTGCCGCAGGCGCTCGAGCTGATCCGTCAGGCGGCGACGGGCTTGGAGTTCGCCCATTCCCAAGGGGTGATCCACCGCGACATCAAGCCGGCGAACATGCTGCTGAGCCAGGAGGGGACGCTCAAACTCCTCGACATGGGCCTCGCGCGGTTGTCGACGACCGGTAACGACAGCGCGCAAGGGGCCGAGTTGACCAATACCGGCGCGGTGATGGGGACGGTCGATTACATGTCCCCCGAGCAGGCGCTCAATACGAAGCACGCCGACGAACGGAGCGACATTTACAGTCTGGGCTGCACGCTGTACTACCTGTTGGCGGGGGAGGCGGTCTACCCGGGAGGGACCTTGATGGAGCGGATTCTCGCCCATCGCGAGGCGGCCATCCCCGCATTGCCGCGTGGTCCCGATGTCCCCATGGCCAAATGGGAAGGGGCGAACGTCTGCTTCCAACGGATGGTCGCCAAGCGGCCGGACGATCGTTACCAGTCGATGGCGGAAGTGTTGGTGGCGCTGCGGGCGATCACGTCCGGCGTGCGGGTGATCGCGCCGGTGGTGTCCGGCTCCGGGGACCGGGTGGTGACGGGAGGGAGCGGCCCCGCGGCGGGACCGCGCGGGTCGGAAACGCGGCTGGCGGGACTCGACTCGGCGACCGCCTCGTCGCTCCATCTGCCGACGGCGCTGGAGCCGTCGATCGCGACGCGCCATCGGGCGCGCGAGCGTCGGGGTCAAGCCCAGCGCACGCGCTGGCTGCTCGCGGGAGCGATCGTCTGCCTGTTGGGACTGGCGATCGGGTTCTGGCCGCGTTCGTCCGGAAAGACCACTTCGGACAAGTCCACGACCAAGGCCGCCGCGGTCGCCGCCGCAACGCGGAACGGGGGCTCCGCCGCAAGCGAGGCTCCCGACCCGGGGAGCGTGTTATGGCCGCCGGGACCGGAGGAAGTGACATGGTCGGGAATCGTCCCGAGACCGACGGCGCTTCCCGGAATCCGGCGTTGGCAGCTCGAATCGACGACGCCTCGGGGGGGAATCCATCGTCTGGAGTGGAACCATGCCGGCGATCGCTGTGCGGTGTTCAGCGACGATGGTCGCATCCGGATTTATCAGCGCATCGAGGATCAATGGAAGTTCGAGCGCGCGCTTCCCGTGACCGGTCACGGTCGTCAGGCCGATCTCGCTTGGTCCCCCGATGATCGCTGGCTGGTTTGGCGCGTGATGGGAACCACCGAATTGGAATCGTTCGATCGGGAGACGTCGCGATGGGGGCCGCGGCTGCCCTGTGGACCCACCGGTGATTTGGCGGGCTGGAATCCCGCCGGGACGTTGCTCGCCCTGGGGGGCGGAGACGCCTCGGGAACCGGCGCGATCCTCTGGAGTTGGCCGGACGCCCGACCCGTCACGACCCTGCGCGGACATCAATATCCGGCGCCCGTCGTCCGCTGGTCGGCGGATGGCCGGCTCATCGTCACGGCCGACGGTTCCTCGCTGCGACTCTGGCGCGCGGAGGGCACCCTCGTCACCGAAGAGACGGTCCCCACCGCGGCGACACCGTTCGTGGAATGGCATCCGAGTGAACCACGGTTCGTCGTCGGTTGGCCCCAGCCCCCGCGGATCGAGTTTCGCGACGCCGAGGCCAAGGTGACGGCCACCGTCCCGCAGGCCGAGGTCATGTCCGAGGGGCAGGCCTCCCGGGGATGGTCACCGGATGGTCGTTGGTTCCTGGCGGCCGGGCCCGGTCAGCGGACGTGGTTGTTGAACTCCGACGGCACGATCGACAAAACCCTGGAAGCGTCCCGCAGCTGGCGCGGCGTTTGGCGTCCCGGCACGCACGAATTCGTGGGGCAGACCGCCCATGCCACGCGAGTGGTCGATGCGGACACCGGCGCGGAATCCCCTTCGATCGTGCCCACTGGCTTCGGAACGTTCGCCTGGAACGGTGACGGCGCGTACGCCGCCATCGCCCAACCGACGGGAGAGCTCCTGCTTTGGGAGGGACAAAAACGGCAAGTGACGGCGGCGTTACCCAGCAGCCGACACGCGCTGATGAGCCTGCTTTGGCACGCCGGCGAACAAAGCTATCTCGTCGGCGGCCAGCGGCTGGTGGGCGCGCTGGGCGGACCGAAACTTTGGCTGTTGCGGGCCGATGGTCAGGTCGCGAGCCAGTTGTCGCTTCCCGAAGCAGGCTTTGAAAGGGTCCACCCGAGCGCCGCGCCGAAGCAGGCGGCGGTGGTCCTCAGAGGCCCCCAGGGACAACATCGGCTGGATCTGGATCTGTCGCGGTTCCCCCTGCAAGCGCCGACTTCGACGTCGCTGACGCCCCCCCTGCCCATCGAACAACTGGCGTTGGCGGAACGGGACGGCACGCAGTTGTTCGTCACGCATCCCCCGGGCCGGCCCCAACACGCGGTGTACCTGACGCGCGGGTCCGGCCGGCCGGTGGAAGTCGATACGGGCCCGCACCCGATCGTGTTCGGCCTCGGCTTGAGCGCGGACGGCACGCGCTTCGCCGTCAGCACCGTCACCCCGAACCACGACCAAACCGACATTCAGATTTGGGAGTCCTCCAAACCTTCCCGGGTCTTGACGATTCCCGGCGTGAAGGCTCGTGCCATCAAGTTCTCGCCCGATAATCGCTGGCTGGTGGTCGACGAAGGGCGGATCTTGCAGTTCTATGAAACGGGTCGCGGCGCGCTGCTCGGGCAGTTCGACAAGGGTTCCGAATTCTTTCTCGGCTGCGCCATCCACCCCACCGAGCCGCGTTGGGCCACCAATGCTCAGATGTTGTCGGTCCATCGCGAGCATCGGGAGCGGGGGCCGGAACCCGCGCTGCCGATTTTGGATCCGCTGGACATCACCTGGAGCGAAGCCGGCCGCAGCATCGTCGCCGCGACGGGACTGGGACTGGTGCGCGCGTGGAACGACGCCGAAGGCGCGTCGCGGTGGACGACCGTGATGCTGCCGAACGACCAATGGGCCACGTTCTCGCCCGGCGGCCAATTGCTGCATCACAGCCCGCGGGCGACCGAGCATTTGGTCGCGGTGGTCGAGCGGGACGACGGGAGCTTGCAAACGCTTCCGTATCACGAGTTCATCACGACCCATGGCCCGCAGCTGCCGCTGTCGCCCATCGATCCGGCCGCGGAACGGGCGGCGGTGAACCGGCTGCTCGATGTCGGGGCGCGGGTCGTCGTACATGCCGGGGGCCGCACGCTGGACGTACCCGATCCCGGGGCGATTCCGCAGGGCGAGTTCCATCTGCACGAGGTACAGGCGGTCGACAACCCGCGCTTCGCCGATGCCGAATTGGAAATCTTGGCGAAGTGCACGCGGATCGAGTCGCTTGCGATCAGCGGTTGTCCGGTGACCGATTCCGGCTTGAAGGCGATCGCGCGGATGACGGCCCTCAAGCATATCCAACTGACACATTTATCGTTCACCAGCAATGCCGGTTGGGAGGCCTTGGCGGCACTGACCCGGTTGGATTCCGTGAATCTCGGCGGCCCGCTGCCGACCAACGGGCTGGCCTTCCTGAGCGACCTGCCGCGCCTGCGGACGCTGCAATATCTTGACCCGCGGAGCCCGTACCCCGATTTGTCCCCCTTGACGACCTGCCGTCACCTGCGGCTGTTGAGTCTGGCGACTCTACTCGTCCCGATGCTATCCCCGGAGACATGGGGAAACCTTCGTGACCTGGAGATGCTGCAGTTTTACGGAAAGATTCATGAGGATCTGGCCCGTGTCAGCGAACTCCCCGCGAGTTGCAGCGTCGTGTTCCAGGCCGACAGCGGCGATGTCGAGCGATTGACGGCCGTGTTCCGCGCCGGGCGCGTGCCGAAACGCCTTGTGCCCTATACCCATGACGGGTACGGGATCACGAATCGCGAGGTCGTGACGATGCGACAGGTCTTGCCGCCCGATGTCAGCCTGCGGTTGAACGGCTCCGCCCCGATGCCCGTCAACCTGCCGGCGTTGGGGCCGCGTCGTGGTCTTGAGTTCGACGGCACGCATACGAGCGTCGAGATCCCGACGCTATCGTTGCCCACCGAGGAACCGGTCACCGTCGAAGCCAACCTCATCATCGACCCGATTCGTCGTCAGCACACGCAACTCGTGTTCGTGGACGGCCATTCCTTGAGCGCGATTTATCTGCAACAAGACTTCACGCGCCTCGGCGAAGGGGATAACGACCGAACGCGATGGTTCGCGGCGTGCGGCCCCACCGGGCCGGCGGTCCATGCCGTCAGCGAGTTTGGTCCCTGGGTCGACTGGTGCTTGCGACCACTGCATGTCGCCGCCGTCTTCGAACAAGGTCGGGCGACCCTCTACCTCGATGGTCAACCGACCAGCCGGACCGAACAGGGGCAACAGCCGCCCCCGGGCGTGGTCCGACATGTCATCTTGGGCCGAGACGCGCACAACTTTGCCTATCCCTGGGCGGGAGTTCTGCAACGGCTGCGGGTCTCGAAGGGGGCGAAGTACCGCGAAGCCTTCACGCCGACGACCGATTACGACCTCGACGCCGACACGCTCGCCCTCTACCGCTGCGACGAAGGGCAAGGGGACGAACTGAAGGATGCCTCCGGGAACGGGCATCACGGGATCATCAAGTTCGGGCGGTGGGTCGGTCCCTGACCATTGAGCGCCACTTGCTCCCTCGGCGGCTGTTCCCTCCGAGTTCGACCGTCAGGGACCGTCGGAACTCATCAAAAATTCCTTGGCATTCGGGCTGCCGCCAAGTACCATCCAAGTTCCCGCCGCGTCTTGGCGGAACTCCCTTCGCCATGTTCCGTTGAACACTCTGTTCGGCACCTCAGAAAGGATTGGTCATGCACCAGCCGCGGATTCGTGCGCCCCGCCGTGGTTTCACCTTGATCGAGCTCCTGGTCGTGATCGCGATCATCGCGATCCTGATCGCCCTGCTGCTCCCCGCCGTCCAACAGGCGCGCGAAGCCGCCCGCCGCACCCAGTGCCGCAACAATCTGAAGCAACTCGGACTGGCCGTACACAATCACGAGCAATCGTACGGTTTCGTGCCCGCATGGAATCGCGCGATCAGGCAGGCGGAGTACCCGGGCGGATGGCCAACAGGCAATCCGTATGGTCAACAAACGACCTTCAGCACGCTGTGGCATCTGCTCCCGTACATCGACCAGGCGCCCTTCTTTCAGCAGTTCGACATGAAGCGTTCCTATATCGACCCGGTCAACATGCCGACACCGTACGGCACGTTGAATCCCGGGCTTGTGGCCACGCAGATTCCGGCGTTCATTTGTCCTTCGACCGCGGGCAATCCGCCGTCCGATTATGGTCCGTATTTTCAGACGGTCGGCATCCTGAGTGGTCAACCCCTGGTGATGCCGCGGACGGACTATGTGCCGCTCCGCGGGCTGCATAGTTCGCTCGCGGCTTGTGCGGGTTTGCCGTCCGTCACGACCCACAATGCCTTTTTTGGTCGAGTGGACGACACCTACAACCGGGAGGAAAACTGGAAGATCAAGTTCTCGGAAGTGACCGACGGGCTGTCGAACACGATCTGTTTGATCGAACTGGCGGGGAAACAGAAACGGTACTTCCGCGGTCAGCCGACGCCGGGGAGCACGCTCGCCGACGGGGGGTTGGGGTTGAACTCCTTTTTCGGGGACGTCAACGTCGCGCGGCATGCGCGTGGGCTGAGCGGGGCGACCATCGCGAATCCCGGCCAGGCGGGTTGCGCGTTCATCAATATTTACAACGAGAACAACCCCTATTCGTTCCATACCGGGGGAGTCCACGCGCTGATGGGGGATGGGTCGGTGACGTTCCTGTCCGAAAACATGTCGGTGATCGTCTTCGCCGGACTCCTCTCGCGCGACGGCGGGGAAACGGTCGGGCTGCAATAGGGTGTCTCGGCCGGTCATTGGGCGCGCCGGCTGTCGGAGCGGATGCCCCACCCGCCGACGCGTCTTGCATCGCAGGTGTGTGCGTCGGACGCGACGGTGATCGGCATGACCACTCCGACCATCGGGGTGCATGCCGAATCGCCGACCTGAATTCCATCGTTGTTACGGCGATCCATGAGCAGTTGACGCTCCGAGACGGGGGGACGACACCCCGCGACGTGAGCCCTTGGGATCCATTCACCATGTTGCAGGCTTGTCTGATGAAGTTCCGTTCCCGGGGCCGGGCGGACCGGGGGATTCGTTCGGCCTTGTTCCTGGGGGCCGTCCTGAGCTTATCGATCGGCGGGTGTCACCAGGGCCCCACATTCGTCGACATTCCCGGAATGGTGCTGGTCGACGGCACGCCGGTCGGGGGGGTTCAGGTCATTTTCCATCCCGGGGATCCGACACGGAATCCCGCCTCGGGCGTATCGAATGAGGATGGAAGCTTCCGACTGACGACGGGAACTCACCAAGGCGTTTCGCCCGGCGAATACACCGTCACCGCCGTCTATCCCGATCCGTCCGTCGTGCCGACACCCCAACAGAAAATGATGGGCACCGACGAACCCGGCCCGGATTTGTTTCAAGGGAAGTACGGCACCGCGAGCACGTCACCCATCAAGGTCAGCATCGAGCCGTCCGATCAAGAAATCGCGCAGCTCAGCTTCACCACAAAATAGGGATCGGATCGCGGCCGCCGTGAGACACGGGCAACCCAAACGCCGGTTCGATGTTGGTCAAGCGAGCCCTTCTGATCGGCCCCTGAGCCGGGGGCGCCCGACCTACGCCGTATCGGCGGATGCGGCGCGACGGGTGACGACGGTGTAGTAGACGATCCCGGCGACGATCAGCGCCACCACGAACGACAGTTGCCGCCATTGGTCGATGAGTTGCCGCGTGAGCGCGAAGGCGTAGACGCCGATCAACAGCGCGGGGGTCCATGGATAACCCCACGTGCGGTAGGGCCGTGCTTGTCGGGGCCGCGTCCGCCGCAGGATGTAGACGGCGGCGACCGTCAGGCCGTAAAAAATCAGCCCGGCGAAGATCACCGAATCCGTCAGGCCGTCAAACGCGGCTTTCGGGTCGGCCTTCCACGCATAAAAGGCGACGATCAGCACGACGGTCCATAACCCTTGGGCGAGGATCGCGTTCGCGGGGGTGTCCCACGCGGTGTGCACATGATGCAGCCGGGCCGGCAGCAAGCCGTCGCGGGCCATCGCCAGATAGATGCGGGGGCCGCAGATCACGTTCGAGTTGGTCGCGCCGAAGGTCGAGCACATCACGCCGACCGCCGCGAAGGAGGCTCCCCACGGCCCGAACAGCCGCTGAAAGACATCGGCGGCGATCGTCTTGGTTTGGGCGATCTCCGCCATCGGCAGGACGACGTGATAACTGACGTTCGCGAGGACGTACACCGTGATCACCGTCAGCATGCCCCACGTCAGCGCGCGGGGGATGTTCCGCTGCGGCTCGCGCAGATCCTCGGCCACGGGGGCGAGGTTGATCCAGCCGTCGTACGGCCACATCACCGCAATCAAGGCGACCCCCAACCCTTGCCAAAAGCCGGATGACGCGGTCGGCGTCCATACGGGGGACAGCAACGTGACGTCGGCCCGGCCCAGCACGAACGGCAGGACGATCAGCACGCCGAGAAACCCGAGCTTCACGCAGGTGAGAGTGATTTGAATCGAGGCGCTCCAACGGGTGCTCGCCACGCCCGCCGCCGAGAGCAGCGAAACGATGCCGATCGCCAGCCCCCCTTGGCCCCAATGCGACAGCGGCACGAGCTGGTTGAAGTAGAGGGCGGTGGCGCAGGCGAGCGCGCCGATCGAACAACTTCGCATGACCCAGAACTCGGTCCAACCCCACAGGAACGCGGGGAGCCGGCCGTAGGCTTCGCGCAGGTAGATGTAGGGTCCGCCGGCGTGGGGATACATCGCCGCGAGTTCCGCGAGCGCGAGCGCGCCGCACAACGTGACGAGCCCGACCAGCAGCCAGACGCCGAGGACCGGTCCGATGCCGAACCGCATCAACGCCGCGTCGACGTTCCCCGCCTTGAGGAAGATGCCCGAGCCGATCATCGACCCGACGACGATCGCGACGCCGTCGAGCAGCGACAACAGCCGGGGGAGCGCGCGGGGCGACTCCGGAGGTTCGGACATGGGGCGATCCTGCGGCGGGGGATGGGCGCTGGAGGGCGTTATAGCGGACGGGTGGGCTGGTGGGGGAGCGTGGCGCGCGCCGGGTCCGACGGGACGTCGCCCGTCGGCTTCCCAACATCTCGAAGCCGACGGGCGACGTCCCGTCGGTGCCTTTCGATTGGCGCGCCGATCGAACCGGTCACTCCCCCAAGTCGTAGCGCGCCGCCATGGGCATTCGACGGCCACTCCCGAAGGCGCGGGCCGAGAGCTTGATCCCCGGCGGAATCTGGCGGCGTTTGTACTCGTTCTGATCGAGCCGCCGCGCGACCCATCGCACCGTTTCAGGGGGATAACTTCGCGACAGCGTCGCGACCGAAAGCTCCTCCTCGATCAGGCCCGCGAGAATCGCATCAAGCAGCGGGTAGGGAGGGAGCGTGTCCTGATCGAACTGATTGGGGGCGAGTTCGGCGCTCGGGGCCTTTTCCAGGACGTTCCGCGGAATGACTTCGCGACCCTCGCGGACTTCGTTGATGTACCGGCAGATGGCGTAGACGTCGCGCTTGAGGAGATCGGCGAGGACCGCGAACCCGCCCGCCATGTCGCCGTACAACGTGCAGTACCCCATCGCGAGTTCGCTTTTGTTGCCGGTGGCGAGGGGGATCCAGCCGTGCTGATTGCTGCGGAGCATCACGATCGCGCCACGAATCCGCGCCTGCAGATTCTGATCGGCGAGCCCCGCCGGCTGCGCTCGCAGTTCGTCCCCGACCACATCCAGCGCTTCGTACGCCCGATGGACTGCGTCGATCGGCACGACCTTCGCGTCGATCCCCAATCGCTCGGCGAGGGCCACCGAATCGGCGACGCTGTGGTCGGTGCTGTACCGACTCGGCATCATAATCCCATGAACTCGCCCGGGTTCGGTCGCCTTCGCCGCGATGTACGCCGCCAGCGTGCTGTCGATCCCCCCCGAAAGTCCCAGCACCGAATCGGTGAAGCCCGATTTCCGCATGTAGTCCCCGAGACCCAGGATCAGCGCATCGAGGAGGGCTCCCGTTGGGTCGTGATGATCGGCGGCGGCCACGGGAGCCGGAAGCGCCTCGAGATCGATGACCTCCAGCGCCGACGTGAACCCGGGAAGCTGTCGCACTTTCCGCCCGTCCGCGTCCCAAACCATGCTGTGACCATCGAAGACGAGGTCGTCGTTCCCCCCCACCTGATTGACGAAGACGAACGGTCGCCGATGCCGCCGCACATGCCGGGCGATGAGGTCGTCGCGGCGGAGCGGCTTGCGGGCCTCGAACGGACTCGCCGAGAGATTGATGAAGACGTCGACCCCGGCGGCGGCGAGCAGCGCGACCGGATCGGGAAAAGTCGGCGCGTCGAGGTGATAGAACGTGTCGGCTTCGCCCCACCAGGCGTCTTCGCAGATATGCACCCCCAGCTTGCGGCCGCGAAACTCCAGCGGGGCGACGCCATCCGCCGGGCGAAAGTAACGCCGTTCATCGAAGACGTCGTAGTTCGGCAACAGGAGTTTATGGACCGTCGCGGCGACCCGGCCCCTTTCGAGCAGGCTGCAGGCGTTCGCGATCCGATCGGGGGGCAAGCCGCGCGTCGTCGGATGCCCGATGAGGACGCCGATCTCGGGCGGAACCGTCGTGGCGAGCCGGTCGACCATGCGATCGCACGCCGCCGCGAACCCTTCGCGCAGGAGCAGATCCTTGGGGGGATACCCGCTGATCACCAGTTCGCTGAAGACGACCAGCTCGGCCCCGCGGTGCCGCGCTTCGTCAATCGCGGCGGCGACCAGCTTGGCGTTCCCGACCAGATCCCCCACCGTGGGATTCGTTTGCACCAGCGCGATACGCATCGAACGGAACATCCCCGCGAATCATGAAGCCCGATGTTCTCAGTGTAGAACGTGTCGGAACATGCCGCGAGTCGCGGGAAGGGCGGCGGTGGGAAACCTTCGCGCATCGGGGCGGGGCACGCCTCCGCGCTGGTCCCGCCGTACGAGCGTGGTGACGCGCGATCGCCCGACGATCATGACGACAACCCCCAGAGGCTACGCCTCACCCCGCGCCGGTCATGGAGTCGGCGCGACCGGTTTGTCCGACGACTCGTCGAAGTACGCGGGAATGACGATCGACCGGTGAATCGACGTGTAGGGGGCGGCGGTGGTTTCATGCAGGGCGGGGTTGAGCCGTTCCCAGACAACCCGGTCATCCATCCGGGCTTCGAGCGGGGCGGCGCCCAGCGGGGTCCACGCGAACCGCCAGGCTTCGCCGTCGAGGGTTTCAATCACCAGCACCGTTTCCGGGTTGAGGCCCCAGGTGAAGGCGAACAGGCTGCCGTCGCTTTGGGGATCCTCGGTGGGTTGATACCGATCGAGCGGCGTCGGGAGTCGTTGCAATTCGATCACCTGCGCGCCGAAGCGTTGTGTCGCCGAGAAGCGACTGGAAATCCGCCGCATTTGGGCCAGCCGCAGCGGGGCGGTCTTCGCGGGCGCTTCGTCTTCGGTCAGGTTCTGCCATTTCAGATTTCCCTCGGTCGGCTCCCAATGAAACTGATCCCGCTGCATCTCGTAATCGGGTTGGTCGAGGGCCACGAACTCATGGTTGAGCAGCATCCGATTTCCCGAACGGCCATACAGCTCTGCGGAAATCAGCGCCGCGGGCCGCCCCTTCAAGCCGACGCGAAAGATCACCGAATCGAGAATCCCGCGGGTGATGTCGCGGTACCGCAACAGGGGCTCGGATTTGAGTTCCAACGGGAGCGGTTTGCCGTTCGTCGATGTTTGCGACATCGCGATCTGCTGCATGATCTCGCGGATGGCCCGCAAGCGGGCCTCGCGATTTCCATCCTCTTCGGTCTTTTCCGATTTCTTCGGTTCCTCCGCGCGACAGACCAGCGTGATGCCCAACAGCAGCGACGATCCAAGCAGACTCATGACGAGCAGCGGTCGGAACATGGACGGCTCCTTACATCCGGACAACCAAGAGAGACCAAGATTCGAGACGGGTGTAGACATCATGTCGTGAGCGATGCTGCTCGACAAGACGGTTTGTCTGTTTCCCGTCCATGTCGGAACAATCGCCGCAGCTCCATGCCGACGGGAGGAACGTCCACCGCGGTCCTCCTCAGAGGTCCCTCGGTCGTAGGCTGGCTGTGGTTCTTGGCGTGTCGTGCGTCGCGGGACGAAGAACGCGCTGGCGGGCGTTGATGCGTTCGCGTATCTTGGAGATTCGTCAATGGTCGGCAGGAGAGGCGTCGAATGCCTCGGTGGGGCATACTGGTCGTCGGATGGGTGGCGGTTTCGGACCCCGGGTGGGTCGCCGCCGCCGAGGTCGACTATCTCCGCGACATCAAGCCCCTGCTCGCGCGGAAATGCGCCGGGTGTCATGGGCCCCTGAAGCAAGAAGGGGGGCTGCGACTCGATGCGGTGTCGGAGCTGCGCCGCGGGGCCGACACCGGTCCAGTGGTGACGCCGGCGTCGACGGCCGAAAGCCCGCTTCTGAAACGGATCGCCGCGACCGATCCCCACGAGCGGATGCCCCCCGAAGGCGAAGGGGAACCCCTCACCGCGGCGCAAATCGACCTGCTCACGCGCTGGATCGCCGCCGACCTCCCCGCCCCCGCCGATGAAGTCGTCCTCGCCGATCCGCGTGATCATTGGGCCTATCAACCACCGCGCGCCGCGGAGTTGCCGACGGACGTGCCCGATGAGTGGTCCGCGACCGCGATCGATCGGCTGCTCGCGGGGATTCATCGCTCATCGGGGCTAACCCCGGTCGATGTCGCCGACCGCGCCACGTTGCTGCGGCGGGTGACGTACGACCTCACCGGACTTCCCCCGACACGCGAAGAATTGCAGACGTTTCTGGCCGACGACTCGCCGCACGCGTGGGAGCGGGTGGTCGATCGGCTCCTCGCCTCGCCGGCTTATGGGGAACGCTGGGCCCGCCATTGGATGGACGTCTGGCGCTACAGCGATTGGGACGGCTTCGGGATGGAGCTGCGCGGCAGTCAACGGCACATCTGGCGATGGCGCGATTGGATCGTCGAGTCGCTTCAAACCGACAAGCCCTATGACCGGATGATCCTGGAAATGCTCGCCGCCGACGAAGTGTCGCCCAGCGATGACGCGGCGCTCCGCGCGACGGGGTTTCTGGCCCGCAACTACTACAAGTTCAACCGCAACAACTGGCTCGAAACCACCGTCGATCACACCGCGAAGGCCTTCCTGGGGATCACCATGGAATGCGCCAAATGCCATGATCACAAGTACGATCCGATCGCCCAAACCGACTTCTATCGCCTGCGGGCGGTCTTCGAGCCGTACGACATCCGGACCGACCTCCTCCCCGGTCAACCCGACATCCTGCAGGACGGTCTCGCCCGGGTCTACGACGCGCAACCGACGACGCCGACCTACCTCTTCACGCGCGGCAACGAAAAACAACCGGTGAAGGACCAGCCGCTCGACCCCGGACTCCCCGGCATCTTCGCGACGGCGTTGGAACCCACCACCATCCCCTTGCCGGTCTTAAGCTACTACCCGGCGCTCAAGCCCCACGTCGTCGAACAGACGTTGCAGGCGGCGGCGGCGCAAGTGACCAAGGCGCGCGAAGCGGTGACGCAGCAGGCGGCCGGCGTCGCCGAATTTGAGGTCGCATGGAATCGACTCGACCAAGGCCCCGCGGACGCCCTGACGGCGATCCCGCTATCGCACCTCGCCGACGATTTCACGACCTGGCGCGACGACCTCTGGTTGATGCGCGGCGGCGAATGGTCGTTCGCCGGGAAGACCGCCCGGCAACCCGAGATCGTCAGTCACAAAACCGAGCTCGTCACCCGCCAGACTTTCCCGCGCGATTTCCGCCTGACGACCACGTTTCGCCTGAGCGGCGGATCCACCTACCATTCCGTCGGCGTCTCGTTCGATGATCACGGTCCTACGCGGAACAGCGGCGTTTACGTCAGCGCTTATGCCCCCGCGCCGAAGGTCCAGGTGCTGCTCGAACGAAACGGAACGCAGTATCCCCCCGGCGCGGAGCGGGCCTACCCGATCACCCGCGACCGCGATTACCTGCTGGAAGTCCGCGTTCGCGATCGACTGGTCAACGTCTTCGTGAATGGCGAGCTGGCCTTCGTCTACCAGCTTCCCCACGAACGCGAGCCGGGGGCGATTGCCCTCTGGACCTACGACTGCGTCGCCGAGTTTCGCCAAATCACGATCGACACGCTTCCCGCCACCTACGCGATGACGACGGAGCTCACGACTGCCGGTGCCACCGTCGTGGCGGATGATTTGGCAACCCGCCGGGAAAAGGGGCTCGCGGCCCTCGAGTTGGCGCGCAGCGAACTCGCCGCCGCCGAGCAGGCCGAGCAGGCGACGATCGCCCGGGTGGCGGCCGACCGCGCGAAATATCTCTCGACCGGGGTTGCTCCCGAGGAACAACAGCGACTCGCGATGGTCGCCGCCGCCGCCGAACGGCGGGAGAAGGAGTTGCGGGCGCGCGTGGCGGTGCTGAAGGCGAACCAATCGACCGAACCCGAAGCCAAGCGGATCGAACAACGCGCCGCGGCGGAGAAACAACTGCAGGAAGTGACCGAGGCCCTGAAGCTGACGGACGGCGTATACACACCGCTCGGGACGGAGCTGCCGCGCGAAAGCACCGGTCGGCGTACGGCGCTCGCGCGCTGGATCGGTGACCGTGGCAACCCCCTTACCGCGCGGGTCGCGGTCAATCATGTCTGGCAGCGGTTGATGGGGGAACCGTTCGTCGAACCGATGTTCGACTTCGGACTGCGGTCCGGCCCCCCGGTCTTGCAGCCGATCCTCGACACCCTCGCGGTCGACTTCATGGATCATGGCTGGAGTCTGAAACGGTTGCAGAAGACGATCGTCATGTCGCGCGCGTATCAGCTCGCCTCCAGCGCGCCCCCCGCGCTTGCCGAGTCCAACGAGGCCCTCGATCGTGACAATCGTCGATTGTGGAAGGGTTCGATCCGCCGGCTGGAAGCCGAGGCGGTCCGCGACGCCGTCCTGGCGATCGGCGGAGCCCTGGATCGGACGGCGGGGGGCCCCGACATTGATTACGCCCAAGGGGACGCGGTCCCCCGCCGTAGTCTCTATTTCCGGCACGCCTACGAAAAGCAGATGACGTTTCTGGTCCTGTTCGACGCCGCCAGCCCGAACGAGTGCTACCGCCGCTCAGGCAGCATCATCCCGCAGCAAGCGCTGGCGCTCGCGAACAGTCCGCTGGTCCGGACGCAGGCGGAACGCCTGGCGGCGACGATCCGCACCGAAGCGACCGACCACGCGGAATTCATCACCCAGGCGTTCGAGCGGATCCTGGGTCGTCCGCCGACCTCCGCCGAGCGCGAACTCTGCCAGACCTTCCTGTCGACCACCGGCCCGACGACCGACGCCGATCTGCTCCATACGCTGTTCAACCACAACGACTTCGTGACCTTGCGGTAGGGAAGAAGTTGAGAGTTGATGGTTGAGAGTTGAGAGTCATGATGACGCGTTGATTTCCCACTTTGCGAGAATTCAGCCCTTGGTGGCCGAGGCTTTCTCCCGCTGACCATGCCTCTTCGAGTCCCCATCATGTTCGATTCCATCACCCGTCGTCGGTGGCTGCATCACACCGGGCTCGGTTTCGGGGGGCTCGCGCTCGCCTCGATGCTGGCCCGCGACGGCGGCGCCTCCGAGCTCGCCCCCATGTCCCCCGGCACCGGGCCGCACCGGCCCCCGCGGATCAAGAACGTCATCTGGCTGTTCATGGTCGGCGGCGCGAGTCATCTCGAATCGTTCGATCCCAAACCCGCCCTCAACGAGCATGCCGGGAAAACGATCGACGAATCCCCCTACGCCGCGATCCTCAAATCGCCCTACCTCGCCAATGAACGGGTCGTCGCTCCCGACGCCAACGGGCTCGTCCGCAACACCATCTATCCGATGCAGATCGGCTGGCGAAAGCATGGCGACAGCGGGCTCGAAATCAGCGACTGGTGGCCCCACCTCGCGACCTGCGCCGACGATCTCTGCCTCGTCCGTTCGATGTGGATCGAAGACAGCAATCATGGCGCGCAGTTGCAGTTCCATTCCGGCAAGCATCGGCTCGACGGGTTCCACCCCACCATCGGCAGTTGGGCCGCGTACGGCCTCGGCTCGCTGAACCAGAATCTTCCCGAATTCGTTGTGCTGGGGACCCCGCTCGCCGATTGCTGCGGCGGTCAGGAAGGTCATCGTGCAAGTTACCTTGGGCCGCAGTACGACGGCGTCCGGCTCAACGTCGATCCCCAGAACCCGCTCCCCTACGCCACCCGACCCGGGACCCTCTCCGCCGAGTCGCAACTGCGGCAGTTCGACCTCTTACGCGGCTTGAATCGCCTGACCGCCGAGGCTTATCCCGATGACGCCGCGGTCGCCGCGCGCGTGCAGTCGTATGAACTCGCCTTCCGCATGCAGACCGCCGTCCCCGATGTCGTCCGCTATGGCGACGAAACCCAAGCGACGCAAACCGCGTACGGACTCGATCAGGCCGTCACCAAGCCGTTCGGCGAACAACTGCTCGTCGCCCGGCGGCTGGTCGAACGGGGGGTGCGGTTCGTGCAGGTCTTCCATGGGTCCAACGGCGGGGCCGGCGGCTGGGACGCGCATGGCGGGCTGAAGGCCAATCACGAACAGAACTGCAGACAGGTCGACCAGCCGATCGCCGCGCTCCTGAAGGATCTCAAGGCGCGCGGCTTGCTCGAAGAGACGCTGGTCGTCTGGGCGACCGAGTTCGGCCGGACCCCGGGGTCGCAAGGAACCGACGGCCGCGACCATCACCCGTACGGGTTCAGCATCTGGCTGGCGGGGGGCGGCGTTCGCGGCGGGCTGGCGCACGGCAAGACCGACGAGCTCGGCTTCCACGCCGTCGAGGATCGGCACTACGTCACCGACCTTCACGCGACGGTGCTCCACCAATTGGGCCTCGACCACCGCCGCCTGTTCTTGCCGGATCGCGTCCGGCTGGAACGCGATTTCGGCCACGTGATCACCCCGATTTTGGCGTGATCCGATCACCCAGAGAGCGGCGCGGCGTCAGCCCGCCGTGCGAAGAACGCTTGATGGTCGAACGGGGCGCGTTCAAGGTCGGAAAAAGAATCTGACCGTCGGCAACGCACCTCGAATGACCGACAACCTTCAGCCCTCCACCTTCGACGAGTCCCGCCCCACGGCGGGCTGACGCCGCGCCGCTCGTTGGGGGAACGTCAGCGGGGTGGCGATCATCCCGCGAGGCGTTCCTCCCAGGCGGCGGGCGGCTCGGCCGCACCCTGCCGTTCGCGGGCGGGCAGCATCACCGGTTCGATGCCGTGCTTCTGGAACATCTGCGCGAAGTGGAGATGACTCGTGAAGACGAGGACCTGCTGACCATCGGCGACGAAGTCGAGCAGCGTTTTCACGGCGGCTTCGGAACGTTGCTGGTCGAAATTCACCGTGACGTCGTCGAGGACCATCGGCAGTTCGACCCCTTGCCGCGCGAAGGCCCGGACCATCGCCAAACGAATCGCGAGGAAGAGTTGCTCGCGGGTGCCGCCCGAGAGTTGTTCGGCGGGGCGCGGGGTGCCGTTCTCTTCATCCACGAAGAGTTGCCGCCGGCCTAATTGCGTCCACAACCGGTGGTACTTGCCGAGGGTCAGGCTTTCGAGGAAGGGGATCGCGGCGGCGAGCATTTCGGGTTGATGGGTCTGCTCGAACATCGCCCCCACCAAATCCAGCGTCTCGTTCGAGACCGCCGTCGCGTACCAATCCTCCCAGGCGTCGTGCAGCCGTTCGTGGGTCTGCAGCAGCTCGAACCGGACGCGGCTCGCCTGGCGATCGCTCGACAACGCCTTCAGTTCCTGCTTGATCGTCCCCAACTGCTCGAAGAGCTCCTGCAGTTGCTGTTCGACCTCCGCCGATTCCCGCGTCATCCGCTTCAGGGTGTCGTTGTGGGTCTCGGCGTGGAACCGCAGCAGATCCTCTTCGACCAAGGCCAATTCCGGTTCGGTCTTGGCGATCGATTCGAGATCGCGCGTCGCCTGCTCGAGCAGCGACACCACCTGCTGCCGCCGCTGAAAGAGTTGCAGCTTCCGCTCGAGATCGGCCCGGTCGGTCGCATTCGCCTGCTGCAAGAGCGCCGCGACCTGCTGCTGCAATTCGTCGAACCGTTTCTGGAAGTCGTCGGCTTCGGCGCGGCGGGTTTTGCGATCCTTCAGCAGGCGGCGATACTCCTGTCGGTTGTGGATCCACGCGCGGAGTTCCCCTTGCCAGCGGTCGATCGCCGCGAAGGGTTGCTGATAGTCGATTCCTTCCGCCCGCATCCGCTTGCCGAGGTCTTCGACCTTGCCGCGGAAGCGTTCCCAGTCTTCGTTCAGGCCGCGCATTTCGCGGCGGGCGTCGGCGCCGCGGCGGCGGAGTTCCCGCGCCGTCGTCACCGCCTGCCATTGCTCGAACGCTTTTGAAACCTCCAAGACCTCGTCATACCCGAGCGATTTCAGCGTATCGCACCAGGCTTTGCGGGCCGTCGCGAGCTCCCGCTGATACCCCTGCAAGTTGCCGCGAATCAGACTCAGCTTCTTCCGTAGATCAAGAATCCGCTGGTACTCGCGTTGGGCCAGCTCGAGTTGGGCGAGCCGTTCGGCGGCGAGCGAAATCAACCGACCATCGGTCGCGTCGAGCATCCGTCGCGGCTCGCTGGCCTGCAGTTCCCGCAGGCCGTGCGCTTCGATCAGTTCGCGGATGCGGCGTTCATTCTCGTGGCGTTCGGTGTCGTACCGGTTGCGCTGCTCGCGCAGCAGCGCCACCTGATCCTGCATTTCATGCTCGAACTGCACCTTCAGGGCCCAGGTGGTCCCCCCGGCGGTGAGCGCGAGGACCATATAGATCAGCCCGACCAGCCAGCCCGTCGAGACGCTCGCCGACAGCCCCGCGATGAACAGCCCGACGCCTGCGAGGATGAAGAACGCCAGCAGAATCCAGACCCAATCGGGGAGCCCCAGCCGTTCCCGCATCCGCTCGATCTGCTGATCGATCGATTCCGACCGTTGCCGCAGTTCCTGCGTCTTGAGCTGCAACGTCCCGAGTTCGGTCAACTTGGCGAGGCGGTCTTTCGCCAGTTCGAGCGGTTGTTCCAGCGTCTCGCCGTCGACCCCCAGATGTTGCAGTTCGGTTCGCAACGCGAGTTCGCGATCGCGGCAGGCGGCGCTTAAGCGGCGATACTTCCGCTGCCGGCGATGCGTCCGTCCGCGGACCGCCTGGTACTGGGTCGCCGCCGTCATGAACCGGCCGTGCCCTTCGGGCGTGTCGACCATCGCCTCCAGCCGGGGCAACGTCCATTTGGGACCGATTCGCCCCAGTTGCGCCGCGAGTTCCCGATCATGCTCGGCGGCCCGACGTTCCAGCTCGAGCATGTGCTGCCGGACGTCGTCCCATTGGGCGCGTTGATCGCTGAGAGCGCGGATCGACCCCGCGAACCGGCGGATGCTGTCGTCGCCGATCGTCGCCTGCAGCTGTTTGCTGATCTCGCGGAGCTCGCGCTGCAGGTCGTCGCGCAGCCGCAGCGTCGCATCACGATCCGACTCGAGGCGATCGAGCCGCCCCAGACCATCGGTCGGAAACGAGCGCAGATCGGGGATCGTCGCGAGCTCGCGTTTCAGCTCCCGCGTCCGCTGCCACGCGGGATGAACCTTGCCGACGAACTGCAACCCGCGCAGTTGCCCTTGCAATTCGTGATGCCGCGACTTCAGGCCGGAAATCTTCCGTTCGAGTTCCCCGCGCTGTCGGACCAGCGTGCGGTAGCGCTCGCGCTGCGGTCGCAGCCCGTGCACTTGTTGGGTCAGTTCGCGATGCCGCTCCTGCAGTTCGCCGACCAGTCCGCGATGCCCATCCTTCGGCCAGATCCGGTCGAGCTCGCGGTCGATCCGCCGCGGCAACTCCATCAACAGTTGGCCTTGCGGTCCCAACGTCATCCCATACAGGTGCCGGGCGACCTCGTCCTCGGCCAGGGTCGCGAACTCCTGCAACTCCGGCAGGCCGACCGCGAAGACCGATTGGAACAGCTTCTCGTCGGTCCCCGAGAGGATTTCGTCGAGGAGTCGGCGGGGGGACTGCGCGGCGTCGAGTCCGCTGATGCTGATCAGGCCGGCGTCATCACCTCGGGAACTGCGATGGACCTGATACGTCTGCTCGCGATGCCGCAGCTTCAACGAGCCGCTCATCGGTTCTGCCCGTTTCTGCTTGCGGGCCTGCGGCGCGTCGTCGGTCGGGAACCCGTACAAGACCCCGCGAATGAACCGCAGCAGGGTCGTTTTCCCCGCTTCGTTGGGGCCGTAAATCACGCTGAGGCCGTGCGGATGAAGCGCCTGGGAGAAGTTTCTCCAGGCGCCAAACCGTTCGATGTCGATGCCGTCGATTCGCATGTCGGCGATCCGCAGTCTCGCGAGCTTCCGTCGGGCGGGCGTCCGTCGTCAACGTCGGTGTCGGGGCGAAGGAACCATCAGGCGTGGGCGAACCATTTCCGGGCATACTTCCGCGCCCGCTGAGTGACGGCGATCGGGTCGACCTGACCCAACCAGCGTTCCCACGTCCCCCCCGGGGTGGCGTGTTGCGGGCGATACTCCAGCGCGACCCCCCGCAGTTCGTCCTGCGTCAGCGGCGGGCGCTCATCGAAGTACTCGAGATACTCGCGCCAGAGCTCTCCCAGTTCGGCGGTCACCGCCTGGTCGTGCCATAACGGGACCGGTTCGTGAAGATATCGCAGCCCGCCCGGTTGATCGGTGAGCCCCTGCAACGTCTCCAGCACCTCGTGCATGGCGGCTTCGTGGAAATCGAGCCGTCGCCGCGCCTCGGCCGTCCCGCCGAACGCCCAGCGGATGATCCGCAGTTGCTCGCCGGGAGTGACGGGGAGCTCCTCGAGCATCGTCAGCATCTGCTCGCACAGTTCGTCGCGATGCCGCGCCCCTTCGATCCGGATCGTCAGTCGTTCCCGACGGACGGGCCCCAGTGGAACGAAGCGTTTGCTGAGCTGCCGCTGACCATCGAAATGAAGCAACGTCACCCCGCGCGGGCCGAGTTCGTCGGCGGTCATCCCTTGCGGCGCGGATTGCCGTTGCACCGCGCCGTCGGTCACCGGAAGTTGGGCCTCGACCGCGTGCTGACTGCAACACAAGACATTCAGCGCGGCATAACGACGTTCGCCGGCGGGGACGGCGGCGGCATCCTCGGCGTCGATGGCCGCCTCCCACAAGAGTCCCACGGCGACCGCCCCCGCATCGCGCGCCGATTTCGACTGCGCCTGAATCCGCTGCAACTCGGGCGGCGAGACATCGGTCTGCGCCGAGACCGGCAGCAGCCGTGCGAGGAGCTTGCCATGATCGGTCAGATCGACCGAGGCGTCCCACGGGGAATCGAATAAGGTCACGTTCTCGGGCAGGACGGGAATCTCTTGCCACGCCGTCAACGGATCGAGTCGCCCCGGCACGACGAAGACCGGAATGTCGTGTTCGAGCAGCCGCTCGCAACCCTGTCGTAACGCGACATCGGCGGACAGACTTTCCGCGGCGGCGTCGAAGGTGTCCCCCGTCAAGAGCAGCCCATCGACCCCCTGAGTGACGGCGGCATCGACGAGCCGCTCCCAGGCGACCAGTGTGGCGGTCGCGAGCAGTTCGGTGGCGTCGCGCGGCACCTTACCAACGCCCCGCAGCGGGACATCGAGTTGGACGCCCGCCGCATGAAGCAGTTTGACACCCGAGCCTGCCATGACGGAGTCCTTTCCGTCCGGCGCGAAGCGGCGTGCTCCGCCACCGGTAGCCGCGCGGAGTGTCCCCGCCTGGGCTCAACGGGCCCGGCGTGATCCACCCGCCAATTCCAGCAGCATACCCAAATCCCCCCAATCCGCAAACTCGGTTTTCTCGATCCAGGTCGGGGAATCGGGAAAATCGTATCGGGGTCAAAGGTGGAAGGTGGAGGGTTAACGGCCAGAGAAAGGCTGGGACGCGAGCCACTTGCGGAACGTTCGCTGGTCCCTTTCCGACCTTCAACCTTCGACCCTCCACCTTCAACGATTCCCTCCTCAGGGCAATCGAAAATCAACCACCAGCGGCAGATGGTCCGACGCATCGCGCGTGAGCGCCGTCCGCAGCAACCGGCAGTGTTCGATGGTCAGCGCCCCCTTCAGGAACGCCTTGTCGAGCGAACCCATCGGCAGCCACGCCGGGAAACTGCGAAAGTGGCGGGGATGATGCGTCGCCTGGCGGTAACCATGCACGGCGAACGGACCGCGCTCCAACGTGTCGCGCCAGTCGTTGGTGTCGCCGATGATCAACGTCGGCAGTTCATTGCGATTGCGGAAGTCGTGGTGTTCGAGCAACCGCCGCACCTGCCAATGGCGTTCGTGATCACGCAGCCCCAAATGGAAATTCGTGAGTCGCAGCAAGCCTTGCGGTGTTTCGATGATCCCCCACTGGGCCGCGCGCGGCTTGCAGCGCCGCAACGTCAACGACGTTTGATGCTCCTCGACGAACGGCCACCGCGACAGCAGCAGGTTGCCGTAACCGCCGGTCCGCACGACGACATTCAGCTGATAGAGGGCGAACGGCAGCCCGAGTGCTTCGGCGAGCAGCGTGGGTTGATGCTGGTGCTTCGAGCGGGAGACATTCGAGTCGACCTCCTGCAGGCAGACGAAATCGGGTTCGAGGTCCCGCAGGACCGAGACGATCCGCTCCAGCCGATAGCGACGGTCCCGCCCGCCGATCCCTTTATGGATGTTGTAACTGACGACCCGCATCGTGCCGGCAACGTATGAATGGTCGAAGGCTCGTTCGGTTCATCGCCCGCCATGGCGCGAACTTCCCGAGGGAGTTTAGTCTCTTGTGGGAGAAAAAGCGCGCCTCGCACGCTAGGGCGCAGGGCTTTCGCTTTTAGGAAACCGGGGCGTTTGTGATGCGTCTAGTGACGAGAGCCAAGAGTCTAGTGCCAGAGAAAACCCCTGATCCTGACGGCATTTCTTGCTCTAGACTCTAGTGCTGCGTCACGACTGGAAACGGGGGTTGCGTGGATTGGCCGAAAAGTGG
>CAYRVS010000041.1:25899-31043 GCA_964427725.1 uncultured Planctomycetaceae bacterium | reverse complement strand
GCCTCGAACTTCTTGCGGTCGGCTTCCGACAGACTCATCCGCCGCGAGAACTTCTCGGTGTGAATCACGATCCCTTCGACCCCCGAGGGGACCTCCAGCGATTCGTTCTTCACATCTTCGCCCGCGCGACCGAAGATCGCGTGCAGCAATTTTTCTTCCGGCGTCAGTTCGGTCTTCGCCTTCGGGGCGACCTTGCCGACCAGGATGTCCCCCGGTTCGACGCGCGTCCCGATCTGCACGATCCCCTCTTCGTTGAGATGCCGCAGGGCCTTCTCGCTGACGTTGGGAATGTCGCGGGTGAACTCTTCGCGGCCGAGCTTCGTCTCGCGGACTTCGACGTCGAACTCGTCGATGTGGATCGACGTGTAAACGTCCTCCTTCACCAACCGTTCCGACAGGATGATCGCGTCTTCGAAGTTGAACCCTTCCCACGACATGAACGCCACCAGGACGTTCCGCCCCAGGGCCAGTTCCCCGTGGCTCGTCGCCGCCGAGTCGACGATCACCTCCCCCTTCTTCACCTTCTGACCGACCGACACGATCGGCGTCTGGTTCAGGCAGGTCCGCTCGTTCAGCCCGGTGTACTTCCGCAGCGGATACTTCTTCCCTTCGATCTCGATCCGGTCGGCATCGACGTACGTCACCTTGCCGGCCTTCTCGGCCCGGACCACCATCCCCGAGCTCTCGGCGACGGCCCGCTCCAAACCGGTCCCCACCAGCGGCGCCTCCGCGACCAGCAGCGGCACCCCTTGCCGCTGCATGTTCGACCCCATCAGCGCGCGGTTGGCGTCGTCGTGCTCCAGGAACGGAATCAGCCCCGCCGAGACCCCGACCATCTGACACGGGGCCACGTCGAGATACTGCACGTCCGCAGCGGCGATCCACACCACGTCGTTCGAGTACCGCGCCATCACCCGCTCGTGCGCCAGTTTCCCGCCGGCGACCGGCGTATCCGCCGGGGCGATGAAGACCCGCGATTCCTCGTCGGCCCGCAGCCACACCACGTCGGTCGCGACGACCTTGTTGACCACCTTGCGATACGGCGTGATCAGGAAGCCGTAGTCATCAACCTTCGAGTAGATGCTCAGGCTGGAAATCAACCCGATGTTCGTCCCTTCGGGCGTCTCGATCGGACAGATGCGGCCGTAGTGCGAAATGTGGACGTCGCGGACCTCGAAGCCCGCGCGCTTCCGATTGAGACCCCCGGGACCCAGCGCCGACAACCGGCGTTCGTGCGTCAGCGTCGCCAGCGGATTGGTCTGGTCGACCACCTGCGACAATTCGCCGCGGCCGAAGAAGAACTCGATCGCCGCCGACACGCTCTTCGGATTGATCAGCGTCCGCGGCGTCATCTCCTCGACGTCCTTCAGGCTCATCCGCTCCTGGACCGTGCGGCGGAGCTTGAGGAATCCCTTGCGGATTTCCTCCGACGCGAGCTCGTCGATCGTCCGCAACCGGCGATTACCGAGGTTGTCGATGTCGTCGATGTTCGCCGTCGCCTCGCCCGACCGCAGCTTCATCAGATAACGGATCGAGTTGACGATGTCGTCCGGCTTCAGGGTCATTTCCGAATCGGGAATGTCCTGGTCGAACTTGCGGTTGATCCGGAACCGGCCGACGCGGCCCAACCGATAACGGTTGACGTCGAAGAACTTCTCCTTGAAGAGATCGACCGCCTTCTCGAGCTGCGGCGGGTTGCCCGGACGCAGCCGCTGATAGATCCGCAGCAGCGCGTCTTCGTAGCTCGCCGTCGGGTCTTCCAAAATGCTGTCCAGGCACAGCGGATCGGTCAATTCACTGACGATGTCCATCGACTTGAGGGTCGACTCGGCGACCTCCTTCGCCAAGGCGGCGTTCATCACATGGCCCGCCTCGACCATGATCTCGCCGCACTTCTCGTGACCGACCGGATAGATCGCGTCTTCGGCGGCGTACTTACCCGTCAGTTTCGCCGCGGCGTCCGCCCCCTTCAGCTTCACCGTTTCCACGGGATAGAACAGCCGCAGGAGCGCGCTCGTGGGGCCGTATTCCGGACCCATCGCGCGCAGAAACGTCATCGCCGAGAACTTGCCGCTTTGGTCGATCCGCACCCCCAGCGTCTCGCGCTTCGTGGTGTTGACCTCGATCCAACTGCCGCGCTCGGGAATCACCCGGCACGAGAAGGTCTTGCGCTCGCCCGGCTCCGAGCCCTGCACGAAGTCGACCCCCGGGCTGCGATGCAACTGGCTGACGACGACGCGTTCGGCCCCGTTGATGATGAACTCGCCGCCGCCGAGCATGATCGGCATGTCGCCGAGGTAGACCTCCTCCTCGATCGGCTGCTCCTTATGCAGTCGCAGCCAGACGCGGAACGGGCGACCGTAGGTCAGGCGCAGCTGGCGGCATTCCAGCGGGGTGTACCGCGGCTTCCCCAACTCGTACTTGACGTACTCGAGTCGATACTTCGCGTCGTAACTTTCGATCGGAAAGACTTCGCGCAGGATCGCTTCGAGCCCTTCGTCCTTCCGCTCGCGCGGCTCCTGCTCAAGCTGCAGGAACTTCGCGTAGGCGTCGGTCTGAATGACCGTCAGGTCCGAAATCGGGAGCTCGGACGACAGCGAACCGAAATTGCGCTCGGTGTCGGCGGGAATGACGCGAATGGCGGGAATGGGCATGCGAGGCGATTCCTCGAAGTCCAGAACATCCGAAACCGGGCTGCCTCATCGGGCGAATGAAACAGAACCGGACCAGGTGAAACCGTGCGGAAGGATACGGGGCGCGACGCGGGAGACCGACCTCGGTCGAGCCAAGCGGATCACCCCGGAACGCGGCATGGCCCCAAGTCCTCGAACCAGCGTCGAACTCGGGGCCTGTCGGCGGGTGGGGGAACCGTGGACAAAGTCGATCGGTCAGTCATGCATGACCACGACCCGCGACATCGATCCGGGTTCGTTCGATCGGCCAGGTTCTCCCGAGGAGGACCGAGACGTGAACTTGCAAGATCGAGACGCGCCGCAACGGAGGGAGTTCCACGATGGAACGCGGTGATTCGAAGGAAGCGGACCGAGACGATCGGTCGCGGTTGTGGAACGGGTGAATCGAGCAAGTCGTGTTTCGTTGCGAACGAACCGCCAATCGAAGAGCGGAATCCCACGCTCTCCGGGACAACTCGGCGCGACTTCCTCACCGCGTCTCTCCTTGAGGGTGCAAACGACGGGAGGCCCGGAGAACCGCTAAGTTCGCCGAGCCGCGCCTTCGTGCCACGGTCAGGATAAACTGGCTGATCGGAAAGATCAATTCACACGCCACTTGTGTCGAACAGGCCTGCTCGACACGCCCCCCTCGGGCCATCGCGCGCGCCTCGCGGCTCGCGCCCGGCGTTCCCCGTCACCATCATCGTCACGGGGTGGTCGTCGGCAAGGGACCACTCGGCGCTCCGCATGTCGATCCGATCCGCGAAGGATCGACCGCCATGACCGAACGCCGATCGGCCGACTACTTGATCTCGACCTTGCCGCCGGCCGCTTCGACTTCGGCCTTCAGCTTGTCGGCGTCTTCCTTCGAGATGCCGGTCTTCAAGGGCTTCGGCACCCCTTCGACCAGATCCTTCGCTTCCTTCAGGCCCAGCCCGGTCGCCCCGCGGACGACCTTGATGACGCCAATCTTGTTTTCGCCGAACGCCGTCAGAATGACGTCGAATTCGGTCTTCTCTTCGGCGGCCGGGGCGGCCGCGCCGCCACCACCGCCAGCGGGCATCGCCGCCATCATCACCGCGCCGCCGCCGGCCGGTTCAATCCCGTGGACTTCCTTGAGATAGTCCACCAGTTGCTTCGCTTGGAGCAACGACAGACCGACGATCTTGTCGCCCAGGTCCTTGATCGAGGCGTCGAATTCCGCCATGGCTTTTTCCCGACCTTTCTGTAGCAGTTCGCGATACTCAAGACTCTGAAACTTGCCGACGTTCGCGCCTCGCGACCCGTCCGATGCCCACCACCATCCACCAGTCTGCGGTACCAAGCCAACGACTGGAATTCGTCTCGTTTCGCCTCAGACAGGCGTCACGCGGCAGGGGCCGCGTCCGCCTTGTCGGCGAGGGTTTTGATGCACCCGGCGACCCGACCGCCCGCCCCTTGAATGGCCCCCGCGAGGCGACCACCAGGACTGCGGACCAGACCGGAGATTTGCGACAACAGCTCGCGCCGGCCCGGGCTCTTGCTCAGGGAATCGACGTCATCGGCGGACAACGGCGTCGCGCCGATCGCCCCCCCCTTGAGTTGGAGCTCTTGAATCGACTTGACGTACTGCGTCACTTCCTTGGCGAGGGCGACGATGTCCTCCCCGCCGAAAATGATCGCCGACGGACCGGCCAAGACCTCCCGGACCCCCGACAGGCCGATGTCCGACAACGCCTTCCCGGCGACGGCGTTCCGCACGCCCAGCACCCGGATCTTCTTCTTCTGCAGTTCCAGCCGCCATTTGTTCGTGGCGACGCCGGTCATCTTCGAGACATCGACAACCAAGACTTCGCGGCAATCCCCCAGCTCGGCCTGGAGGTCGGCGATCATCATGTTCTTGACGAGTTTGCTCATGGCCGATCCGGTCGTGTTGGCGAGCCAAGCTCGCGGTGATCGAAATTGCGAGCCGGGCTCGCGGAGAGGCGAATCGTGGGAATCGCGTTGCCTAGGCGTAACCCAGCGCGATCCGACGCGGACGGGGCATCACACGGCGACCGGAATTCCGGGCGACATCGTCGCCGTCAGGCAGACGTTGCGAATGTACTGCCCCTTGGAGGTCGCCGGCTTCAATGACCGCAGGTACTTCATCAATGCTTCGGCGTTTTCGACGAGCTGCGTCGGCGAGAACGACAGCTTGCCGATGACGCAGTGGACGTTCGCGCCGTCGTCGCAACGAAACTCGACCTTACCCGCCTTGTACTCCTTCACGGCGGTGGCGATATCCTGCGTCACGGTCCCGGCGCGAGGCGAAGGCATCAAGCCGCGCGGCCCAAGAACACGACCCAGCGGACCAACAACCCCCATCATGTCGGGAGTGGCGATCGCCACGTCGAAATCGGTCCAGCCATCCTTCACCTTGTCGGCCAGTTCTTTGCCCCCGGCGAAATCGGCCCCGGCGGCGGTGGCGACCGCGACGTTGTCGCCCTGGCA